>CAITUY010000198.1 GCA_903895695.1 uncultured bacterium
CTCTGTCTCCGGCTGCCATTCCAGCCCCAACTCCACCCCGCCGCACTCCGTAACACCGCCTCAAAACTCCCCGCAACCCGCCGCTCCCGCTTTCCTTCCCACTCATCCTCTCTCATTCCTGCCAAAAGAATCAGCCATACCGCCCGCATGCCGGTGCAGGCTTGATCTTGATGGTGGCGCGCACTAGAGTACCGGCCTTTCTCCATGAGCGCGCCCGACCGACAATCCATCACCGTCTTCCCCTGTCCCCGCGTGGCCGGGTCGCTGACAGTTCCCGGCGACAAGAGCATTTCGCACCGGATCGTGATGCTGGCCGCCCTTGCCGCCGGCACGACAGTCGTGCGCGGGTTCCTGCGCAGCGCCGACTGCCAGGCCCTGTTGGACGCGATGTCGCGGCTGGGTGCCTCGTATGTCTTTGACGGCGACGAGCTGCGCATTCACGGCACGGGGGGAACCTTGCGGGCCGCGGCAGAGCCGCTGGACCTGGGCAACTCCGGCACAGGGTTGCGCCTGCTGGCCGGCCTATTGGCTGGCCAGCCCTTCACGAGCGAACTAACGGGCGACGCGTCCCTTCGTTCCCGGCCCATGCGACGGATCGAGGATCCTTTGGCGAGAATGGGCGCGCGGGTGGAGCTGTTGGGCGAGGGTGGCTGCGCGCCCGTCCGCATCGTCGGCGGCAGGCTGTACGGCATTGAATACACGCCGCCGGTGGCGTCGGCCCAGGTTAAGTCGTGCGTGCTGCTGGCCGGGCTGTTCGCAGAGGGCGTCACGACCGTGGTCGAGCCAACACCCACCCGCGATCATACGGAACGCCTGCTGACGGCCATGGGCGTGCCGGTTCGCACAGAAGGCACACGCGTGAGCGTCTCGGGATACGGCAGCCGGGGGCCCCGGCTGGCGGGTCGCGACTGGGTCGTGCCAGGAGATTTTTCGTCGGCCGCCTTCTGGATCGTGGCGGCGGCGGCCACCCCGGGCGCCCGGGTCGAGGTACACGGCGTGGGGCTGAATCCCCGCCGGGATGCCTTGCTGGGCGTGCTGACGCGCATGGGGGCATCCATAAAGGTTGAGGAGGACCGCCGTTCAAACGCCTGCGAACGGCTCGGAACCCTTCGCGTCGAGGGCGGTGCGTTGACAGGGGTCGAGGTGGGCGGCCCGGTGATCGCCGACCTGATCGACGAGATTCCGTTGATTGCCGTGGCCGCGGCCCTGGCGCGGGGCCGCACCGTGATCCGGGACGCGCGCGAACTGCGCGTCAAAGAATCGGACCGCATTCACAGCGTCGTGGACAACCTGCGGCGCCTGGGCGTCAACGCCGAGGAGCGCCCGGACGGACTAACGGTCGAGGGCGCGGCCGAGATCCGCGGCCAGGTCTCGATCGACAGTTACGGCGACCACCGGATCCCAATGGCCATGGCCATACTGGCCTTGTCGGCTACCGGGCCGGTTCGCCTGGACGGAATCGGCTGCGTGAACAAGTCTTATCCCGAGTTCTGGGACCATTTGCGGAAAGTGGGAGCGTATGCCGAGTGACGTGATCGCCATCGACGGGCCTTCGGCCTCGGGCAAATCCACGGTGGCGCGCCGCGTGGCAGCCCGCCTGGGGCGCTTGTACGTCGACTCCGGCGCCTTGTACCGCGGGATTACGTGGCGCACCCTGGAAGAGGGCCGCGATCCCGCTGTTCCGGCCGAGACTCTGGCCGTGTTGCAGAACCTGCCGGTCGAATTCTTTGTCGCGGACGGCGCCGTGCGCTTCCGGATTGGCGGTTACGAGCCCGTGGCGGAAATCCGCGGCGAACGCGTGAACGAGCGGGTAAGCGAGGTGGCGGCGGTGCCCGAAGTGCGCGTCCAAGCCACGGCGTGGTTGCGCGCAATGGCGGATAAGGGTCCCCTGGTCATGGAAGGGCGCGACATCGGGACCGTCGTTTTTCCCGACGCGCGGTTCAAGTTCTACCTCGATGCCAGTCCCGAGGAACGAGCCCGGCGGCGCCAAGGCGAGTTGACGGGAACGGACGTGAGCCGCGTGATGGCCTCGCTGCAGACGCGCGACCGGCGGGACAGCGGCCGGTCCACGGCGCCGTTGCGGGTGGCGTCGGATGCCCGGGCGGTCGACACGACGGGACTCTCGATTGATGAGGTCGTAGATCAGATTGTCGCCTCGATTGAAGACCATCAGGCAGGGGTGTGATTCCATGGAGACATCGATTCAAGACGTGGTGATCAAGGATCTGGCGACGCACCCGGATCAGCGGGGTTTCTTTCGCGAGATCATCCGGGGCACGGACGACTTCTTCCATCCCGGGTTCGGGCAGTGGAGCCACTCGCAGATGGTGGTCGGCGTCCTCAAAGCCTGGCATATTCACCAGGTACAAACGGACTACTGGTACGTTGCTACCGGCGTGTTGCGCGTGGGCCTGTGGGACTGTCGTCCAGGGTCGCCGACGCGCGGACGGACGATGGACTTCCTGATGGGCGACGGCCAGCCGGGCCGGGTGGCGAAGATTCCGCCCGGCGTTGCGCACGGGTGCAAGGTCCTGGTGGCTCCAGCCAACCTGATCTACATGACCACCCACATCTACAACCCGGCGGACGAGGGGCGCATACCGCACGATACGCCGGAGGTCGCCTTCGATTGGACGCATGAGTAAACCGTCCGCCGCGGGGCCGTTCCACGGCCTGACGCGCGCCGGGTGGGATCGTCTGTGCGACGGGTGCGGTCGTTGCTGCGTTCACAAGATCGACGATCCGGCTGCCGGTCTGACCTACTACACCAATGTTGCCTGCCGTCTACTCGATCTCGACACCGGGCGCTGCAAGCGCTACCGGACGCGTCGGCACCGGGTGCCCGCGTGCGTCGACCTCTACGCGTGCCGCGGGGAGTCGTTCGACTGGTTGCCTTCCAGTTGCGCGTACCGCCTCCTGGCGGGGGGCTTCGAATTGCCCGCATGGCATCCGCTCCGAACCGGCGATCCCGAGTCCACGCGCCGCGCCGGGATGTCGATCGTGGGGCACGCGGTGCCTGAATCAGAGGCGGGGCCGCTGGAAGGGAACATCATCGCCTGGGAGCCGCTGCGTAAGCGTCCCGCGCCGGCCCGACGAACTCCTTCCGGGCGCAAGGCGGCGGTGGCCCGCAAGCCGTCCGGCCGCGTTACGGCCGGTCCAGTTCTTCGCGGATGACCCGGGCGAGCAGGGCGATGGGAACGGGCTTGATCAGGTAATGGCTAATGCCTAAGGCTCGCACGGCGGCGATCTCGGCCGGGACGGCCTGACCCGTCATCACGACCGCCTTTTGCAGCGATCGGAGTTCCTTGATCCGGCGAAACGTTTCCACGCCGTCGAGTCCGGGTTCCATGCGCAGGTCCAGCAGGATAAGATCGGCCCCATTGGAACCCATGTACGCCACGGCGGCCTCGCCGCCAGCCACGCTGACGGCGCGATACCCGAGTTCGGTGAGCAGCCGGGCCGTCATCTCGCGGATAACCGGTTCGTCATCGACGATCAGGATCTTTTCGTGCCCGCCGGGTATGAGGTTTGACGCGTCAGACGGCCTGCGTCCATTCCCTCGGGAGCCGAAATTGAACACCGAGATGCCGGTCATCGCCTGGAAGGCCCGCGCAAGCAGCAGGACAACCAGAAATGCCAGGGTGATGATACCGACGCACAAGAAGACCGAATGCGCTTGCGTCCATTCGTGTTCCAACCGATACAGCCATTGCTCCATGAACCTTCGGCACTTTCTCCCCCGATGTAAGGCGCAGATTGATGCCTGTTGCCGTACGGCTTGTCAAGTCTTGACGGAAGGCACGCGGGATAGGCGAGCTTAGCGCTGGGCCAGCGGCACGTAGGCGCGCCGGGGAACGGCGTTCATGTAGGCCGGACGGATCACCCGGTTCTGCACGAGTTGCTCCAGGCGGTGGGCGCACCAGCCGGCGACGCGCGACAGGGCGAAGAGCGGCGTGTAGACCTCTACCGGGATGCCCAGGCAGTCCAACATGAAGCCCGAGTAGAAGTCAACGTTCGGGGCAACCTTCTTGCCCGGCTTGAACTCTTCGAATACCTGGGGCCCAAGTTCGCCGACGAGCGCGAGCAGCTCAAACTCCTCCTCGCGGCCACGCGAGGCTGCCATGGAGCGGCTTACGTTTTTGAGGATCGTAGCGCGTGGGTCGGAGAGGGTGTAGACGGCGTGCCCAATGCCGTAGATCTTGCCGGTGCCGTCGCCCGCCTGCTTGCGCAGCACGCGGCGCAGATACTCGGCGACCTCGTCGCGGTCCCGCCAATCCTTGATGGCTGTCTTGAGCTGCGCGAACATGGCCATGACTTTCTCGTTCGCGCCGCCGTGCAAGTGGCCTTTCAGCGAGGCCAGGCCGGCCGTGACGGCTGAAAACGTATCGGTCTCGCTGGACGACACCGTGCGCACCGTGAACGTCGAGTTGTTGCCGCCGCCGTGTTCCGCGTGCAGGATGAGGAATAGGTCGATCAGGCGGATCTCTTCCGGTGTGCACTCGGCACCGGCACGGAACATGTGGAGAAAGTTCTCAGCGTGGGAACCTGTCGCAGCCGGGTTCACGAGGTTCAGGCTCTGCCCCCGGTACTTATACTGCATGGCGTGGTAGGCGTACGAGACCAGCGCGGGAAAAGTTGCGATCAAGTCGATGCTGTGGCGCGTCACATCCTTGATCTTTGTCGAGTCCGGGGCCGGGTCCTCGCCGTACAGGCTGCAGACCGCGAGTTGGAGCGAATTCATCAGGTTGTTGTTGACGGTATCGCTAAGCCGATTCCGGAAGTTGACCGGAAGGTTGCGCCGGCTGGCCATGTAGCTCGAGAACGCGTCCAGTTGGGCGCTCGTGGGCAGGACGCCGGTGAGCAGGAGAAAGGCCGTTTCCTCGTAGCCGCGTCCAGGACTATGGTGGGCGGCGAGATCCGCGATATCGATGCCGCAGTAGTACAGTTCGCCCGGCACATCGACTTTGCGGCCCGCGTCGTCCTTGATATAGCCGATGACCTTGCCCTTGCCGGTCAGCCCGACGATCACGCCCGAGCCGTCTTCATTGCGCAAGCCCAGCTTGATATTGTGCTTTTTGACCAGCTCCGGATCCGGCCGGTCCTGGCGCTCAATGATCTGGCTGAGTTCGTTCAGTATGTCCGACATGTCGCCTCCCGCTCCCCATCCGTCGGCCTGCGGTCGCCTTATGTTACCGCCGTGCCAACGTGAAAAACCGGATATTACGCATCACGGGAGCGGGAAGCAATCGCGGAGAATGGGCCCAAGGTATTCTTGTAGTCGCTCAAGAAGGAATGCTCTTGTGTGAATGTAGCATATAAGCTACATTGGTGATGATGAAAGAGCGGGAACTCAAAGAGTACCTGACGGAGGCGGGGCGTAACCCGTTCCGTGAATGGCTTCATTCTCTTCGGGATCCCCAGGCGCGCGCCAGGATTCGCGTCCGACTCAATCGGGTGCGCCTCGGAAATCTTGGCGACTGCAAGTCCGTAGGCGATGGTGTCATGGAGTTTCGGCTGGATTTCGGTCTTGGGTACCGAGTGTATTTCGGACAGGACGGCGAAGTTCTGGTCATCCTGCTTTGCGGCGGCGACAAACGGACACAGGTGCGGGACATCGCGACCGCGAAACTGTACTGGCAGTCATACAAGCGGAGGACATCATGAGCAAAGTAACAACCAGCTACCGCGAGGGGCTTGTCAAGGATCTCGGTGATCCCGCAGAGGCGGCGGCCTATCTCAACGCCGCCCTTGAAGAAGAGTCCAAGGAGGTGTTCCTGCTGGCCCTTCGTGACATTGCCGAGGCCAAAGGCATGGCTCGGCTTTCCAGAAAGGCCCATCTGAACCGCGAGAGTCTCTACCGCATGCTTTCCCGCAAGGGCAACCCCCAACTCTCCAGCCTTGCGTCTATTCTGGAAAGTGCCGGTCTTAGACTCGCCGTGGAGGTCAGAGCGCCAAAACTGGCGTAGCCGCACTGCCGCAGGACTTCAAGGCGTGCCGGGTTCGTTATTCGCGTTATGCGAAGCATGTCAGGCGTGGCGAGGCTCCCCGAACGCCTGCGGGCCGATGTCGCGAGGCTGTTGGGCGTGCTGCGCTGAACTCTTTCTTTTGTGCGAATCCTTGTCTGCAAACTCCGCATAGGTGCCCCATAGATCATTCAGATCCAGTACCTCGTTGTTCAGTCTAAGGCGATAATCTCTATCGAGGCGCTGGTTTGCGTTGCAGTCTGTAAGAACGACTGCCATCAGAAGGCCGAAGACCAAAGTGTTCGGGATGTGGAATTTATTGCCTTCATCTCCCATATGCGAATAATGCACAAATGCAATTGTCTCGTCGATCACGCATTGGTGAACAAGAGAACACCGAATGATATGATAGAGAATGTCGCAGAAATCTGCATGACCGGCAGAATCCTTTTTGACATCAGGAATGCTGTCACATTTGATTCTGATTTCGCTGGCAACGAGGCCAGGGAATCCGTACGTCGTGATGACGCGCATGTTGTCCTTGAGAAAGCGCTTGTATCTGCCATTGTTTGTTTGGATTTCCGGATACTTGCGAGACGCCGTCGCATCAACGGCGGAGCAAACAAGAGCAAGGCCAACGTCGGGCCGCTGGCTATTCAGGTTGTCGATCGCGCTGGCCACGAATGTCGCGATGCTCATCTTCTTTTTCCATCGTAGAGATTAGGCACGATGTACGCGCGGAGTATGTATGCGAACATAAACGTCAGGATTGCTGCCGCGAGCGCTATTGAAACAAGGAAGATGTTGTCCTTCCCAAGGCAACTGCTTGCGATACGGGTTCTTGCCGCGTCTGTGAACAATCCGGCAGCAAACGCAATTGCGAGTTTGGCGGTTGACGAGAAACCTGCCTTCTCTTGCGTTGTATATGGCGATGCCAACATACCTAGCAGTGAGCCAATGGAACATGCCAACATGAAAATGCTGGCGTTGGTAGATCGATGGGTGTTGGTCGATATCACATGACAACACAGAAACGCCTCGGCGGCCAGAACGACAAAGACAGCCGCCAGTGCGGATGTTGATACGGGATCATTCCTGAACGCCTTCTTGAGAAAGTAACACGCTTTCACTAAGTCCTCCGTTCAACCGTTTGGGTTCGCATGGGTTAGCTCAACGTTGCCGGTGTGGGTGCGAGACCCGCCACGGGTCGAAACTACCCACCACCGGCGCGTTGGCCCTCTTCCATCTCCAGGTTGCTCTTTCCGCCATTGCAGCGCTGGCAAAGTGTCTGAAGGTTTTCGAGCACTGTCTCACCTCCGGCCGCCCATGGCGCGACATGATCAACTTCAAGAATGGTGCCTGGGTGCGTCGCCGGACTTCGTCCGTCCATTCTACACTTGAAACTGTCCCGCCTCATTACCATGAATCTCATACGCCATGAAATCGTTCGAGAAGTCTTGTGGCGTATCGCATGCTGTGTCCCCGGAGGGACAGCCGGTGTCTCTGTTGTCTTCGGGACAAGTCTGTGTTCATCCTCGCCGACTGCAAGAATGAAGGCTTCCAGCGCCTTTCGCCAACCGCCGAATCGTCGAAGATAGCCGGCATGTCCGAACTTGGAAGTGGGTGGCGTCATGTCAACTCGACCGAGATTCTCCCAGACCTGTGCGAGATTCGTAAAGAGATCATCATCCGAGAGTTTCTGGGTGAACCCGGTTGGCGCCAGACTTGCGGCTGCAAGCGCTGCGGACCAATTACCAAAGACACCCGTGACTGTTCCCACCGCAAACGCTCCATGAGTTGCATATTGTGGCGCCAGAACGGTTGCTCGGCCAAGTTTCTTGGCTACTCGCTTGAGGTCCGAAATCAGTTCGTCGCGCGGTATGTTCTGGCGCTTGGTCGTGACGAGGCCGGCAGTTTCGAGGGCTTGGTTCCAGCTTCCGAAGCGTTTGATGAGGGTCGTCGGGTTAAAGCGGCCGCGGGTCCCATATTCGTCCCGCTTTACGGTATTCTTGCCACACTGCGCGGCGACGCTCCGCAGATCGTCAAGAAGGACCCTATCTGAGCAATCTCTGTTGTTTGGCGGCAATTCGTATTTCATTGTCTTGGGCTAACCATCTTACATGCCGATCCGCACTGGCACCGTGATACTACTGGGGTCCGTGAAGCTGTAAACAACATTCGCATTTGGTCGCAATGGGTCGCCGCGGGCCAGCGGCAAGGGGCGCGAGTTGTAACCTTTTGTTGTAACCCGGTGCCCGAAAATGAGCGGATTCGGGATGACTCCAGATAACAGCCGAATGCGATGAAACCACTGATTCTATTGGGGGTGATGAGGCTAGCAACCTGCTGAAGAATGCGCTCTACGCGATCTCCGGCTCGCGAGGACGCTCGCCCTCCCATGAAGCGAACGCTCTCTGAAGTTTTGGGAGGGGAACGTCCTCGTCTGTTCAGCTGACCTGCCGGGGCGTGGAACAGACGAGCGTATGGTTGCGGGGCAGGTGAGATCAGTCAACGTCTTTGTCGGGAGTGCTGGCCGGGGCCACGCTCCTTTTCACCGCTGGAACTCGCGGGGATCGAGGGGCTGGATCGTGAAGTTGGGCTTCCAGTTGGGGGAGTGGCCGTAAAGGGCCATCGCATTGCCCGACACGAGCTTAAGGATGGAATCCTCAGGCACTCCGTCCCGCCGCAGTCGATCGACCGTCTTGACCAGGCTGAGCGGATCGGAGACGCCCCAGTCGGCCGAGCCGTCGACGATCATGCGGTCGGCCCCGTACTCGCGGATGATGGCCGACACTCGCTCGGGGTCAAGTTTGGAGATCGGGTACACGGTCATGCCGGCGTAGCAGCCGGTCTCGCGCGACAGACGGATCGTTTCCTCGGTGTTGTGGTCGATCAGCACGCGGTCGGGGTCGAGGCCCTCCGCCTTCAGGATTTCTGCAATGCGCTTCGCGCCGCGCAGTTTATCCACGTGCGGCAGGTGGATGATCACGGGCATCCGACGTGTCCTGGCCAGACGCAGTTGCCGGACAAAGGCGGCCTCCTCGTTGGGCGTGATATTGTTGAAGCCGATCTCGCCCAGGGCGACGCAGCGAGGATGGTCCAGATACGGGGCCAGGCCGTCAATGACCTCGGCGGCCAGCGCGGTATCCTCCGCCTCCTTTGGATTGAGAGAGACGGCGGCGTAGTGATCGATGCCGAAACGGCTGGCCCGGATGGTTTCGAATTCAAGGATGAGCAGGAAGTAGTCGAAGAACGTGCCGGCGTAACGGCGGTTTACGCCCATCCAGAACGACGGCTCGACGCAGACGCGAATGCCCGCCTTATACATGGCGACATAGTCGTCCGTGGTCCGCGAGTACATGTGGATGTGGGGCTCGATGATATTCATCAGGTCTTTGTCCACGAATCCCGCAGTGGGACGATCTGGTTGAAGACCGGCTTGCCCGGAGCGCTGTCGATGGCATCGGCAATAACGTAGCCCTTGCGCTCGAACTGGAAACGCGTTCCGGCGGCTGCCTGAAGGACGGACGGCTCGACGACGGCCTCGATCGTCTTGAGCGACTCGGGGTTCAGGTTTGTTTTGTAGTCGACGCCCTCCGGCACAGCCTCGGGATGCTCGACTTTGAAGAGGCGGTCATAGAGCCTGAGCTCGACACGGCCGGCGTGCGAGGCGGCGACCCAGTGGATGGTGCCCTTGACCTTGCGTCCATCGGGCGTATTGCCGCCCTGGGTGGCGGGGTCGTATGTACACCGGATCTCCGTCACCTTGCCGGACGCATCCTTGACGCAACCGGTGCAGGTGACGAGGTAGCCGTAGCGGAGCCGGACTTCGCGGCCCGGGGCGAGCCGGAAGAATTTCTTCGGGGCGTCTTCCATGAAGTCCTCACGCTCGACGAAGACTTCGCGAGAGAACGGGACTTTGCGCGTGCCGGCCGCCGGATCCTCAGGATTGTTCACCGCCTCCATCCACTCCACCTGGCCGGCGGGGTAGTTCTCGATGACGACCTTGACCGGGTCCAGAACGGCCATGGCCCGCGGCGCGGTCTTGTTCAGTTCGTCGCGCAGGCAGAACTCCAGCAGCGCGATATCGGTGTAGCCATCGAACTTCGTGATGCCGATGCGGTGGCAGAAGTTGCGAATGGACTCCGGCGTGAATCCGCGCCGACGGAGGCCGCAAAGCGTGGGCATGCGCGGATCGTCCCAGCCCTTGACGAGGCCGCCCTGCACCAGTTCCAGGAGCTTGCGCTTGCTGAGCACCGTGTAGGTGACGTTCAGGCGCGCGAACTCGATCTGGCGAGGCTTCTTCTCGAAGCCTAGCTCGGCGATGAACCAGTCATACAGCGGACGGTGCACCTCGAACTCGAGCGTGCACAGCGAATGCGTGATGCCCTCGAATGCGTCCTCAAGCGGGTGGGCGAAGTCGTACGTCGGGTAGATGCACCACGCGTCGCCGGTGCGGTAGTGCGGCACGCGCATGATCCGGTAGATGACGGGATCGCGCAGGTGCAGGTTGGGCGAAGCCATGTCGATCTTGGCGCGGACACAAAGGGTGCCATCGCCGAACTCGCCTGCCCGCATGCGGGCGAAGAAGTCGAGACTCTCCTCGGCCGGGCGGCTGCGGAACGGGCTGCCTTTGCCCGGCTGCGTGGGAATGCCGCGGTACTCTTTCCACTGCTCCTGGCTCAACTCGCACACGTAGGCCTTGCCGTTCCGGATCAGGGTGCGGGCGGCTTCATACATGCGCTCGAAATAGTCGGCCGAGTAGTAGAAGTGCTCGCCCCAGTCGAACCCGAGCCAGCGGATGTCGGTCTTGATGGACTCGACGTACTCCATGCTTTCCTTGGATGGGTTCGTGTCGTCCATGCGCAGGTGGCATTCGCCGTTGAATTCCAGAGCCGAACCAAAATCGAGGCATACCGCCTTGCCGTGGCCGATGTGCAGATAGCCGTTGGGTTCGGGCGGGAAGCGGGTCACGATACGCGTGTGCTTCCCGGTCTTCAGGTCGTCCGTGATGATGTCCCGGATGAAATCCGAGATCGGTGCAGTTTCCGGTGTTGTCATAGCGGGCCTCGCGCTTTACCAGGTGTCGGTGCGGAACGGAGAGGCGGGCAGCCCTTCCGCGTTGTACAGGTTGCAGCCTTCCGGGTTCATGGAGAACGCATAGCGCACGGCGACCGGGGCGTCGATGCTGGGGTTTGAAACCAGCACCGTCGAGCCGTCGATAACCGCATCCGCCCACGACCAGACTTTGTCCGCGCCGGCCACGGCGAATCGCGTGAGGGTGCCCTTGGGATCTTCCGTGGCAGGACCATGGCCCGTTTTCTTGCCCACGATCAGTCCCTTATCCGCATAATCGAATTTCACGCGGATCTTCGTGCCCTCGACGGTCATGCTTTTGTAGATCGGTCCGCTGCAGACCAGGTCCTTTCGGCCGTAGTCGTTCTTGAGCGCCCAGAGCGCCAGACGATCGCCGACATCTTCCTTGTTTCTGGGGTGAATATCGGCGGCCGCGCCCACGTCGATGGCCACCGCCATGCCCGTGTGCGGAATCTGCAGGCTCTTGACCTGCGCCATGCGGATTTTGGACCACCCGTTGCCGCCCGTCGGAGCCGTGTCGGCTACGAGCCAGTTGGCCAGTTGGACGAAGTAAAACGGAAAATCGCCCTGGTTCCAGGCCTTGCGCCAACCTTCGATCATGGCGCGCATTTTGATGGCATAGATGTCGCCGTCGTCGCCGTTGGCTTCGCCCTGGTACCAGATGGCGCCCTTGATGCCGAAGGGGATCAGGGGCGTCACGCGGCCGTTGTAGATGCCGGAAAGACCGCCAATGGCGGGGCTGATCGGAACCTCAGGAAGGGCCGGCAGGCGTTCGCCGCTGGACCGGGCTTGGCGCGCCTTCTCGACCCATTCGCCCATGGGGTCGATCACCGTGCCGAGCTTGGCATCGTACTCCGCCATCTTCTTGTCGAAGGGTTCGAAGACTGGGGCCAGTTCGGGAAAGGCCGCCGCCGCACTTGAGGGCATCCAGAGCTCGATCGGGGTTCCACCCCAAGCGTTGTTGATCAGGCCCATGGGAATGCCGGTTTCCTGCAAGAGCTTTCGCCCGAAGAAGAAGCCAACGGCCGAAGCCGAAGCGATCGTCTGCGTCGTATCGCACACCGCCCATCCGAACGGGATGTCGGTGACGGGCTGCCCAGCCTGGCCGGGCTTGACGGTCAGCAGGCGGATCATCGTGTTCGTAGCCGTGGGCATGACGTCCTTGGCGTTGTCGGACCTGCCCATGTCGAATTCCATGTTCGATTGCCCAGAGCACAGCCACACGTCGCCCACCAGAATGTCATGGACCACAGTGTTGGTCGTCTTTGCGGAGACTGTCATCTCCAAAGAGGCGCCGTCCGCCTTCAACGGTGCGAGTTTCACTTGCCAGCGGCCGGCCTTGTCGGCCGTGGCGGTGAGGGATTGCCCAGCAATCTTAACGGTTATGGTTTCGCCCGGGTTCGCCCAGCCCCACACGGGCGCGGCCAATTCCCGCTGCAGCATCATGTGGTCGGAGAACAACTTCGGCAATCGCAGGTCGGCGCTAGCCGAGGCCGCCACCGACGCCACTGCCAAACCCACGACCATCCAATATCGCCCCAGCTTCATGGTGCTTCTCCTGTCCAGCTTGCGTCGTTGGGGCGGGCAGGTTTCAGTGTTCAGGTTTCAGGAAGGAAACCTGAGCGACTCATGCCTTCAACGTCTTTCCACCGGGCAACGACGAGGCGGAAACTACCATGCAGGCCGACGGTTGGCTATCACGGAAACGGGGGTGCCGCTCTCCATTCGCTTGCATCGTGAAACTGGCCTGCCATAATGCGCGGTACAGAAATGAGCAAGTTCGTTGTCAGAGAAGTGTCGTGCGCGGATGCCAAACAACTCCCTCTGTTTGGGAGCGTGATCCTGCATGGCGATGCGTTGGGCGGGCTTCGCAGATTGCCGTCCGACTCCGTACAGTGTGTTGTCACGTCGCCGCCTTATTGGGGATTAAGGGACTACAACGTCGAGGGCCAGATCGGCTTGGAGGAGTCTCTGCCGCAGTATCTCAACCGTCTGGTTGCCGTATTCAACGAAGTCCGACGAGTGCTCCGCTTCGACGGGTTGCTGTGGCTGAACATAGGCGATGGTTACACCAGTGGGAACCGGGGTTGGCGCGCGCCGGACAAGAAGAATCCGGCTCGGGCCATGAGTACGCGCCCGGATACGCCTGAGGGACTCAAGCCGAAGGACCTGTTGGGCGTACCGTGGCGTTTGGCATTCGCGCTTCAGCAAGACGGTTGGTACCTCCGGAGCGACATTATCTGGAACAAGCCAAACGCCATGCCAGAGAGCGTAAAGGACCGCCCCACACGATCTCACGAGTATATCTTCCTGTTTTCGAAAGCCGAGCAGTATTACTACGATCACGAGGCCGTTCAGGAGGTGAACGGCGGCGGAAAGCGGCGGAACCGGCGGACGGTCTGGGATGTGAACACAATGCCGTTTCCCGATGCGCATTTTGCGACGTTTCCTCCCGCCCTGATCGAACCCTGTGTGCTGGCCGGGAGTCGAACAGGGGACCATGTGCTCGATCCCTTCTTCGGCTCCGGGACGGTCGGCGTCGTGTGCCAGAACCTACAACGCAACTATGTGGGCGTCGAACTGCATCCAGAATACGTGGCCATGGCCACGCGTCGTCTTGCCGACAATGAACGCCGCCTAAGACAGCAACCGAGGTTGATAGCATGAAGCACCGTCCCATTCGACTTCCACGGCCGGACTTACAGGTGGGTTTCGCGGGGGCGATCGAGGCCCTACGCAGAGACTACCTGATCGAGGCATTGAGCCACACCATGGCCGCAATGGACATCGCGGACGTGGACCGTGAGTTGGCCTCTCTTGTTCCGGCGGCTGACCTGTCCGGACTGGCGGGCCGCGGCTTGCGGGGCGAACTGCTTTTCGCCGTGCCTGCGCTTCTGGCGCAGAATCCTAAGCTTCTGGGCTACTACCGCTTGGTGCTGGGTTACAGTCAGAAAGCATTCTACCAGGGGTCGCTGGGGACGACGGCCTTCAAAAGCATGGAGGAAACAGGTGTCCTCACGCGGGATAGCGCCCAACGACTGCCCGAGCTCTGCTCGCAACTGGTTGCCGCGGCATGTGTGCTGGTCGCGGGTATCGGACTTGATCGTCTGACCCGTGACCTAATCGACGATTTGACGTTACTTACGCTGGGTCCGCAACTGCGGGGCGGGGCTAATGTGAAGAAGGGCACCGCCGGAGTCGTTAAGGTGTTCGATATAATCCATGCGATCGTGAGGAGACATTGCACCGAAACGGAGTCGCATCGTATACAAATCAAAAATGCGGCAAAGCGACAGGTTCTGATCGAGTTTGCGGCCGATCCCGATATCGTGATCAAGGAGTGCATGACAGACGGAGCGATGAGGAACATCATCGCCATCGAGATCAAGGGCGGGACGGATTTCTCCAATATCCACAATCGATTGGGCGAGGCCGAGAAGAGCCACCAGAAGGCCCGGCAGGCCGGTTTTGTTGAGTGCTGGACAGTGGTCAACGTCGACAATATCGACCTCAAGATGGGGCATACGGAATCGCCGTCGACGAATCGCTTCTACCGGTTGTCGCAACTCGAGCGAAGCCGTGGCCCTGAATACGCGGATTTCAAGCAGCGCATTCTCTCCCTTACCGGGCTGCCTGGCCGCTAGCAATTCTCGAATCTCCCGCCTTTGAGCGTGCGCAACCGCCGACCTTCGCGACGGAGCGCGAAGGACACCTTGAACAGCCCGTTCAGCGCGCGGTTACAGCGCCCTTGGCGCGATTGATCCATTCGGCGGCCTCGTCCTTGCGGCCGGTGCGGGTCAGGAGGATCGCCAGGTTGGTCATGGCCTGGGCGTTCGTGGGTTCGCGGGCCACCACGGCACGCAGCAGGGCCTCGGATTCCTTCACGTCCTTCTGGTGCTCGAACAAAACTACCGCAAGATCATGCATGGCCCGGGTATGGTCCGGTCGTAACGCCAGACAGGACCGGAAATCGGCCACGGCTTCATCAATTCGGCCCAAGTCGCGCAGCGCCGTGCCGCGATAGTAAAGCGCATCGGCGAAGCGCGGGTCCAGCGTCAAGGCGGCCCCGTACTCGGCGAGCGCCTCGGCAGGCCGGTGCCGGGTCTGCAGCCCGACGCCCACGTCGGTGTGTAGTTCCGCATCGAGGCGGGCGGCGTCGGTCGGCGCGCGGAGCGGCAGGTTGACGAGTACGAGAATGCCGCCGAGCAGGGCGACTCGTTCCCAGGCGAGCCGGTCCAGGCGCCGTACGACCGCCCAGAGATGCTCGGCGCCGAGCACGGCAAAGATCGCGAGGGGCGGGATGATCGGCAGCCGATAGCGCGAGGCCGGGAAGAAGAGGATGACGGAAAGCGCGTAGCACATGATGAAGGCCGCCACGACCTGACGATCCCACCGGCCGCGGATGGTGGTGATGAGTCCAAAGAGACCCACCGCGCCGACCAGTCCGAACGGGAACGCGAACCCGTGCCAGCGCCACGCAAGCGGGCGGAGCAGGGGAGACAAAGAGCAGGCATAGTCCACGTCGATGTTGCGCGGCCACTCGCGGGCATTCCAGAAACGGAGCGCCTTCGTGTTGAGGCCGGCCAGGAAGTCGAGCGGATCGGCGTGGATGTAGCGGAGCACCTTGCCATAGAAGAACGTGTCGGCGGCCCGGTCCGTGCGCGCGCCGGCTTCGTAAGGCAGGGCCACGAGCCGGCCCCATTCCTCGCCTGGTCGGAGCGCCTGGGTCTGGTCCGCATGCGGGTTGTTGCCGATGTAGAGGTTGATGCCGCCGTTGGTGGAAATGGGAACCCATTCGCCGGATACTACCCGGTTGCGCACGGCCACGGGTGCGAGGCACGTGAGCACGCCGGCGGCCCCGGCGAGGGAGAGGGCGGTGGCGGCACGCCACGCTCCCGGCTGCCGCGCTCGCCAGATCAGCCAGACGCCCGCAATCGGCAGGGCGAACAGCACGTTCGGGACCGCCAGCGCGGCAGCGCCAAAAGCCAGGCCGCAGGCATAGGCTCGGCCGCGGGTTGGCGCTTCGATCAGCCGCAGGAGAGTGAGCACGACGACAAGGTCAAGCGTCGTGGCCAGCATGTTGGGCAGGAGCATGCCGGTGAAGAGCAATAGCGGCCCGTAGAAGCAGAGCAGGAGTGCCGCCACGAAGGCGGCGCGGGGGCTGGCGAGCCGTTTTCCAACGGCAAACGTCAGTAGGACCGTCAGTACAAGGAAGATCCCCTGGGCCGCGCGCGCCGCAGCGGGATCGGGAGTCGCGACGGCATAGACAAGCGCGAGCCAGTAGGGATAGAGCGGCGGCTGCCAGAACGCCCGTGTTGCCGGGGCGCGGTCCTGAACGATGCCGACTGCCTGCCAGTGGTAAGAGGCTGCATCGACGACCGGGATGGAGAACGGGGGCCGACGATTCGTGTCGGCCACCACGAGCAGATAAACGACCAGGGCGATCACGGCCAGGATGACCGGCTGTGACGCCCAGGGGCGGGCAGGGCTGGTCGTCTTCACTTCACGAAGTGGCCCAGCCACGCCATCAGGCTCTTCTCACCGGCGCCATCGTAGCGGCTCTTGTCGACGCAGGCTTCCTTGGCGATGGCGACCAGCGGCGTATAGCCGGAATGGCCGTCGTGGACGCTCTGCTTGCCGAAGAAGTGTCCTTTTTCACCACTGGTTGATGATAGTACGACGATCGGAATGCCGGCGGGCTTGCCCTGTCCCTCGTATTCCTCCTTCAGGTGCTTGATCACGCCCCAACCGTCCAGGATCGGCATGTTCAGGTCCAGGACGATGAGCAGGGGATCGCGCTGGAAGCGCATCCGGATCTCAACGAGTTTCTCCAGCGCCTCGGCGCCGTTGGCCGCTTCAAAGACGACCACGTCCGGCGCGAAGGCGCCAATATCCCGAGCCACTTTCTTCCGGATGCCGCGCTCGTCATCGACCAGCAGCACCGTATTGCTG
The DNA here is from genome assembly GCA_903895695.1 of uncultured bacterium. Classification (GTDB taxonomy): domain Bacteria; phylum Verrucomicrobiota; class Kiritimatiellia; order CAIKKV01; family CAITUY01; genus CAITUY01. Next base: position 17,013 of record CAITUY010000198.1, read on the forward strand.
TAGGGATCCGTATTGCGCTTGATGTGGTCCATCAGTTGCTTGTAGCTGTCGCTCATTTCCACTGCGTCGGACTTTGCGTTTTCGGTCATGGTGTTCTCCTCTATCTTAAATCACGGCAATGAACCGTGTGCCCTGCGCCCCTGTTTCGCACCGGATGCTTCCCCCGTGTATGTCGACAATCTTCTTGGTGATGGTCAAGCCCAGACCGGTGCCGCCTTCCTTCTTGGTCTTGAACGCGACGAAAAGGTGCTCGGCGATTTCGGGCGGCATGCCGGGGCCGTTGTCGGCGATTGTCACCTCGATGCGGTCGCCCGCGCGGGCGGATGTCACGGTAACGCGCGGGGAGGGCACCTTCCGCTCGATGAGCACCTCCACGGCATTCTTCATCAGGTTGAAGAAAGCCATCTTCAGTTGCCCGGCGTCGACGCGGCGGACGGTATTTTCGGTGGTCAGGTTCTCAATCACCTGGAGGTGCGGCGCGCCCTGTTGGGCTGCAACGGCCCGGGCCGAGGCAGCGACCTCCGCGAGCACGGCGTTGAGCGGCGCGTCCGCGAAGGCCGGGGTATAGATCCGCGTGAGTTGAAGGTAGCGTTTGGCCAGCTCGGCCCCCTCTCGGATCGACGTTTCCGCGAGTTCGGCGTCCTCGCGAATCCCGGCATCGGCCAACGCCGCCGGGGCCTTGGCCTGGAGGTCGTCCTTGAGGAAATCCAACCACGACTGGCCGGCGATAAACTTGTTTTTCAATTCGTGGATCACCTGATACGAAGTCTGCCGCAAGCTCATGACCTCCATGCCAAAGGCGATGATGGGCAGCACGGAGAAGATACCCTTCAGGTGGCGGTCGTACAAGGGCTGCTCCTTGAACGCGTCCAGCCCGAACTCGCAGGGCAGCCGGCCGGTTGTCAGTTCGGGCGCAATGTCCTCACTGAAGAGCAGTTGCAGGACACCCGCATTGCTGGCGCGCCGGGACTCGCCGGACGAGGTGAGCACGGATGGGATGGGGATGCTCAGGAGGTAACGCGTCTGGTGCTTCAGGCGATCATCCACGCCGGCGAAGTGCCGTTCGTCGGCCGGGGCGTAGGTGTAGACCACGAGACTGTTGCGAACCGCCACGCCGGCGATGCTGTCGAAAGGCACGGCCACGCCGATCAGGTCGGCGACATCGGAAAACAGAAAGCGGAGATGCGGGCCTTCCTCGGCCAGGATCGAACCGCCCTGGGCCCCGGCCAACTGGATGCACGCGCTGAGCGAGGTCTCCAGCATCTGCTCGGGAGTGCTGCCCAGGCTTCGCTGCATGATATCGCGAAGATGGTCTTCAAGTGGCAACGATGCAGGCCCTCAGGGTGTTGGCGGCGTACCCTAGCAAGCCCCGGGCAGCCGTGCAAGAGCCGGGGAGGTCGGGCGGTATTGCTTTTTGCCGTAAGGGGGCTATGATCTGCCCCAAGTGCCTGCTGGGACGCCACGTCAAATGACGCCGCCCACGGGCTTTGAACAACGGGCCAGGCCCTTCCTGAGGAGTATCCGTATGAAGCCGTTCTTTCCGACCGTGAAAGCCATCCAATATGAGGGGCCGGGATCCAAGAACCCGCTGGCACTCAAGTGGTACAATGCCGAGGAAACGATTGCCGGCAAGAAGATGAAGGACTGGCTGCGTTTTTCGGTGGCCTACTGGCACACGTTCAAGGGGTCGGGGTCGGATCCGTTCGGCGCTGCCACCCTCCTGCGCCCGTGGAATACGGGCAAGGACGCGATGGCCGCAGCGCGCAACACCCTGATGGCATCGTTCGAATTCGCGCAGAAGCTCGGGGTCGACTATTACTGTTTCCACGACCGCGATATCGCGCCGGAAGGCGCGACGCTGAAGGAGTCGAACCGGAACGTGGACGAGATCGCCAGGCTGGCCCTGCGGCTCCAGAAAGACACCGGCGTCAAACTGCTGTGGAACACCGCCAACCTGTTCAGTCACCCGCGTTACATGCACGGCGCGGCGACCAATCCCGACGCGCACGTGTTCGCCTTTGCCGGGGCGCAGGTGAAGAAGATGCTCGAAGTCGGCAAACTGCTGGGCGCCGAGAACTACGTCTTCTGGGGCGGGCGGGAGGGTTACGACACCTTGCTGAACACCGACATGAAGCGCGAACTCGACCACCTGGCGGCATTCCTGCAAATGGCTGTCGACTATGCCAAGAAGATCGGCTTCAAGGCACAATTCCTCATCGAGCCCAAGCCCAAGGAACCCACCAAGCACCAGTACGACTTCGATGCCGCCACCGTGATCGGATTCCTGGGTGCGCACGGCCTCGACAAACATTTCAAGCTCAACATCGAGTGCAATCACGCCACGCTGGCAACCCACACGTTCGAGCACGACCTCACCGTCGCCTCGGACTGCGGCATGCTGGGAAGCGTGGACGCCAATCGCGGCGACTTGCTGCTGGGTTGGGATACGGACCAGTTTCCGCTGGATGTGTACAGCGCGACGCTGGCCATGCGAGTCATCGTCAAGCAGGGCGGACTCGGCTCCGGCGGGCTCAATTTCGACGCCAAGGTGCGCCGGGGCTCGATCGACGTCGAGGACCTGTTCATCGCACACCTCGGCGCCATGGATGCCTTTGCCAAGGGGCTGCGCGTGGCGGCGAAGATGATGAAGGATGGGGCACTGGAAGGCTTCATTGAGGGCCGCTACGAGTCGTATGATTTCGGCCTGGGCGCGCGGATCGAATCGGGCAAGGCGACACTGGCGGAGCTTGAGGCCTACGTGCACAAACACGGCGAGCCGAAACGGTTCAGCGGGCGTCAAGAGTTGCTGGAGAATGTGCTGAACCAGTACCTGTTCGGATAAGGGGCCGGAGCCGATCGACGATTCAGGTAGGGCCTAGGGCGAAAAGTCGGTCCAGGAACCATTCCACGTCGGCCCGGGTAACGGGGCGGGGGTTGGATTTGGTCGAGCCGCTGGCGAGAGTTTCCGCAATAAGCGTTTCGCGGGACCGAACAGCCTGTCCCGCGAACGGCGAGCGCAGGCCGAGACGCGCATTCAGCCCGGCCACGGCGTCCAGCAGATCCAGGCCGACCGCCGCCGACAGGGCATCGTACTTGGCGCCCATGGCATCCCGGTTGAACGCAATGGCATGCGGCAGGCACACCGCGCAGACGAGGCCGTGGGGCACGTGGTAGAGGGAGCCGAGCGGATGCGCCAGGCCGTGCACCACGCCGAGACGCGCGAATGAGAGCGCCACACCGGTGATGAAACTCCCGGCCAGCAAGCCCCCCGTCTCAGCCGCTTGGGCATCGCGGTAGACGGCCTCAAGATGGCCGGCGACCAACCGGAGCCCCTGTAACGCCAGTCCGTCGCTGAACGGCGTGGCGCCTCGACTGGTGTAAGCTTCGACGGCCTGTGTGAGCGCGTCCAGACCCGAAGCCGCAATAACAGCGGGCGGGCACGTCGCGAGCAACTGCGGATCGAGGATGACTACACGGGCCATCATGCGTGGATCACGGATGGATTTCTTGGCGCCGGTCCGTGTATTGGTAAGCACCGTATTGATCGTGGCCTCCGACCCCGTTCCAGCCGTTGTGGGGACGGCTAGAAAAGGCAGCCCATCGCTTTCCACCGGCGCGCCGTCTTGGTAGGCCTGGGCCGGTTGGGCGGCCCGGACGAGGAGCGCGGCCGCCTTGGCCAGATCGATGACACTGCCGCCGCCCACGGCCGCGACCCATTCCGCCTGCGTCTCGCGTATCGCGGCCCTCAGTTCGTCCACCTGATCGAGCGTCGGCTCGCCGCCGCGGTGTCGGAAGACGCTCGCCGCGAAGCGGGCCGGCGCGTTGGCAAGAAGGGCGGCCTCGCGATCGCCGAACGCCCGGCCGTGTACCAACAGGCCGCGCGATCCGAAGCGGTGCGCCTCGGCCGGCAACTCGGCAAGTTTGCCCGGGCCGCTGAGCACGCGTTCGGGCAGGATCATCAGGTCGGGGAGGACCCGGGCAGTGGAATTCCGTGACGCGTCAGGCATAGCACATGATGACGGCCAGGATTTCCAGGTCGGAGTCACCGGAGTTGGCGATGGCGTGCGATTCACCGCGGCCGGTGAGGATGGAATCACCGGCAGTGACGGTGGTGCGGGTCTTGCCGTCGTCCAGCACGCCTCGGCCTTTCAAAATGTAGTAGAGCTCGTCCTCGCCGTCGTGTTGATGAGGCCCGATGCTGGCGCCGGGCGGGAGCGTGAGGACGGCGCACAGGCGCGTTTTGGCCGTGATTTCATCCTTTTTAAACAGGTGGCGGAACGTGACGCTGCCTGTCCCGCCGCGCATGGCGGCCCTGGTTTCGGTTTCCATTGTTGCTGTGTTCCGGATCATGGGATCTCCCATTCGGGTTTAAGGCTGCAAGGATTGCCCGACCGACACGCGATAGAACCGCGTTGCGGCGGCCGCATTACGGTCGGTGTAGATCATGAAACCGGCAACGCCGGGCATGTTCGTGGCGTCCTCGAAATTGACCCAGGCGTCGTTCGTGGGCCAGAGGCAGTCGCGATACGCCAACCCATAGTACCGGTTCGTAGCCGCCGGCCATCGGACGACAAATACCGACCCGGCATTCGCGCCGGAAACCGGTTGCAGGCGCAACGCGCTGGCCGGGTCCCGGGCGTCGGTGCCGGCAATGGCTTCGGCGGCATTGGGCACGCCGTCGCCGTCCCAGTCACCGTTGGCGCTCAGGACGAGAACGGAGGCGGAGGCGGCCGGGCCGATCAGCCCGGCGCCGTCGCGGGCCCATACGTAAATCGTGTTAGTCGCATCGGGCACCGCATTGGACAGCGTGACAAACGGCTGGGCCGTCCATTGGCCGTTCGCCGTGCCCTGGGTGTTCGACAGGGAAACATAGTAGCCGACCACACCGGACGCGGCGTCCGTGAAGCCGCTCCACGAACCGGACAGCGCGGTGTTAACGACATAGTTCCCGCCGGCGGCACGGGCCACGGTGACCGTCGCCCCCGAGGCAGAAGGCGGCGTAGTGTCGATCCAATAACGCCCAAGCGTTGAGGTTTGCCCGAGATTGCCGTATGCATCCACGGCTTGAACGATAGCCTGCCAGTTCGTGCCGTCTGCGGGGGCTGTGACCGAGATCGCCATCGCAGTTGTCTGGGAATTAAGCGCGAGGATACCTACATCAGAAAGCAGACCGTAGCGGTAGCCGACGACGCCGGCCCCTGCATCCGTTGCAGCGGCCCAGGTCAGGACCACAACGGGGTTCGTCGACCACACCCCCGGCACATGGGACGTGCAGGCGAGGCCCGGTGGCGCCGAGGGGCCGTGGTTGTCGACGAGGCACGGCTGGCTCGTGACGGACGCAGACCAGAATGAGCCGTCCCATGCCCGGCAGCGCACGAGTACGCCCGTGGCAAGGTCCAGCGTGGCGCCGCCCGTTGACGTGTTCCACGTCGCCGCGACAAAATTGGTGATGACATTGGTGCCACTCATGACGGTGACGGAGCCCACCTGAGGCACGTTCAGTGTGCTGACCGAGGGCGTACCCACTGCGGCGAGGGCGCCCACCAGGACATTTGGGGCCCAAGCGGCCCCGGCGTTGGTCGACCACAAATACTCGATCGCGCACAGGTCGCCGTCCACGTCGGCGACGGTGTTGCTGATGGTCGCCCAGCCGCGGCCATCGGTCGACGTCTGGGCCACGGACAGAATCTGCACGACGGGCGGGGAGCGGACCTTCATATAGACGGGTACATCGTTTGTGGGCGCAGTCGGCGCATTGTTCAAAATGTGTATCACTGCCGCGCGGTCGCCGGTGGCGATGCCCACGCTCGATACGGTGACGGTGACGGCCGCGCTGCATTGCGGCGCCACGACCAGGTTGGTCAGCGCGACGGCGATCCAGTCGTTTGTGACGGGATCGGAGGTCACGGCGACGTCGTCCACGTACCAACCCTCCTTGGGCGTATTCGAGTCGGATCCGAAGTGAAATTGAACAATCACCCATCGGCCGGCCAGCGCCGCGAGGTCGAATGTCGCGGTCTGCCAACCGCCTGTACCGGCGAAACAATGCGTGCCATCCGGCCAGGGCGAGTCAGACCAGCCGGACACCGTATAGGGGTAGCCGCCGACGGGCGTGAGCGTCGTAAAGGTCTTCCCCTGGTCCGTCGAAACCTCAACGATGGCGCCATCCCAGCAGTTAGACGGGTAGATGCCGCGGGTGTCGAGTTCGCTGTCGATCCAGTACTGGAATGTCAGGCGAGCCCTTGGCGGCACGAACAAGGCTCGCGTATCCAATCTCGCATGCGCGCTGTTGCCATACGTTCGGGAAACGGGGTCCCCGCAGTACCAGGCCGTGGACGCGGAAGAGCATCGTTGCGTCGTCAGCGCCCATTGGTCCGCGGCGCCCCAATGGGTCCAGCCATTGGTCCCGTGTTCCATGTCGTCGGTGAACCCGCCCGGGTTGACTTGCAGCGCAACCACGAGGTTCGTAGAGCCGGCATTGGTGATCTGCACGACGTGCGCTTCGGTCGTGCCGGGCTGCAGCAGGCAGCCGGTCAGCGTTGCGGGCGCAATCTGCATGACGGCGTAGTCTGCACGGAAGGAGTAAGGGCCGCTGGTGGCCACATTGCCCACGGGGTCGGCGGCAAGGATGGAGTAAACGAACGTGTCGCCGTTCGTGCCGGGGGCGGGGATAAAGGCCTGATAGTGGGCGTTTGTTCCCGTCAGCGCCATGTTTGTGCTTGCCCCGGGGCTTCCCGACCGCGACCAGACGAGTGTCACGGAAGCCACGCGGAAGTTATCCGTCACCGTGGCATCGACCAGGTAGGGCGCGGGTCCCGGCTGTGGATTGGCAAGCGGGGCATGGGTGATGACGGGAGCCACGGGGAGCGATGCCGGATCCCTCGGATTGGACCGATCCCGGTATTCATCGGCGTTGGAGACGCCGTCCCCGTCGCTGTCGGCATCCGGGGCCGCGTTGGTCGATCCGAAGTAGAACAGCTCCCACCAGTCAGCCAGTCCGTCGCCGTCGGCATCCTGGGTATCCGGAACGTAAACGGCAACCGCGGAGTGGGGCGCCATCATCGGGATGCCGGTGATTGTGTAGCTGGCGACGCTCGTATCGTCGGGTTGGCGTTGTCCGTCGAGTTTCCAGAATGCGAACGCATAGTTCGTCGCTCCCCGGGCGACGAGCGGGGGAGCCGCAAGGGTGGCCGCTCCCGTGCCGGCGTCCCACCATGTGGTCGCGGCCAGAAGGCCGGGCACGCTGGAGGTTTGCGCCAGGGCGAATTGGGGCGTCCACTGCCACTCGAGTGCCGAGGCGCGGCGGACGGTGACCGTCACGGCGCTGGTCGTGCCGGATGACGGGACGCTGCCCATGCCGGTCCAGCCTGAACACCGCCAGCGCGACGAACCTTGGGCATCGCTGGCTGGCGAGGCCACCGCCTGCACCACGGCGCCGGACGGATACACGTACCAGCCGTAATCGGGCGTGACGGCGCCATAGGTGTCGGGCGATCCGGAAACGATCAGTGCCACCGGCGGAACGACATTGAAGCTATGCACGCTGGCAGGGGCGTCTGCCGGGTCGCGCAGGACGTCGCCGACGGTGGTGGTGGCGGAGATCCAATACCGTACCACACGGCCGAACGGCTGGGGCGGGATTGCGGCGCTCCACACCTCGTCACCCAGGGCTTGAAACGCGACGGCCGTGAAGGTGTTGGTGGATCCATCGGTATTCCAAAGGAGTTGGACGGAATTGGTCTTCATGAGCCCGGCGGGCGCGATCGTTGCCTTGACGACGTAGGGTGTGCCCGTTTCGTAGGTGTCGCCGAGAGGCGTGTGCTCGATGTGTGCAAGCTTGCGAATGGCGCCGTACGCATTGAGGCGGCCACCCGATGTGGTCCGGTTGGCGAGCGACGGGATGTGATCGACGCCCGCCAGGATGGCGCGGCGCAAAGCTGCGCCGTCGGAGGCAGGGGAGAGGCTGGCCAGCAGCGCCACCACGCCTGCGACATGCGGGGTAGCCATGGAGGTGCCGCTTTCCAGGCCATATTGGCCGCCGGGGAGCGTGCTATAGATGGACACTCCGGGTGCGCCCAGGTCGACGGATGTGAGCCCGAACTGCGAGAAGCTCGCCAGGCCGTCGTTGCGGTCCGTGGCGGCTACCGCGATGACGTTCGACTCGGGGTAGGACGCGGGGTAGAAGGGCGTGAGGTCATTGTCCGAACCCGAGTTGCCGGCCGCCGCCACGAAGAGCAGTCCTGCGTTCCCGTTGGCGCTGATGGCGTCTTCCAGTGACTGTTCGTTGCCGGAACCGCCCCAACTGTTGTTCGTCAGCCGCACATTCACGCCGCGCTGCCGCAGCCCAAGCGCGTAGTACAGGGCCTCGATGGCGTCGGAGGTCGACCCGCTGCCACCGGAGCTCAGGAAGCGGAGTGGCAGGATGCTGCACCGCCAGTTGACCCCGACGACGCCCAGCGCGTTGTTGCCGACCGCCCCGATGGTGCCGGAAACATGAGTCCCGTGCCCGTTTTCGTCCATGGGATCCGCATCGTTCGCGTAGAAGTCCCAGCCCCTGACGTCGTCGACATAGCCATTGCCGTCGTCGTCGATGCCGTTCACGATTTCGACGGAGTTGCTCCAGATATTGGCCGCCAGATCGGGATGAGTGTAATCGACGCCGGTATCGATGACACCCACCACGACGCCGGTGCTGCCTGTACCCAAGTCCCACGCCTCGGGCGCGTCGATATCGGCATCGACAGTGCCCCCTGACTGCCCTGTGTTATGGAGGCCCCACACTTGGCTGAAGCTGGGATCGTTGGGCAAGGTGGCACAGGTGGAGACGATAGAATCAGGTTCGGCGAAACGGACCAACGGCTCACCGGAAAGCGCACGCACAAGGTCAGGAACCGTGTCGAGTCCGGCCTCCGCCGCAGCCAGAAGATACAGCCCGGAATGCGAAGACGCCTTGCGGACCGTGAGGCACTTCCGACGCGCGAGGTCATGGATAGCCTCAGGCGTGGCCGACGCCGCGAGTTGGATGAGCACGTGATCAGCCACCGTAATCTGGCGGCTTTGTGGGACTTCCTCCCCTGTAGCGGGATCGACGGCGAGGGTTTCCTCTACCCGCCAAAGCGGGTACTTGAAATCGTCGGCTTTCACCAGTTTGACGCGCCGTACGAGCCCGTTCGTTCCCTTGGCGGGCTCGTCGCGCGAGGCCAGGACCGGATAGGCAGCGGCCGGATCTGCAGGCGTGTGGGTGAGGGGCACAGCCTTCGGCGTTCCCGGGTGAGCGGCCGAAGACGTCAGGGTCGCGCCCGTCAAAGCGGCAGAGCCCCGTGCCTGCATGGCGGGAATGGCCGCGGACGGCGAGGCCGGAGTGCTTCGTACGGCGGGCGTCGGCGCCAACGCGGGGGTACCGAGGCGTGGCGCCGCGATAAAACGTTGACCCAACTTATAGAACCCGATGGCCAGCGCGAGCAAAATCAAGCCGGCCACGGCAATTCTGGGCGCTCGATTCACGTCTAGATCATATCTGATTAACAGGCGTAAGCGAAACACCAAATGGACGATGAGTCTGCGTTCGAGCGACCGCGCCGGTTCGCATCGCCAGTTTCTTATCGCAGGCCCAATTGCGGAGCTGCTAGCATGGCGCCCAATGCGTACGGGCGAAACATGGATTGCGGACGAGTTGGCGGCGCGGCGAAGCTCGGGGCTCGAACGCACGCTCATTGTTCGTTCAGGCACCGGGCCGCGGGTCACGGTCGGGGGCCGGCTTCTGCTGAATGTCTCCGGTAACGACTACCTCGGCTTGGCCCAGCACCCGCATGTGGTGGCGCGGGCCAAGGCCTGTCTCGATGAGTTTGGAGCCTGCGCCACGGCGTCCCGGTTGGTCGTGGGGACCCTGGCCTGTCACGAGGAACTGGAAGCGCGGCTCGCCGGGCTCAAGGGCTATCCGGCGGCCCTAAGCTTTGGGAGCGGATACGCGGCCAACCTGGGGCTGATCTCCGCCATTGTCGGGCGCGATGACCGCGTGTTGATCGATCGACTGGCCCATGCCAGCCTCGTCGATGGTGCCGTCCTGAGCCGGGCGCGATTGCAACGTTTCCGGCATAACGACGCCGGGCACCTCGCCAGCCTGCTGGCAAGATGCCCGGCCGGGCGCCGGAAGCTTGTGGTCACGGAGTCCGTGTTCAGCATGGACGGCGACTGCGCGCCGTTGCGCGAACTCGCGGCGGCGGCCGAACGACACGGGGCGTTGCTGCTGGTGGATGAAGCCCACGCGACAGGAGTGTTCGGTCCGTCAGGCAGCGGGTGCATCCGGGCCGCCGGACTCGAGGATCGCGTGAACCTCTCCATGGGCACGCTGAGCAAGGCACTGGGAAGCCAGGGCGGCTTCGCGGCTTGCTCGGCCGACCTGCGTTCGCTGCTCATCAACCAGTCCCGTTCTTTCATCTATTCGACGGCACTAGCCCCGGCGGCCGTGGGGGCAGCACTCGGGGCGCTGGATGTGTTGGAGCGCGATCCCGATCGCGGGGCAAGGCTGTTGGCTCGGGCGGCCGGGGTTCGCGAGCGGCTGAACGCCGCGGGATTGGATACAGGCGCCTCGGTCAGCCAGATCGTGCCAGTTATCGTCGGGGAGTCCGAGCGGGCCTTGCGGGTGGCTCAATATCTGCGCGAGGCGGGGTTCCTGGCCGTGGCGATTCGTCCGCCGACGGTGCCGCAAGGCACGGCACGGCTCCGGCTTTCCCTGTCGTATGACCATACCGAGGCCGAGCTCGCCGCGCTGACCGCGGCTGTGATTGCGGCGTTCAAGGAAGCGGAACGAGCATGAACAGTTCGGTAGCCATGCGGTTTTCGCGTTCGGCGCTCACCTACTCGCAGGGGGCATCCCTGCATGAGACGGTCGCGGACGCGTTGCTGGCCGCCGTGTCGTGGCCGCCTGCGGATGAAACCCGAACCATCCTTGAGGCCGGTTGCGGCACGGGGGTGCTCACCGAGCGGCTGCGTCGTGTCTATCCTGGGGCGTGGCTGACGGCGTTCGATGCGGCGCCGGCCATGGTTCGTCAGACGGCGGCTCGCCTGGACGGCGATACGGGCGTGGTTGCCGTGACGGCTGATGCCCGAACCTTTGTGCCGCCGGCGCCTTTCGACTTGGTTGCCAGCAGTTCGGCCCTGCACTGGATGACGCCCCTGAACGACACGATGACGAGTCTCGCCCGGTGCGTCAGGCCGGGCGGCCGTCTCTGCGTGGCGATGATGATTGAGGGAACGTTGGGCGAACTGCACGTCACGCGGCGCCATTTGTTCCCTGAAGTGGTGCCCGCTACGCGACTTGCAGACGCGCGCGAGGTCAAGGCCGCCGTGAAGGCAGGCGGGTGGAATCTCGAGCAGTCGTCCGAGCGTTCCTTTTTCCCCTGCTATTCCTCGGCCGAAGAGTTCTTCCGGGTGATTCACGCGCAGGGACTGACGGGCGGCGGGGTGTCGCATGGCCGGCGGTTGCTGACCCGCGGCGAGCTCGCCCGATTGACAGCGGCCTATGGGCGGGCCTATCGTGATGCAGCCGGCGGCGTGTATGCGACCTATCGCGTGCTCTTCCTGTCGGCCAGACGCTGAAGCGAGGGGTCTTCTCATCTCTGGGGTAGGGCGACGGCGTCCCCGCCGCGCCATGAATGGCGAGCTTCGGTCTCGGCGGGGCCGGAGGCCATCGCCCTACCTGTAGGATGTAGACGGTATGGCAACACAAAAGACAACGGTGCGCGGCGTCTTCGTGACCGGCACGGACACGGGGGTTGGCAAGACGTGGGTGGCGGCTGGCTTGCTGGCGGCGCTTCGACGTCGCGGCATCGACGCTGTGCCCATGAAGCCGGTGCAGACGGGCTGTACTGGGCGCGGCGCAGCTTTGAGGGCTCCCGATCTAGAGTCGACCCTCGCGGCGGCTGGACTGGTTCCAGCGCCCGGCGAGCGGGACCTGATGGCACCGTATGCATTCCGGCCTGCCTGTTCGCCGCATCTGGCAGCGGCCCGGGCCGGCGTCAGGATCGACCTCGCCTGTATCACGCGGGCCGCGCGGGCACTGGCGGCCGCGCACGATTTCGTGGTTGTGGAGGGCGCGGGCGGCGTACTGGTCCCGTTGGATGGCCGGCTGACGATGGTCGACCTCATGCGGCGGCTGGGACTGCCGGTGTTGCTGGTGGCCAGGACAGGGCTGGGAACGATCAATCACACGCTGCTGTCGTTGCTCGCGCTGCGCGAGAATGGCCTCGCGGTGGCGGGCGTGGTGTTCAACCAGTCCAGCCCGGGGCGCAGGGGAATCATCGAGAGAGACAACGTGCAGACGGTAGCGCGTTTGGGACGCGTAGCGGTGGCGGCGTGTCTGTGCCACCAGCAGGGCCGTCGCGCGACGACAATAAACCGACGGGCGCTCGACCGGCTCGCGGCACAGGTGATAGAGTAAGGTGTTCTTCGTAGTCGGGACCGAATTGGCGAGTTTTTCTGGGTAGGGCGACGGCGTCCTCGCCGCGCCGTGACTGTCGCGACACTGTTACGGCGGGGCGGGGACGCCCACGCCCTACCTTGGGTTACGGGCAACGCCCGCCGTGGGGAGGATCTGACCGATGTTGATCGTGATGAGACCGGATGCCTCGGATGAACAGATCCGGCAGGTAATGGAACGGGTACGCGCCATGGGACTCAATCCCGAGCCGGTCCCCGGCGCCCAGCGCACGGCCGTGTGTGTGCTGGGTAACCGCGGGCCGGTGGATGCCGAACTCTTCGAGAACCTTCCGGGCGTATCGCAGTGCATCCGCGTGACGCGCCCCTACAAGCTCGTCAGCCGCGAGACGCATCCGGAGAACACGGTGGTCACGGTCAACGGCGTGGCGTTTGGCGGACCGGGCATGTTTGCGATCATAGCCGGGCCGTGCGCGGTCGAGTCGCGCGACCAGGTCTTCCGCGTGGCCGAGGCGTTGGCATCGCGCGGGATCCGGCTGTTCCGGGCCGGCGCGTTCAAGCCGCGCACTTCGCCTTATGCCTTTCAGGGACTCGGGGAAGCGGCCTTGGCGCTGTTGGTGGAAGTCCGAGCGCAATTCGGGCTGGCGATCGTGACCGAGGCTATCGACCATGAGAATTTCGAGATTGTCGAGCAGGCCGTGGACGTGGTCCAGATCGGCGCCCGCAACATGCAGAATTTTTCACTGCTCCGGCGGGCCGGGAAGAGCGGCAAACCGGTGCTGCTCAAGCGCGGGCTCTCCGCGACGATTGAGGAGTTGCTGATGGCGGCGGAGTACATCATGGCGGGCGGCAACCGGCAGGTGATCCTGTGCGAACGCGGGGTACGGACGTTCGCGGACCACACGCGCAACACGCTCGACCTGAGCGCCATCCCGGTGGTGAAGAAACTCAGTCATCTCCCGATCATCGCGGACCCGAGCCACGCGGCGGGTAAGGCGGAATTCGTGCCGCCGCTGGCGCTGGCCGCGCGCGGGGTGGGGGCGGATGGTCTCATGATCGAGGTGCATCCCGAGCCGGAGAAGGCCCTGAGCGACGGGGCCCAGTCGTTGCGGCTCGACCAGTTCGACGTTTTGCTGGCGCAACTCGTCGCGATGCAAAGGTGAGGCAATAGTGGGCATGGGGTAGGGATGCCTCTCCGAGGCATCCGCGGACGGCTCGGAGAGCCGTCCCTACCGTCAGGCAAGGACAAGTCAACAAGGAGCATGCGATGAGAACGACAGGTGCGGTGACGGTGCTGGCGGTGGCGATGAGCGCGTGGGTGGCCTTCGGGCAGGGGCAGGATGCGACGCGGAGGGCACTGGCGGAGGAGTTGCTCACCCGGGCGAACGTCAAGGAAGGCATGGAGAAATCCTTCGCCATGGTGCGGCAGGCGATACCGGCCCAATTGGAGCAGGTGAAGCAGGCCTACGGCCAGACGAATGTGTCGGCCAACGTTGCGCACGAGACCGACCAGGTCATGGACATGCTCCAGAAGGAGCTCAGTTGGGACAACCTCAAGGATGCCTACATCACGCTGTATGCCGAAACGTTTACGCAGGAGGAATTGGAAGGCATCATTGCCTTTTACAAGTCGCCGGCCGGCCAGGCCTACACCAAGAAGCAGCCGCAACTCATGCAGCGGTCCATGGAGCTCAGCCAGAAGCTGATTCAGCAGGTCATGCCGCGCATCCAGGCCCTGACCAAGGACCTGCAGTCGAACGCGCGCCCGCCCGTTACGCCACCGAAGACGAGCCCCTGATCCGAACCGTAAAAGCACTGTTGACGGGCGGGTGATGGATGCAGTATCCTCGCACGCTTGTTCGGTCCACGCGAGCCGTGCCTGCACGGTGCGGCGGCACCGGTTCCACAATGACACGCAGCAGAAGGAGACAGCGATGGGTATGAAGGTTGGCATCAATGGGTTCGGCCGTATCGGCCGTATGGCATTCCAGGCCATTTGCGATCAGGGTTTGCTCGGAAAGGGCATCGACGTTCTAGCCGTGGTGGATATCTCCACGGACGCCGAGTATTTCGCCTATCAGCTGAAGTATGATTCGGTCCATGGCCGGTTCAAGCACGAGGTCTCGGCGACGAAGAGCGATGCGTCGCTGGCCGAGTGCGATACGCTGGTCGTGAACGGCCAGAAGATCAAGTGCGTGATGGCGACGAAGGATCCCGCGCAACTGCCTTGGAAGGCTCTGGGCGTGGACTACGTGGTCGAGTCGACCGGCTTGTTCACGGACTCCGAGAAGGCCAAGGGGCATCTCGCGGCCGGTGCCAAGAAGGTCATCCTCTCCGCCCCCGGCAAGGGCGAGGTCAAGACTGTCGTGATCGGCGTCAACGAACAGGAATACGACACGACGAAGCACAATATCGTGTCGAATGCCTCCTGCACGACGAACTGCCTGGCTCCGGTCGTGCACGTGCTCATGAAGGAAGGCATCGGCATCGAGACCGGCCTGATGACCACGATTCACTCTTACACGGCCACGCAGAAGACCGTTGACGGTCCGTCCAAGAAGGACTGGCGCGGTGGGCGCGCGGCGGCGCTGAACATCATCCCCTCGACGACGGGTGCCGCGAAGGCCGTGGGCGAGGTGTTGCCGGCGACCAAGGGCAAGCTGACGGGCATGTCATTCCGCGTGCCGACGGCCGACGTGTCCGTGGTGGACCTGACGTTTCGCTCCGTGAAGGATACGTCGATCGAAGAGATCGACAAGCTCCTCAAGAGCGCGTCGCAGAGCTACCTCAAGGGCATCCTGGGCGTGGCAACTGAAGAGGTCGTTTCGACGGACTTCATCCATGACCCGCGCTCTTCGATCTACGACTCGCTGGCCACGCTGCAGAACAACCTGAAGGGCGAAAAGCGCTTCTTCAAGGTTGTGTCCTGGTACGACAACGAGTGGGGCTATTCCAACCGCGTGGTTGATCTGCTGAAGTTCATGGCCAAGGCCGACGGCGTCAAGTAAGCCGGCGGACCCGGTTAGGTACGGCGACGGCGGCTCTCCCCGGGAGCCGCCGTATCTCATTTCATACGGGAGGACACCAGATGAACAAGAAGACGGTTCGAGACGTAAGCCTGAAGGGGCGGCGCGTGTTGATGCGTGTCGATTTCAACGTGCCGATCAAGGGCGGCGTGGTCAACGACACCACCCGGATTACGGCGGCCCTGCCGACAATCAAGTATATCCTCGACCAGGGAGCATCGGTGGCCCTGATGAGCCACCTTGGCCGACCCAAGGGCGGCAAGGTGGAGGAGGAGTTCAGCCTCAAGCCTGTGGCCGGCTGCTTGCAGGGCTTGCTTGACAAGCCCGTCAAGTTCGGCCCGGACTGCGCCGGCGCCGAGACCCTGGCCATGGCGAAGGCGCTGAAGCCGGGCGAAGTGTTGCTGGTCGAGAACACGCGGTTCTACAAGGAAGAAGAAGGCAAGGCCAAGCTTCCCGATACGGCGACTGATGACGAGAAGAAAGCTGCCAAGGCCGAGATGAAGAAGAAACAACTCGCCCTGGCCGAGAAGCTGGCCCAGCTTGGTGACGGCGAGGTGTTCGTGAACGACGCGTTCGGCTCGGCCCACCGCGCCCACGCCTCGACGGCGGTTGTCTGCAAGTTTTACAAGCAGAACGTGGCCGGCTTCCTGATGGAAAAGGAGATCGATTACCTCGGCCGCGCGCTGGCCGACCCCGAACGGCCTTTCGTCGCCGTGCTCGGCGGAGCCAAGGTCAGCGACAAGGTGGCCGTTATCACCAATCTACTGGGTAAGGTCGATAGCCTGATCATCGGCGGCGCCATGGCCTATACGTTTTACCGCGCCAAGGGCCTGCCCACCGGCAACTCGCTGGTGGAGGTCGACAAGGTCGACCTGGCCAAGGAAATTCTCGTCCAAGCGCAGGCCAAGGGCGTCAAGCTCATGTTGCCCGTTGACCACATCATCGCCGACAAGTTCGACGCCGCCGCGGCCACCAAGGTCGTGGGGGAAGCGGGTATCGCGGACGGCTGGATGGCGCTTGATATCGGCCCCAAGTCGGCTGAATTGTTCGCGGCCGAAGTGCGCAAAGCCAAGACGGTCGTCTGGAATGGCCCCATGGGCTGCTTTGAGATGGCCCCGTTCGCGGCTGGGACGCTTGCCATCGCGAAGGCTCTGGCCGCGACGAAGTGCCTGAGCATCGTGGGCGGCGGAGACAGTGTCAGCGCCGTTAACAAGAGCGGTCTCGCGGATAAGATGACGCACATCAGCACCGGCGGGGGCGCGAGCCTCGAATTCCTTGAAGGTAAGGCGCTGCCCGGTGTCGCGGCGCTGACCGATAAATAACGTGACCCTCAACTTTTGAACGACCAACAGGGGTGTAATCGATGCGGAAAAAGATTGTTGCCGGCAATTGGAAGATGAACAAGCTCGTGGGCGAGGCTACCGAGCTCGCGACCGCCGTGAAGCGGAGTCTCGCGGACAAGACCGACGTGGAGGTCGTGCTCTGCCCGCCCTTCACGGTGCTCAAGACGGTCGGCGACATCATCGCCAACACGCAGGTGAAGCTGGGCGCCCAGAACATGCACTGGGAAAAGGAAGGCGCCTTTACCGGCGAAGTGTCGGCCGGCATGCTGCGCGACCTTTTCTGCCACTATGTGATCCTCGGACACAGCGAGCGGCGGCAGTTCTGTCATGAGACGGACGCCGTCGTTAACCGTAAGGTGAAGGCGGCCCTGACCGCTAACCTCACGCCGATCGTGTGCGTGGGTGAGCTGCTCGAACAGCGCGAGGCGAACCAGACGGAAGAGGTCGTGACCAACCAGGTGCTGAAGAGCCTGGCCGGACTCGATGAAACAGGGTTCCGCCGGACCGTGATCGCTTACGAGCCGGTGTGGGCTATCGGGACGGGGCGCACGGCCTCTCCGGCCCAGGCGCAGGAAGTGCACGCCCTGATCCGCCGGGTTCTCGCCAAGATGAGCAACCCTGGCGCGGCGCAGGCCGTGCGGATCCAGTATGGCGGCAGCATGAAGCCGTCCAACGCCAAGGAATTACTCTCACAGCCGGATATCGACGGCGGGCTCATTGGTGGTGCAGCATTGGATGCGGCAGCGTTTGTGGAAATTGTTAACGCCGCGGGTTGAGCCGCGGAAAGGATCTAGCATGGGCATTCTAAAAGTGTTTTTGATGATCATCGAGGTCTTCAGCAGTATCCTGCTGATCGGGATTATCCTGCTGCAGAAGGCCAAAGATGAAGGGCTGGGCCTAGCCTTCGGCGCCGCCATGGGCGAGACGCTGTTCGGGTCGCGGGCCGGCAATGTGTTGAGCAAGATCACCATCGGCCTGGCCGTTGTGTTTCTCGTGAACACGTTGCTCATCGGGTTGCTGGTGTCCGGGTCGGGCGGTGGCGTCAGGTCGGTGACCGATAACCTTCCGTCGACCCCGTCGGCTCCGATGCAGCCGGCCGCCCAAGGACAACCGGCAAGTCCCATGGCACCGCCACCGGCCGGCGATGTTGGGGTGCCCGCTACCGCTCCGCAGAGCGCGCCCGTGGCCGCCCCGGTTTCGATACCGGCAACGGCTCCTGCGCCGGCACCGACGCCGGCCACGCCCTGACCGCATGAAGCGAACGTTTCGCGGACCCCGCTGGTTTAGTACCGGCGGGGTTCTTTTTTGGGGCGTGGGTCTGATACTCGCCGCGGGACTCTCGCCTGCGGCAACCGAGTCGGTCTTCCGTAGTGAGACCGGGCGCATTCGCGGTTTCGATCCGGCCCTGGTCATGGACGTTCCCTCGGTCCAGGCAATCGGGAGAATCTATGAAGGGTTGGTCCAGTACGCCTATCTCGAACGCCCTTATCGTGTCGAGCCGCTGCTGGCCGAGTCCCTGCCCACTGTCTCGCCGGACGGGCTGGAGTACGTCTTCCATATCCGCCAGGGCATTCGATTCCAGGACGATCCTTGTTTCACAAACACGGCCGGCCGGGGTCGTGAACTGACGGCCGGCGATTTTATCTACTCCCTGAAGCGCGTTGCCGATATCAAGGTCGGCTCGTCGGGGTATTGGACCTTGCGCGGGCATATTGTCGGGCTTGATGAATACCGCACCGCGTCGGCAGGCGTGGCACGCAATGAGGACGCGCCGGTCGAGGGGCTCCAAGCCCTTGATCCCCACACGCTGCGCATTCGCCTGACCGCGCCCTTCCCGGCATTGCTTTGGATGCTGGCTATGAACTACGCGTATGCCGTGCCTCGCGAGGCGGTTGAATACTATGGTGCTGAGTTCGTCAACCACCCGGTCGGGACAGGTCCCTACATACTTAAGGAATGGGTGCAGAACTATAAACTGGAGTTCGTCCGCAACCCGGCCTGGAGGGCGACAGGGCGGGTCGACCGCTACCCGTCAGTCGGCGAGACCGGCGATGCGGCTGCCGGCTTGTTGCGCGATGCGGGCAAGCCGCTCCCTTTGGTCGACCGCATTGAACAATATGTGGTGGGCGACCCCTCCACGCAATGGCTGCTCTTCCTGGCGGGTCGCTTTGATGTTTCGGGCATTTCGCGCGACAACTGGGATGCGGTGATCACGCTCGACCGGGCACTGACCGCCGACTTGGCGGGGCGGGGGATTACGATGGACGCCGTGCCGGCGCTGGATGTGAGTTACATTGGCTACAACATGGAAGACCCCGTCCTCGGCACCAACCGTTGCCTGCGGCAGGCCATGCAGTGTGCCTTTGACCGTGACCAATGGGTGCGTTTTCAGAATGGGCGGGTGGTTCCTGCGCAAGGGCCGGTGCCGCCAGCCATCCGCCCAGCCGAAGCAGGTGCAAATCCATTTCCGTTTGACCTGGCGCGGGCCAAGGCCCTTATGGCGCAGGCCGGTTACCCGGACGGGCGCGACCCGCGGACAGGGCGGCGGCTCGAGTTGACGCTCGAACTCGGGTCTGGTGCCTCGGATACGCGCGAGACCGCGGAGGTGCTGGCGTCATTCATGGAGCGGATCGGCATCGTCGTCCGTCCCAGCATCAACAACTGGCCGACACTACTCAGGAAACTGGACCGTAAGCAGGCGCAGATGTTCATGCTGAACTGGATGGCCGACTATCCCGACCCCGAAAACTTCCTGCAGCTTTTTTACGGTCCCAACGAGACACCGGGCGCGAACCGGGCGAACTATCACAACGCGGAGTTCGACCGCCTCTACCAGCAGGCGGCACGGCTTCCCGACGGCCCCGATCGCCGCGCGTTATACGCCCGCCTGGAGAGCATCGTGATGCAGGACTGTCCGTGGATGTTTCTGCACCACTCCCTGTCGTTCAGCCTGCGTCAGCCATGGCTGAAGAACTACAAGCCGCACGACTTCCCCTACGGCATGGCCAAGTATTATCGTGTCGATCGGCCGTAGGGCGGAGCCGAGCGCGAACCGGTGGCCACTGCAGTGCTGACAGAACTTGGTTGACGGGGCCATCCGCCTCGACTAAGTTCCTAACCACTATGTGTTTGTGCTTGGTGGCGAGGAGTTCGCGAATTGGAGGTCACAAACTGTGACCTCCAATTCGGATCGCATGGGGCTGCGCCATGCCCCCATGGCCTTCACCGAGCACGGCGTCGCGGTGCTTTCGAGCGTGCTGAATAGTCCCCGCGCCATCCAGGCAAACATCTCCATCATGCGGGCTTTCGCTCAACTGCGGGCACTTCTCGCCACGCATGCCGATCTTGCGCGGAAACTGGACGATCTGGAGGCGAAGTACGACGCGCAGTTCCGCAGCGTGTTCGACGCCATCCGGCAACTGATGACGCCGCCTGTTCCATCGCGGAAGCAGATGGGGTTCGGCGTCAGGGAACGGTGCGCACCGTATATCACACGCACGGGGCGTTGAGGAGAGGGACGCGCAAGACGATGGGTCAAGGCTGTGCAACGGTTTGCCGTGCCCCGGTCGAGCGGCGCGGCAAACTTCTACCAAGTTCCAAGTCACTCTCGCTGTGGTGGTTGCTCATAAGATCCTCTTTGCGCCGGGATAGGTCCAGTGCTCCTAACCTGGTCAGAACCGTGCAAATGGCAACTCGAAATGCCCGTTTTGGGGCTCCGCGCACCAATCATCGCCCGTGATAGGACCAGTGGTCCTATTCAGGTCTATGACGGGCTTTTGCCAAGGATTAAGCCCAGCACGCATTTGGCCTGGTCCGGACTGCACGAAGGGTTGGCCCTGCCGCATTCCCGCTGGGCACTGCACACGCTGACTTGAAGGGTGAACCAGAAGCCCGCGATCATGCTGGATACGAGTGAGATACATCGGCGGGCCTGTCTCCCAGAGCCCGGGGTTACGCTTGACTAGCAGTCGTGACGGGTGACAATGGCCCGTGGAAGGTAGGTTGGTGCGGCGGCCTCGGCAGGTCGACCTTGGCCTACCGGGCCACCAAAAGACAACTTGGCACAGAGAATAGTTCGATTGATGAGATGAAATCAGCAAGACCTCCAATGTGGCGTCTCCTCGGGATCTTTGGCCTCTTCATCGTCGCCATTGGGACTGCAGTCGGGATTCACGACGGCAATCTGACGCTGGGCCTCGGGCTTGCGGCAGTGATGCTTGCGGTCCTCCTCCCCCTCGTCTGCTTCACGATCAGATTTGCCGAGCGTTCCTCACCAAGTGACATGCTCCGATTTGTCAGGATTGCCGTCGTCGTAGGAATCACGCTGACCTGCATCGCAAGCGTCATCGGCATGGTCATTCACCAGAAGGAGAAGCGATCGAACACGGCGTCCCACGGTACGGCGCTGCCGCGCCGCCCGTGAACGCTCCGTTCGCATGACAGGAGATGATAGATGAACGAGGAAACGGAAAAGCAAATCCTTGAAGAACTCCGAAAGCTCAATGCGCTGGCGGGGAAGGCGCACAAGACAAACACGGTGGGCATGCTTACTGCCGGCATCGTGTTGGCACTCTTCATCGTCACGCTTCCCCTCCATCACCGACTGCTATCTCACCTCCAATCGACGACTCAGGCAACTGACTCATGGAGTCAGGCGCGAACGTTGCTTGGTCAGGGCAAAACTCAGGAGGGGAAGGAGATGATCGAACGGATGCTCCAGAAATTCCCCAATTACTACTACGGCCATAGACTCATGGGTTCTGTCTATCAGGAACTGGGCAATCTGGATGCCGCAGAGAAGAGCTACGCCCGTGCAGTCGAACTGTTCCCGGACGAGGACAACGAGAAGACGTTGGCGGCCATCCGGAAGGCAATCCAAAACAAGACAGGCCCTGCGAACCAACCGGCGCAATCGACGGTCAAGCCGGCGCCTGGCCGGTGAAGTTCGGCGCAGAGGAAACATGAACGAACCTGCGATAGTCGTTGTGGTAGGCACATCCTCGGCGCCATTCGGGTCAGACCTAGAAACTCGAAAATAGACATGACAGTGACTGAAGATGAGACCGCAAACAGTTAGCAAGATGCGGGTCTAGTCTTGATCCTGTCGACTGGTCGAGGGAGCAGATAGGCTCGGGTGGACGGATTGAGGCAGTGAGGTGGGCGGAATGAAGAAGATGCGGGCAGTCTATCTGGAGACAACCATCGTGAGTTACTACGTGGCCCGGCCGAGCCGGGACTTGATCACGGCGGCCCGGCAGCAAATGACGCGGGAGTGGTGGGAAGGCGAGCGCGGGAAATATACCCTTGCTGTCTCGCCGGTAGTGCTCGCGGAGGCGCAAGCTGGCGACCCGGCTGCGACGCGCAGGCGACTTGATGCGTTGACCGGCTGTGTCGTACTGCAAGGGAGCGAAGAGATTGATGCGCTGGCAGATTGCATCCGGGCCGTCTTGGGCATTCCCGAGCCCAAGAAACTCGACGCATTCCATGTTGCCTATGCCGTATTCTATCGCATTCCCTATCTTCTTACGTGGAATTGCGCGCACCTTGCCGATCCAGAAGTTGAGTTGAAACTCGCGAGATTCTGTCTTGGGCAGGACTTGTGGGTCCCTATTGTGTGCACGCCGGAGCATATGCTGGCGCGAGGAGAGGAGTCGGACAATGTGGAAAGATCCAATTATTGAGGAGGTTCGGGCCAATCGAGAGCAGTTGTGGCGGAAATGGAAAGCATCGCCTGGCGGGTGCGCCCAGCAGCAGAGAGAAGTGTTCGAGCAATGGAAAGGAAAGAAGGTGACAAGGCCCTTCCATTTCAAGTGGGAACCATTGCGCACGACGGCCGTTGCTGAAGGCAAAGTGCGGTATGAGACCGGGAAGCGAACGCGGTCGTGACGTCCGCGTCCTCGCGAGCCGGGTTTCTCAACAGTCTCCTGTAGGCGAGACTGGACGGGACGGGGGCGGATTGGTATAGCCTCTCCTATGTCCAAGACGCTTCGAGAACTCGCGCAGGTGCGCGAAGACCGCGTGCTCGATCAGCCGCTGGCCACGCGCAGCGCCGCCAGCCTGGGACGCCTTCGCGACGAGCCTGAGGACCCGATCCGCCTCTGTTTTCAGCGCGATGCGCACCGCATCATTCACAGCACGGCCTTCCGCCGGCTGCGTTACAAGACCCAGGTGATCTTCTCGCCTGAGAGCGACCATGTCTCGACGCGCGTGGATCACTCGCTCTACATGGCCTCCATCGCCGAGACGGTCGCCAGGGCGCTGGGCCTGAATCAGGACCTGGTGTTCGCCATTGCCCTCGGCCACGACCTCGGCCACGGTCCCTTCGGTCATGCGGGCGAGACCGTGCTCGATAAACTGTGGAAGCGTAACGACCCTTCGCAGGCGTTCAGCCACGAATTGCACAGCCTCCGGGTGGTGGACAAGCTGGCATTCCGGCCGTCGACCGAGGAGCACGGGTTGAACCTGTCCTATGAAGTACGCGATGGCATCGTCTGCCACTGTGGCGAACGGACCGAGCCCTTCGTGAGTCCCCGCGCCAAGCCGGGCCAGGCGCTGGAGCGCATCCGCCGCCGCGGCACGATTCCCTACACGATGGAGGGGTGCGTGGTGCGGATGGTCGACCGGATTGCTTATGCGGGCCGCGACTACGAGGACGCCGGGCGCGTGCTGGGGAAACTCCCGCCTCTGCCTCCGCGCGTCGTCAAGGTGCTGGGCGCCGATAACCGGGCGATCATCAACGCGCTCGTGACCGATATGATCCAGACGAACCTCAAGACGCCGGAGCAGATTGGATTTTCCGAACCGGTATTCGAGGCGTTCCGACTACTCTACGAGTACAACTGCCGGAACATCTACTTCCATCCGCAACTCGTCGAATATGCAGCGCGTGCGGAGAACATGCTCACGATTATCTTCGACTTCGAACAGCGCGAGCTTTCGTCGCGGCGTCAATCGCGGTGGGGCGTGCCGGCCGATAAGGATTCGCCGCCCGTGCGCGAGTTGCACCGGTTTATCGCCAAGATGTATGCGCCGCGCGATCTGCCGTCGCTCTCGCAGATCGTTATCGACCACCTGTCGCTGATGACCGACCGCTACGCGCGCACCTTCTTCCAGGATATATTCCTGCCCAAGCCCGTGGGGTGAGCGCCGTCGTCACTGTCGCTCGGCGACGTACCACATGGTGTTGTGCCCGGCGTTCAATTCGGCGCGGGGCGATTCCGGGGATTGGCCGGTCACGACGGCTTCGCCCTGCTTCAGGCCGTCGGGGCCTAGCGTCCACAGGCGCCACCGGCCCGGGGGGAGGGGCACTTCACCCGTGACCGTTTCGATCCTGACCGGAGCGTGGCCCCAGTTCCGCCCGACCGTGCGGCGGTCGGCGGAGAAGACCTGATCAGTGTTCTCGCAGCGGCCGCAAGCCACGATCAGCAGGCGCTGACTCTCGGAAAGCTCACGCCCGTCCAGCGGGCTCTCGGTCACGGCAGCGAAGGCCGGCGTGACGACGCGCACCCCTGACGTGGCGGCGGGGTTGCTCCAACCGGCCCAGGCCAGTCCGCCCGGGGACTCGACGTCGTAGGTCCCTTTGCCTTCATCCACCAGCCACCGGACGTGTGTGATCCCGGACCCGCGGGGTGTGAGTTTGATGCGCAACCCCGGGCGCCAGGAGAGTGACAGCCGGTGGGACTGCATGGCAGCCAAGGCATCCTGGCCGCTGCCGTCAAACGCCTTGATAAGGCTGTTCGGCTGCGATTGCCACAGGCTTGCCGCCAACAGCGGATCGCTGCGGGGCCCCCGGCCGAACGTCATGCCGCTGTGCAGCGGGGGCATAAGGCCATCGCGAAACAGGGCGGCGCCGGCGGGCAGAAATCCCAGCTTGGCCGGGTTGGCGTCGATGTCGAAGAACGAGTCGACATGATCGTGCGGCTCGCAGGCGACGGCATGGGAATAGGCGAAGAGCCATACCCCGTCCCAGTCCTGCGCCGCCGCCGTGGAGGCGATTTCCGGGATGCATTCGGCCTGGTAGTCGTTCGGCGCCGGGTGGTTGTACTCGCTGACGGTATACGGTTTGCCTTCGAGGCGACCGCACGCCAGCGCGGGTAATGTCGCCCATTCGGGGTGATCGACCATGGCCTGTTGCTCTACCACCCAGTCGGAGGGATCCCACGGACGCCCCGGAAAGTGGGGGTGTTGCCAATACGCATGGGCATCCAGATAGTCCATGTCGCCCTGGGTGTAGAGCGAGGCCGGGCCGAATACGACCGTTCCGGTGACCAGGGCTCCACACCTCAGATCGGAACGGACAAACTGCCGAAGCTCGTCGAAACAAGACTTTTCGGTTTCGGCGAGAAACTTGATTCTATCGAGGGCGCAGGGCGCGGTTTCGCACTCGCCGAACAGCCGGACCGGGCTGGCATCGAGACCTTCGTCCGCCGCCAGACCGATGCGGCCCCCGGGCCGCAGGGCAACGTCGGCGATCTCCACGTCGCCGTCCGCCGCCCCGGCCACGAACGCGAGACGGGCGCGGGCATCGTTCGTGGTTGCCGCAAAGCCGACGCGAGTGGAGACCCAGTTGGTTGTGAGCTGGGTCCAGTGCCAGAGTCCGAGGCTTTCCCAGGGGGCGTGATCCATGGAAATACCGACGCTGAGCGGTCGAGCCTTGGCGGCGCGGGCTTTGAACGTGAGCGTGTAGTAGCGGTCGGCCTCGACGCTCAGCCGCGCCTGTTCGAGCTGGATATGCCAGTCCACGCCATCCAGCTTTCGTACCCGGACGCTCATGGCATGCTGAGCCGGGTCGGTATCCAGGGACGCCTCGGCCGGCAGGTGCACCTCAAGCTGCCAGGACGGTTCAACGCCCGGCTCGCCGACTCTGCCGCTCAGGAGATTGGTCCCGAGTGATTCGGCACCGCGGCCCCAGGATTCGCGCAGACGGGCTGTCGTGCGGTACGTACGCCGGAGCCAGTCCGTATAGCGGCGCTGCAAAATATCGGCGTAGTAGGGGGGCAGAGACCGCAGCCTTTTATCGGCATCCCACATGAACAGGCTATCCTCATTGGATAGTTCCACGAAGGCGACGGCCGGATCGGCGGCCCAGGTGACGCCCCGGTAACGGTTGGTGTGCGAAAGCACGGCGCGGGCGTAGTCCTTTTGTGCGGAAATCAAGGCTGGGGTGAACAGGTCGACGATCTTGTCATATCCGTCGCCGGAATCCGGGAGACTGAGTGACTTTGACGCCCGCCGGCCCACG
The DNA here is from genome assembly GCA_903895695.1 of uncultured bacterium. GTDB lineage: Bacteria > Verrucomicrobiota > Kiritimatiellia > CAIKKV01 > CAITUY01 > CAITUY01. Next base: position 43,058 of record CAITUY010000198.1, read on the forward strand.
TGCAGGTTGAGGTTGACGCGGATGCCATTGCGGGCGAGTTGGTCCACGAACCCATCCAGGCGGTCCTGGGCTTCGGGATAGATGAGCAGGGCATTGGTCGGGTTGAGTAGTCCGGCGGGGTAAGGACTGGTGTCGAGGTGGTGAAGGCGGACCGAGTTGATCCCGAGCGCGGCCAGGCGACGCGCCACGATCGCGGCCTCGCCGGTCGTGGGCAGACTTGCACCGAAGCACATATTGACGCCCCATACCCGGTACCGGTCGCCTGCCACGGTAAAATGATCGCCGTCGGCGATCACGCGGGGAGCTCGAACTCCCAGCGCCGCGGGCGGGGAAGCCACCAGAGCGGCGCCGGGCAGCGCGGGGGGAATCGCAAAGGGAGCCCAATGCGCGCGGGCGGCGGAAACGAGGATGGCAGTAATGCCCAGCGCCAACCGGGCCTTCATGGTTGGGGAATTCATGCCAGGGCAAGGTAGCTTCTCCCGGGGCCGTTGACAAGCCTGCGGGCCTGTGGTATAAAGGCGCACTTCATCCCGTTCAAGCGACGATGGTTGACGGATCAGTGCAAGGAGCTGGAAGGATATGGCAGTCAAGACGGTGAAGACCAAAGCCGCGCAGAAGCACGCGGCCGTTGTGCCGAAGACCTCTGATCGGAAAGCGGTCAATCCCGCGGCTAAGAAGCCTGCGGTACCCGCAAGATCCTCCGCGAAGGCCGCCCCGGCCAAGGTCGCCCCGGCGAAGCCGGCCAAGCCTGCGGCCAAGTGCATTCTCGATCAAAAGACGCTTCAGCAGGTGAAGGACACGCTGATCAAGACCCGGGAACGCCTGAGCGGGCAGATGCTGGCGTTAGCCGACGATTCGCTGAAGTACATCGATGACACCTCGTCAGAAGATCGGACGGACGACTTCGACCGCGAATTCGCGCTCAATCTCGTGAGTTCCGAACACGATGCCGTTTTCGAGATCGATAATGCGTTGCGCCGGATGGCGGAAGGCACCTACGGCATCTGTGACATGTGCGGTTGCGCGCTTGAAAAGGCCCGTCTGATGGCCCTGCCGTTTGCGCGCATGTGCGTGAAATGCCAGTCCGAATCGGAACGCGGACGTAGCCGCTTCCGCCCCTTCGGCGAGTCACTCGCGCAGGGCGTCGAGCCGACTGTTGAGCCGAGTGAAGCCGAAGAATCAGAATAGAGCGTGTGCCGTTTTTTGGGGCATGCGTCCTCTGGGTGCCGACGCGCTCCCTCAGCGTGGCCGATGATGGGGGCTTCGATCTTCCAGGAACTGACCCATGGTGGCACTCTTACTCAGCTTCGCGATTGTGCTTATCGATCAGGTCACCAAGCATTGGGTCCGGTCACGTTTCTACCCGGGACAGACAACCCCCGTGATCGACGGGGTCTTTAACCTGTCGTTCGTTCGTAACACCGGTGCGGCGTGGGGCATGCTGGGGGGCTTCAACGCTGGGCTGATCGTGGTCTCGCTCGTGATGCTGGCCCTGCTGATCATCTTCCGCAGACGCTTTCTCAACGACACGCTCGTGCATCGGGTCGCGCTGGGCCTGATGATCGGGGGCATCGTGGGCAATCTGTGCGATCGCATCAAGCTCCAGTATGTGGTCGATTTCCTGGATTTTTACTGCCGGCAAAGCCATTTCCCGTCGTTCAATGTTGCCGACTCCGCCATTTGCATCGGCACCGGCCTCTACGTTCTGTCGTCATTCCTTTCACCCACGCGCCCGCTTCGCAGCGAGTTGGGAGGGACGGAGGGCGAGGGCACGTGCCCGGCGCCTCGCGATTCCTCGGCGCCAGCCTGACTCAGGCGTCGCCATGCCGGAACGCCCTGAAGCTTTCTTTCTGGTGGGGCCTACCGCGGCCGGGAAATCGGCTGTGGCTCAATACCTTGCCGAGCAGGACGGCGGCGACATCCTTTCTGCGGACTCGATGCTCGTTTACCGCGGTCTCGATATCGGCACGGCCAAACCGTCAAGGGCTGAACGCGAACGGGTTCGCTACTGGGGCGTCGACCTCGTTGATCCGATCGAGCCGTTCAGCGTGGCCCAGTTTGTTGCCGTGGCTGGCGAGGCTGCCCGCGAGACAGCGCGGGCCGGACGTCGCCTGATCGTCGTTGGGGGCACAGGCCTTTACATTAAGGCGCTCCTGCACGGCCTTGCCACCCTCCCGACGACGAACCCGGCCGGCCGCGAGCGTTGGCAGTCGCTCCTGAGGGCAGGCGGCATCGACGCCCTGCGGGACGAACTGCGCGCCCGTGCCCCGCAGTGGCTGGCTGGCTTGAGCGACCCGGACAACGGGCGCCGGATCGTACGGGCGCTGGAACTTGTTGAGGCCGGTGTTGCGATCCCGCCAGCGTCCTGGGCTTGCCCCGGCGAATTTCCCACGATCACCGGCGTTACCGCCAGCCGCGAGATCCTGGAACGGCGCATCCGGGAGCGGGTGGACGCCATGTACCGGGGCGGGTTCCTCGACGAGGTCAGGCGGCTACTCGAACACCGGGGCTTGGCGGAATGGCCCACCGCGGCTCAAGCTGTCGGCTACGTTGAAGCGATGGACTGTCTGGCAGGCCGCTTGACCGAGGACGCGGCTCGGGAACGCACGGTGATCCGAACCCGTCAACTGGCGAAGCGGCAGATGACCTGGTTTCGGCACCAGTGCCGGGTTGACTGGATCGAAGTCGACGGAGCGGGCGTGGCGTCGATGGCCGCACGCGTCAGGCAGGCTTGGGCCGCGTCAGGCCCAACACCGTTGGCGCTGCCGCCGGCCGCGTGAACTGCGAGTCAGTGCGTGGGGGCCGGGCCGACTTGGGTCTCAACGTGACGCGGACGTTTGAAGAGGACGCAACGATAGCCCGCCGTGGCGAGTTGGCTCGTCAGCGCCGAGATGGCCGACATCGGCGTGGCGTCGTCGGTCGATACGACAATCGGCGTGGCGGGTTGCGCGCCAGCCGCCCTGAGAGCATGAGAAAGGTCGGCGCGTCGGATCACAGCGCCATTCATGACGACGGTTCCGGTGGACGTAAGCGTCAAGTGACATTCGCCCGTCCGCTGTACGTCGGACGAAACGCACCCGGCCAGACTGATCAGAAGGCCCAACCCGAGGCAAATCACCGCCTGCCTGACGCACCGTGAGAGTTCTTTCATGGGGGTATCCTATGACAAACATCGGCGGTTGCCAAGCGGACGGCGGGAGCGGCCATCGGCCGTCGGCCAAGAAAATGATTGCTCAGGACAGGCGGTTCGGGTCTTCTGTGTTCGCCCATAGCATGAGGTAATGAGAACAATGTTCAAGTTCAAGGCGATCATATTGGCGTTACTCGCGGGCGTTGCTGGCGTCTGGGCCCAGCCCGCCGGTACGAACGCGTGGCAGGATCTGAGTTGTCTCGAGAAGCAATTCCACGCCACCGCGCGGCCGCTGGTCTTCGAATACGAGGTCACGTATCGGTTTTTGCATATCGAGATTAGCCGGCTTGGCACGCTGGCGATGACGACCACGGAAGGGGAGTGGACGATGCCGCACGCGTCACGACCGGTTCCGGTGGTCTTTGTCGATTTCCAGTTTGATTCCAAGGATCCACGCGGCGTCGCGCAGCGTCCCCGTGTTTCAGTTCACGATCGCATCGTGGCGGTCCTGCCGATCCCAAGCCTGGAAGCGCTCTTGTTTGCAAAAGACACAGACGAGTACCTGAACCCGCTTCTCGGCCGCCACCGAATCCTGCGCAGCCTGTCCTGCTACGATGTCCAGTCCGGCAGCCTTGATTTCTGGCTGCACAACCTGGTAACCGGGGGTGTCGTCACGAATGTGTCCGACCCGCAGGCCATTGTCAAAATGAGGCGCAAGGTCGGCCCGGTTCTGGATTTTCTGATGGAGCAATGCCACAGCAATGGTGTGGAGACGATTGCGCCGGAAGCCCTGACGATCGACGTGAACACATCCGGGAAAGTGGTGCCTCTCCGGCTTCGTACGGTCCGTGAGCGCTGCCCCGCCTCCGTGGCGGGCGAAAACCTGAACGGGCTACGGGTCGACGCGATACCGGCCCACAAGACGGACGAGCGTATCTACCGCTTCCGGGCCTGGGCCGTGACGTTCCAGGAACTGGCTGATCGCCTCAAGGACACGGCGCTGCAACGGGCCTCGCGCGAGGCGTTTGTGAAAGTGGTCGTTCCCGTGGCGGCCGAATACGAAATGGCGCTGGGCGCAATCCGCATGACGCTCGTGGCCGCCCACGAGGGCGCCCGGTGAGGGTCTGCCGCTGGCTCCGCGCGGGCGTAGCCGGGATTCAGGGTTGACAGGGCCTGTCGCAATCCGCTTAAATCAGAATGCTTTATTTATTGGAGGGAATTCACACTTGGATTTGGCATTGTTGCGCCACAGCACGGCGCATGTGATGGCTGCTGCGGTCTGCCGCCTGTATAAGGACGTGCAACTGGATATTGGACCCTCGACCGAGGGCGGCTTCTACTACGACTTCGATCTTCCCGCCCGACTCACGCCCGAGGATTTCCCGGCAATCGAGCGCGAGATGGCGAAGCTCGTTGCCGAGGACCTTCCGTTCGAACGGCTGGAGGTCGGCCGCGACGAGGCGCGCGCCCTGCTCGGTGGGCAGCGCTATAAACTGGAGCGGCTGGCGGACATCCCAGCGGATCAGGCAATCAGTTTCTACCGGTGCGGTGATTTTATCGACCTGTGCCGGGGGCCCCACGTCGAACGGACGGGCCAGATCAAGGCCTTCAAGTTGCTCTCGGTGGCGGGCTCCTACTACCGGGGTCTCGAAACCAATCCCATGTTGCAGCGGGTGTACGGGATCGTGGCCGAAACGCAGGCGGAGATCGACGAACAGCTCACCCGCCTCGAAGAGGCGCAGAAGCGCGACCACCGCAAGCTGGGCAAGGAACTCGACCTGTTCAGCGTCCACGATGAAGTCGGTCCGGGGTTGATCCACTGGCACCCGAAGGGCGCGCGCGTCCGGGCCATCATCGAAGAATTCTGGAGACAGGAACACTTCAAAGCCGGCTATGACCTGCTTTACTCGCCACACATCGGGAAGGCCGGCCTCTGGGAAACGTCGGGACACCTGGGCTTCTACAGCGAGAACATGTACGCGCCGATGCAGATCGACGAGGTGTCGTACTACGTCAAGCCGATGAATTGTCCGTTCCACATCCAGGTTTACAAATCGCACAAGCGATCCTACCGGGACCTTCCTTTGCGGTGGGCCGAACTGGGCACCGTCTATCGCTACGAGAAGGCTGGCGTGCTGCACGGCTTGCTACGGGTGCGCGGCTTTACCCAGGATGACGCGCATATCTTCTGCACACCGGAGCAGATCGAGGGCGAGATCCAGCGAACGGTTGAGTTCGCGCTCGAGATGTGGCGCGCGTTCGGCTTTACCGAGATCCGCGCTTATCTTGCCACCAAGCCGGCCAAGGCCGTTGGCGAAGCCGCTCGCTGGGAGCAGGCGACGCGATCGTTGGAGCAGGCGCTGCGAACCGTCAACATCCCCTTTGAAACGGATGAAGGCGGCGGCGCCTTCTATGGGCCGAAGATCGATCTGAAGATCAAGGACGCCATCGGACGCGAATGGCAGATGAGCACGATCCAGTTCGATTTCAACGAGCCTGAACGTTTCCAGTTGGCGTACCATGGCGTTGACGGCAAGGAACATCAGCCGTACATGGTGCACCGGGCACTGCTGGGCAGCATTGAACGTTTCTTTGGCGTACTGATCGAGCACTACGCAGGGGCTTTTCCGCTGTGGCTGGCTCCGGAGCAGGCGCGCGTTCTGCCGATCAGCGATAAGCAGATGGATGCCGCCGTGGCGCTGGCCGCCACGTTGCAGGCCGCGGGCTATCGCGTCAAGGTCGACCGCAGCGCGGATAAGATCGGGGCCAAGATCCGCGACGCCCAAGTGGCGAAGATTCCGTACATGTTTATTCTGGGTGGTCGAGAGGTGGAGCAGGGGACGGTGTCGGTGCGCAGCCGTACGGCAGGCGACCTCGGGTCCATGAGTGTGGAAGCGGCAACCTGCCGGCTGGGCGAGGATATTGCTGCGCGACGGTAACGGGTGAGTCTGGGTTCGAAAAGGGCCCGCAACAAGGAGGTAAGGTATTCGTACATCGGTCAGAGTGAACCATAAGATCCGCGCCCCGCAGGTGCGCGTGATCGACGCGAACGGCGACATGATCGGAGTGATCACGGTCGGTGAGGCGATGCAAATCGCCGTTCGCAGCAATCTTGATTTGGTGGAGTTGTCGCCCAACGCCGAGCCACCCGTGTGCCGGATCATGGATTACGGTAAGTTCAAGTACGAACAGAACCGTAAGGAACGGGAAGCCCGCAAACACCAGCACGCGGCCGAGATGAAGGAAATCAAGTTCCACGCCAATGTCGGCGAACATGACTTTGATACAAAGGTCGGCCACATTCGCGGGTTCCTCGAAGACGGCATCAAAGTCAAATCGTCCCTCTACTTCCGTGGCCGTGAGAACGCCCATCGGGAGATCGGGTTCGACGTCATGACGCGGGTCGTCAAAGCCTGCGAGGACGTATGCGCCATGGACATGCTGCCAAAGCTGATCGGCAACAGCATCGTCATGGTCATGAGCCCGCGCCCGCCCAAGGTCGTTTCGGGGCCCAAGGGGCCGACGACGCCGGCGCCGGCAGCTCCGCGGCCGGCTACCCCGGCCGGGGGGCCGGTACCTCCTCCGACCGCGCCCGCGCCGACCGCGTCCGTGCCGGCCACGCCTGTCGCGCCGGCCACGCCTGCGCCGGCCACGCCGACGACCGGTCAGGCATGATTCCGGCCGCGAGCGCTCACGCGATTTGAAAATGGGGCTGGACGCGCGGGATGCTCTCAGGTAGATTTCCGGCCCTTGTTTTCGGGTGTGCCAGGAAATGCTTGGCGCGAGGGGTCGAAAGGATAGTGTTATGCCAAAAAAGAAGACGAACAAATTGGCCGCCAAGCGCGTCAAGCGCACGGGGACTGGGAAACTGGTGTTTAACCGGCCCGGCCATAAGCATCTCTTGAGCAGCAAGTCCCGCAAGCGCAAACGCCATTTGCGGCGCGCCAAGACGGTTTGCGCAGCCGACCACAAGCGCATCAGCGACATGCTGTAAGGAAAGGATAGACTGACATGCCTCGATCAACGAATGCCCCCGCGTCTCGTAAACGACGCAGTCGTGTGCTCCGGGAGGCTCGCGGGTTCCGCGGGTCACGCAGCAAACTGTTCCGCCAGGCCACGGAGGCGGTGGATCGCGCGATGCGGCTTGCCTATATCAACCGTAAGGAGAAAAAAGCCGAGTACCGGCGTCTCTGGACCGTCCGACTGTCGGCGGCCTGCCGCGCCAACGGCATTTCGTACAGCCGGTTGATCGAGGGCCTCACCAAGATGGGCGTGACCTTGAACCGCAAGATGCTATCGGAAATCGCCATCCAGGACGCGGAAGGCTTTACCAGCCTGATCGCCGTCGCCCAGAAGGGCCTTGGCTGATCGTCGCCCAGCGGGACGTGAAACGGCCGACCCTTCCAGGTCGGCCGTTTGCTTTGCAAAGAAAGCATAGCGAGGGCCAAAGGTGTCTGGTATATACGGGCGGGTTTAGCGACGGAAGACCATCATGAAGGCAGCAGAGATCGTCCAACTCAAAGAACAAGCCCTCGACGAGGCGCGACGCAGCGGCACGGCGGCCGACGTCGAAGCCGTGCGGATCAAGTATTTGAGCCGCAAGGGAGTCCTGCCGGGCATCATGGACGGGCTCAAGGCACTGTCGGCCGAAGAACGGCCTGAAGCCGGGCGCCGGGCCAATGAACTCAGGCAGGAGTTGACGAAGGCCCTCGATGACGCCAAGAACGCGCTCCAGGCCGCTGAACGCGCATCCGGTCAGAAGCGTTTCGACCCGACGCTGCCGGGCCAGTGGCGGGGCTTGGGGCGGCGGCATCCCATTACGCAGGTCGTCGAGGAAGCTATCCGCATTTTTTCCATGCTCGGGTTCACCGTGGCGGATGGCCCGGACATCGAGACGGAATACCACAACTTCGATGCGCTCAACACGCCGGCCGATCATCCGTCGCGGGACACCCAGGATACCTTCTGGCTGGGCCCGGGCCTGCTCCTGCGAACGCAGACATCCCCCGTGCAGATCCGGGTCATGGAGAGCCGGAAACCGCCCGTTCGGATTATCGCACCCGGGCGCTGCTACCGCCGGGATACGACCGACGCAACGCATAGCGCGAATTTTCACCAGATCGAGGGATTGTACGTGGACAGGGCGGTTTCCCTGGCCGACCTGAAGGGTGACATTACGTTCTTTGCCCGGCAGATGATGGGGGCAGACGTCAAGGTCCGTTTCCGGCCTCATTTCTTCCCGTTTACCGAGCCCAGCGTGGAGTACGACTTCTCGTGTCATGTTTGCCGGGGACGGGGTTGCCGCGTGTGCAAACAGAGCGGCTGGATCGAGATCTCGGGAGCGGGCATGGTCAATCCGAAGGTCTTCAAGACCGTGGGCTACGACCCGGAGACAACGATGGGCTACGCCTTCGGCATGGGGGTGGAACGCATTGCCATGATCCGGTTCGGCATCGAGGATATCCGTCATCTGTACGATAATGACGTGCGTTTCCTCGAGCAGTTCGGATGAGGGTGAGGCGGAGCAGCACGTTCAAGACGTCCGTCCGAGCGGAGGGCGTTGAGGTTCTCTCATGAAACTTCCTTTAAGTTGGTTGCGCGATTACGTGGAATTCGACCTGACGCCGCGGGAGTTGGCCGACCGGCTCACCTTCTCGGGGACCGAGGTCGAGGGAATCGAGACGATCGGCGGCGAGTTCAAAGAGATCGTCGTCGGCGAGGTGCTCGCAGTCGACAAGCATCCGAATGCCGATCGCCTGACGGTTTGCCGCGTCAACGCGGGCTCGGCTGAGTTAACCGTTGTGTGTGGAGCCCCCAACGTGCGTGTCGGCGTGAAAGCGCCCCTCGCCGGTGTCGGCACCGTGCTGCCCGATGGAACGGTCATCAAGAAGGCCAAGGTCCGGGGCGTGGAGTCGTTTGGCATGCTTTGCGCCGAGGACGAACTCGGCCTTTCGAAAGATCACAGCGGCCTGATGCTGCTGCCCGATCACGCCCGGCCGGGCCAGCCGCTGTCCGAGCTACTGCCCCCCCCTGAAACCGTCCTCGAGCTCGAGGTTACCCCGAACCGCCCCGACTGCCTGAGCGTGATCGGCATGGCCCGTGAGATCGCGGCCCTGATGGGCAAGCCTCTGCGGATTCCCGAGATCGTACTTCCCGAGAGCGGAGAGCCGGTCGAGCGCCTGACCGGCGTGACGATCGAGGATAATGAGGGCTGCCCTCGTTACACGGCCCGCATCCTCTCGGGAGTGACCGTCGGGCCGAGCCCGGCCTGGATGCAGCACCGCTTGTCCTGCGCAGGCGTGCGCCCGATCAACAATATCGTCGATATCACCAACTACGTGATGCTGGAATGCGGCCAGCCGCTGCATGCCTTCGATTATGAGCTTCTGGAGGGGCGGCGGATTGTCGTCCGCCGTCCGCGCCAGGGCGAGTCGCTGCAAACGCTCGACGGCCAGCCTCGGGCCATCGATCCGGACATGCTGGTGATTGCCGATGCCGGGCGACCGGTCGCCGTGGCCGGCGTCATGGGCGGTGCCGGGAGCGAAATCCGGGAAGCGACCCGGACGGTCCTGCTCGAGAGCGCCTATTTCAAGCCGCAGGACATCCGGCGGACGTCCAAGCGGCTTGGACTGTCAACCGAGTCCTCCTATCGATTCGAACGCGGGATTGACGTCGGCGGCGTGGAATGGGCCAGCCGCCGAGCCGCGGCGTTCATGGCCGCCCATGCCGCGGCGACGGTCGCGCCGGGCGTGGTGGATGCCTGGCCCACGCGCGCCCCGACCCGGCGCGTCAGCATGCGCTATGGCCGGGCGCGCGATCTCTTGGGCATCGATCTCGACGATGCCGGCATGAGTCGGATTCTCCGGTCACTCGGATTCGACCTGACGGTCCGCGACACGGACTGCGACGCGACAGTGCCCACGTTCCGGGTCGACATTGACCAGGAGGCGGACCTGATCGAGGAGGTGGCCCGTGTGCATGGTCTGGATAAGGTGCCCGCGCCTGCGCCGGCGGCCAGGCTTGTGGCTGATGCCGACGACCGGCCGACCCGGGCCTTGCTGGCCTGCCGCGCCGCCCTTACGGGTCTGGGACTGACGGAGATTATCAACTACAGCTTTCTTTCCGAGCGCCTGCTGTCGTTTGTGGGTTACGGTTCTCCCGAAGCGCGGCTCGTGCTGCCCAACCCGATCAGCACCGACTTTGCCGTCATGCGCGATTCGTTGATTCCCCAGATGATCGAGACACTGGGCCGCAATCGCTCGCGGCAGGCGCGTGAGGCAGGTCTCTTCGAATTGGGGCGCGTGTTCGGCATGCAACCGGACGGACGCCCGATCGAGGACGACCGCTTGTGTGTTGGCCTGATGGGTTCCGTTGGGCGGACTGGTCTCGGCAAGGCGCAGGCCGTCGAGCCCGAGGACGTGTTCCAGTGGATGAAGGGCGGCCTGGAAGCCTTGTGCCGTGCCATGCAGGTGCCGACCAGCCGCAAGGGCGGCTTGTCGCGCCCCGGCATCGCTTTTGAGGAAATGTCGGCCCCCTGCTTTGAGCCGGGTCGGGCCGTTCGGGTGTTCATGGCTGGCGAACCTATCGGCGTGTTGGGCCTTGTGTCCGAACGGGTCCGCGGGGAATGGCGGGTGGCTGACCCGATGGGTGTGATGGAGTTGCGCATGGAGCCGCTTCTCAGGCACGCGCTGGACGTTCCGGCCGCGAAGCCCGTCGCCCCCTATCCCGGCGTGGAGCGCGACGTGGCCATGGTCGTGGATGATGCCACGACGCACGATGCCGTGCTGGCATGCATGTGGCAGGTCGCTCCGCCCGAATTGGTCGACGTGCGTCTGTTCGACATCTACCGGGGCAAGGGGCTGGGGGAGGGGCGCAAGAGCCTCGCCTACTCGTTGACCTACCGATCCATGGAGCGAACGCTCACGGATGAGGCGGCCAACGCGATGCACGACAGGATCAAGGCCGCACTGCGCCAGGATCTGCACGCGGATATTCGCGAAAGCTAGAAGCGATCGGGGCCATCGCGCGGTCGGCACCAGGGCGAACCACGTCCCCACCGGGCGCCGCAATTCCATTCGAACCCATCGAATGGCATCAGGTTTTTTGTGGGCTCCAATCAGGTTTTTCCCGATAGCCGGCCTGGGTGCCCGCCCCTAATATTCGAATGTGATTCGTGGGACTATTAGGCAGGCACCTTCATGAGCGTCGCGGTAATGGAATCGCCGCTGTCAACGGCAGGGGCAATGGAGTTGGGCGCGTCGGGTTCTGTAGCGGGAACTCGATTGCCCGCGGGTGGCCTGCCTGCCGATGGCGTCCATGTGTCCGAGGCGCGGTTGCTCATGACACTCATGGACAACACGCCGGAGCGGATCTATTTCAAGGATCTGCAGAGTCGGTTCATGCAAGGCAACCGGGCCTTGGCTGCCTTCTTCGGCGTCCGCCATCCGGACGAACTCATCGGCAAGACCGATGCCGATTTCTTCTCGGCGGAACACGCCCGGGCCGCGCTTGATGATGAACAGCGTGTCATCAAGACCGGCCATCCTCTCGTCAATAGGGAGGAGAAGGAGACCTGGCCTGACGGGACGACGACCTGGTCGAGCACGTCGAAGGCGCGGCTACTGGACGAGGCCGGTCGGCCCGTTGGTTCGTTCGGGATTTCACGCGACATCACCGAGCGGCGCCAAGCCCAGTTGGCGTTGCAGGCAAGCGAGGAACGATATCGCCAACTGCTGGCGGCCATCCCGACCTACACCTATTGCGTGCAGATGGAAGGCAAGAGGCCGATAAGTACGCAGCACTCGATGGGGTGCCTGGCAATCACGGGGTACACGCCTGCGGAGTATGCGGCGAAACCCGGATTGTGGCTGGAAATGGTGCATCCCGAGGACCGGACCGCTGTCGCGGACCATGTTCGTCGGGTCTTGTCGTTTGAGCGCGTAAAACCCCTGGAGCATCGCATCAACCATCGCGACGGCACAGTGCGATGGGTGCGCAATACCATCGTGCACCATCGCGATGCCGAAGGGCGCGTGCTGCGCTACGATGGTCTGGTGGAAGACATCACGGAGCGCAAGCATGCCGAGGTGGTCCTGCAGACAACGCTGGAGGAGTTGGACGAGCGCGTGCGTATGCGCACGGCTGAACTGGCTCAGGCCAATGAAGTGCTGCAGGTGGAAGTAGCCGAGCGGAAACGGACCGAGACGAAGATGCAGGACGTGGTGAGCCGCTTGCGGGCCTTGGACGAGGCACGTTTGCGGCTCGTGTCGAACGTCTCGCACGAACTTAAGACCCCGCTGACATCGCTTCGGTTTGCCATCGATAACATGATCAAGGGAGTGGCCGGACCCTTGTCTGACGTTTGTCGGGCCTACCTGGCCATGATGAAACGCGATACCGATCGCCTGATGCGGACGGTGCTCGAGATTTTGGATTTGAGCCGGATCGAGACCCACACGCTCGCGCTCAACACCTCACGCGTGCGCCTGGCCGATCTGGTGCGCGAGACGGTGGAATCGCTCAAGATCCATGCCGACGCGAAGCAGCAGCAACTCGCCGTGCAGTGGGGCGACCGCGATGATATCACGGTGGAATGGGATGTTGAGAAGATTGAGCGGGTGGTCATCAATGTGGTCGAAAACGCCATCAAGTATACCCCCAAGGGCGGGCGGGTGTACGTCAGAGTCCGGCCTGACGACACACACGCGGGAGTTGTCGTGTTGGATGTTGTCGACAACGGCATCGGGATTGCGCCGCAACACATCGATCATGTCACCGACCGCTACTTCAGGGTGGGGGAGCAGGTGAGTGGCGCGGGCCTCGGGCTGTCGATCACCCAGGAGATCGTTAAGCGGCACGGAGGGTGGCTCAAGGTGGCGAGTCCTCCCCACGGGGAGGCTTGCGGCACCCAAGTGTCACTCTACATCCCCATGGTCCCGCGGCACGAGAGCGCCGCCGCGGCCCCCCGGGCTGCCGGGTAGGCGCGCGCCTGGCGCGGCGTATACAAGCCTGCGACTTTCCGGGCCGGGGCGTTTTGTGTGGCGCGGGGCCTTCCTTCCTGACATAATCCAGCGCCGTTTCCTTCATGGGAATACGGGTAAAACATGATCTGGGCCGACACATCATACGGGGACCGCATCCTGATTCTGCCGTCATTATTGGCGGCCGATTTTGGCCGGCTTGCGGATGGGGCTAAAGCCGCCGAAGCCGCAGGGGCGGATGCGCTTCACATCGATATCATGGACGGGCACTTTGTACCGAACCTGAGCCTGGGCCCGGACGTGGTTCGCATGGCCCGGCGGACAGTCCGGATTCCCTTGAGCATCCACTTGATGATGACCAATCCCGGGGCCTATCTTGAACGCTTCATCGAAGCCGGCGCCGACATTGTCCTCATTCATATCGAAGTCGACGGCGACATCGCCGGCATGCTCCGCCGGATTCGGGAGTTGGGCGCGCGGCCCGGGATCACCCTGAATCCCGCCACTGCAGCTGAGCGCGTCTTTGACTGTTTGCCCCTCGTAGATGAAGTGCTGTGCATGACAGTCAACCCCGGATATGGAGGACAGGCCTTCATGGCCGAAGTGCTGCCCAAGATCGCGCTCTTGCGGGCGCAAATGCTGGCCCGGGGCTTGACGGCCGCAATTTCCGTGGATGGCGGCATCGACTTGACCACGGCGCCCCGCGCGGTCGCGGCCGGGGCCAACGCCCTGATTGTCGGCACCGCATTGTACCGTTTGGCCGACATGACGGCGGGCGTCATGGCCTTGCGCCGCACGGCGCAGGCGGCTTTTCCCCGTCGTCCCGCATGAGACCCGATGCTATGCGAACCCTTCCGAACATCCGCAATTTTTGCATCATTGCCCACATCGACCACGGCAAGTCCACGCTGGCCGACCGGCTTCTGATGCTGACTCACACGATCGAGGAACGCAACTTCCAGAACCAGGTTCTGGATAGCATGGATCTCGAACGCGAACGCGGCATCACGATCAAGAGCCACCCGGTCACGATGAAATACGTCGCCCGGGACGGCGTCGAGTACGAGTTGAACCTCCTCGATACGCCAGGCCATGTCGACTTCACCTACGAGGTGTCGCGCAGCATGGTGGCCTGTGAGGGCGCTTTGCTGGTGGTCGACGCAGGGCAGGGGGTGGAAGCCCAGACCGTGGCCAACGCTTACCTGGCCGTGGAGAACAATCTGGAAATCGTACCCGTGATCAACAAGATCGACCTGCCGAGCGCAAACCCGGAAGTGGTGGCCCGCCAGATCGAGGAAATCCTTTCCATCCCGGCTGCAGACGCACCGCGGATCAGCGCCAAAAGCGGTCTGGGTGTGGCCGACCTGCTGGAGACGATCGTTCAGCGCTTGCCTCCGCCAAAGACCCGGGATGACGGTTTTGTGCGGGCCCTGGTGTTCGACTCGGTCTACGATGCCTTCCGCGGGGTCGTGGTCTATGTGCGGGTCATGGATGGCGAGTTGAAGGCCGGCGACCGCGTTGACCTGATGAACAGCGGACTCTCCTCGGATGTCAAGGAAGTCGGCCGATTCCATCCGGGGATGGAGCCGGTTCCGGTGTTGAAGACCGGACAGGTCGGCTATCTCATCGGCACCCTCAAGAGCGCTGGCGACATCAAGAGCGGCGATACCATTACGCTGACGCAACACCCGGCGCCGGAAGCGCTGCCGGGCATGCGCGAAATCCACCCGATGGTGTTCAGTGGTGTCTACCCGGTCAATACATCCGACTACGAGAAATTGAAGGCCGGCATGGATCGCCTGCGCCTCAACGACAGTGCGTTCACATACCAACCTGAGTCGTCGGTGGCGCTCGGGTTCGGCTTCCGATGCGGCTTTCTTGGACTGCTGCACCTGGAGATCGTGCAGGAGCGACTGCGGCGCGAGTTCGACCTCGACGTGATCAGCACATATCCCTCGGTCGTGTACCGCGTCTTTCTGAAGGACGGCACGATGGAGGAAATCGACAACCCGATCCGGCTTCAGGATCCGTCGCGCATCGACCACCTCGAAGAACCCATGATCCGGGCCTACATCATCTGCCAGAACGAGAACATCGGCGATGTGATGAAACTCGTGATGGATCGCCGCGGGGTCATGGACAAGACTGAGACGCTGGACGGACAACGGGTCATGTTGACGTGCACGATGCCTCTGAACGAGATCCTGATCGACTTCCACGACTACCTGAAAAGCGTCAGCCGCGGCTATGCGTCGATGGACTATGAACATACCGGCTACGTGAAGAGCGATCTCGTGAAGATGGATATCATGCTGAATGGCGAGGTCGTCGATGCATTCTCCTGCATCATCCACAAAGACAAGGCCGTCTACCGCGGGCGCCAGATGTGCGAGGCGCTCAAGGACGTGATTCCCCCGCATATGTTTGCCATTCCGATCCAGGCCGCGATCAACAAGACCGTGATCGCGCGCGAAACCATCCGCGCGATGCGCAAGGACGTGACCGCGAAATGCTACGGCGGCGATATCAGCCGAAAACGAAAACTGCTCGAGCGCCAGAAGGAAGGCAAGAAGCGGATGAAGGAAATCGGATCCGTCCGCGTTCCCCAGGAGGCCTTCATTTCGGTGCTGAAGACGACTGGTTGAGCGAGGAACAGACACCATGGCAGGATTCTGGCAACGACGGCGAGCGAAGAAGGCGGGCAAGGATTGGCTTCGGCACGCGCGGCATTGCCGTCGGACCCGCGAGGATCTGGCGCCCGCGGCCGAGGTGGCCCGACTGCGCGAAGTCGAGGCTGAACTACAGACGGCCGTGAGGGCCGGCGACGTGGACGGCATCGAACGCAGTTGCACGGCCATGGAGGCGTGCGTGCGGCGCCTGGCGCCGGTAGTTCCGCACGCCGGCTTCCGCGAGAATCTGGAGGTCATCGTGGTTGCCGTGGCTGTCGCCATGGCGTTCCGAACCTACTTCCTTCAGCCGTTCAAGATCCCCACGGGGTCTATGCAGCCCACACTTTACGGCATTCACTACTCGCCCCAGGATGGCACCACGCTCGCCGACCGGGCGCCGCTGAGCTACCTGAAGTGGCTTCTGTTCGGGGAGTGGTACACGGAGATCAAGGCGACGGCCTCGGGGGTGGTACGGGGCCCGCTGGCGGAGCAGGGCGGCATGGTGCTTTACGACATCGGGGGCCTGGCTCACCAGGTACCCAAAGATGCCGTCATCAAGATCAGGCAGGGCGACGACGTGGTGGCCGGCCAGGTCATTGCAACCGCTAATCAGATCAGCGGAGACCATCTCTTCGTCAACCGGGTCGCCTGGAATTTTGGTCATCCTGCCAGGGGTGAAGTGATGGTATTCAAGACCCGCGGCATTGCGCGGCTCGACCAGAATACGCACTACATCAAGCGGCTGGTCGGCCTCCCCGGCGAAAGCGTGGCCGTTCACGATCCGTACCTGATCATCAACGGCCGAAAGGTTGATTCCCCGGCACCTATCCGGCGGATCGAGACACGGGCTCCGGGTTACACCGGGTACCATTCGGCAGGCGCCGGCGCCGACTACTTGTCCACGTCGAACCAGACGGTGACCCTGACCGGGCAGGAGTACTTCGGGATGGGCGACAACACCCTCAACAGCTTCGACGGTCGTTACTGGGGACCCGTGCCGGCCGCGAACATGGTCGGGCCCGCCTGGATCGTCTACTGGCCATTGTCCCGCCGCTGGGGCCGGGTTGACTGACGCGCGACCGGTTACCCAGACACGCAAACATCCGTACGCAATGGCCGGTTCTCGCGCCCGGGCGCGTGATGTGCATGGGCTCAGGAATGGGTAGCACGACGAGCGCGTCTGAACGAATGCGGCGTTATCCAGAGACCGTCTGCTGGTGGGCACTTGACGCGGCGCCACATCTCCACTGAATCGCCGAATCCGACTTCTTCACAAGCCAATCGGTCCTTTTGTCAGCTTATTCACAATGTCGCATAATATATCTTATGTCTACTCAAGTGGCAGGAGAATGGCGATCTGTTGTGGTATTGAGCCGGGATTGACCGCCAGGGCCACTATGAGGAAAAGGCCGACCTATCGGGACGTTACGGTCTCACAAGGTATACTTGCTTGCTTGTCTGGCCATCACGCTCGACTTCGAGGACCAGGGCATTCATGCGATCTTTGAGGAACTGATCGATGAAGAACTCGGCTCGCCGCCGGCTGGTCATAGGCACCGAGTTGACTTGGCGAACAATGTCGCCGTTGTTGAGCCCGACCGCCTTGAAGAAGTCGGCTTCGCCCTCAACCCCGACGACGTAGCCGGAGATCTTACTGTCCGCCGTCCGGACCGGTTTGAGCGAGTCGAAGACGGCCACCATCCGGTCCGGCTCATCGAGTAATTCCTGGTAGTAGTTCAGCAACGCCTGGCGGCTGAACTGCCACCGGTCCACCTGCAGTTTTGCGCCACCGAACCGGTTTGTACCAGCGGCCGCAGCGTCCGCTGCCACGACGACGTTGCTTGGCGGTACCGGTGTGCGAGCGCGACCGAAATCGAGCCAGATATCCTCGGCAGCCCCCGCGATCCTGAGAGTGACGTGATCGAAGAAGATTCGCTCGACCCTGGCCTCGGCGACGGTGTCGCCCTCGCTCACGATCTGCTGTTCATGGCGGACGCCGTCGTCCAGGATGGCCTTCCGCCGGGCCTGCTCGTCGGCGCCGTCGACAAAGAAAGTTCCTGCCAGACGGAAGCGCCGCGCGCCGCTCGGCGCACTGGCGGGCGTCGTTGCCGCTCCCGGGAGTGAGAGGACGCTCCAGACGGCGCCCGTGACATTGCCAGTGCGGGTCGCGGCGAAGTCGAGCGGTTTGGCCGCGCTGGACTCCGGGGTCGGGATCTGCGGCAAGGTGGTCCAGGTTCTGACGAGGACCGTTCCCAGGACGACTGCCAAGCCGAGACCTGCGCCAGCCGTGCAGCGGACCAGGAGAAGATGTCGAGAGCCAGAGGCCATAAGCCGGATTCTGTTTCCCGCCGAAGCGGGCACGGTCATTTATCTAAGCGATCAACCCGAAACCGCGTCCCGTCAAAACGGGTACATGAGGCGGGTCACCTCAGGTCTCCTATTTGATCTTGCTCCGAACGGGGTTTGCCATGCGGAGGCCATCTCTGGCCTGCCCGGTGGTCTCTTACACCACCTTTTCACCCTTACCTCCCGCTTGCGCAAGAGGCGGTATATTCTCTGTGGCACTTTCCGTTACCTCCGCTTAAACGGAGGTCCCCGGGCTTATTCGGCACCGGCGTTCTGCCCTGTGGAGTCCGGACTTTCCTCCCCTGACGGCCCAAAAGCCGCCTGGAGCGACCGAAACACCTCTGGCTCTCGACGGGAAGAGTCTAGCAGGCCGTGGCAGGAAAGCAAACGCGGCGGGTTCAGTAGAGCATGCGCCCGCAGTACTCACAAACGACGATACCCGTCTGCTTGCGAGCTTCGTGAACTTGGTACGGCGGGAGTTTCATGTGACAACTGCCGCAGGCGCCATGCTCCACGGGAACAAGCGCCTTTTCGCGCTTGTTCTTCATGATGCGCTCGTAGTGCTGCAGGCGGGCCGTTTCGATGCCAAGCGCCAGCGCCGTTCTCGCCTGCCGCGCCTGATCGAGTTCCGCCTGGACATCCCGCCCCCGTTGATCGATGACGCCGATTTCCCGGTTGACTGAGGACTCTTCGGTCTTCAGAGCCGTCTCGCGCTCCTTGACCGCCTTCTGGGCAGCCTCGATGGTCTCCATCATCTCGATCATGCGGTCTTCGAGCTGACGGATGGTCTTCTCCACTCCGGCAACCTCAGTCTCCATCGCGCGAAACTCCTGGTTGCTCTTGAGCTGAATCTGCTGCCCGCGATACTTCCGAATCTTTTCGCGCGAGCCTTCCACGTCAAGTTCGGCCTGCTTGATTTCGGACTGATGAGTTTTGAGGTCGTCCTTGGCCTTGGCAAGCGCCACGCGATGGTCATCCAGCAATGCGTCGATCGCCTGCTTGCGTTTGGGGGCATCGGCCAGTTCTTTTTCCAGGCGGATGATGCGGAGATCGTGGTCTTGGAGCACCAGCATTCTTTCGATTTCAGGTATCACAGTGCGGCGTCCCTCATGGCTTTCAGCGTCAAAACCCGTGAATAATGCCACACGCATAGACCCAAAGTCAACGTATCTACTTTGCTGACGGCCGGCTTCGCCCGGGCGCGTTCCGTATTCGGCCCTTCGCCCGCCCGTGCGCCAACGCGCCTCGCCATTGAAACGCACACGCCGTTCCAGTAAGGTGGCCCGGTTTGGTTCTCGAGTCAAACGCGGGAGGCTGACGGTGCCGACGATCATCCTGTTGACGATTTCCAACATCTTCATGACGTTCGCCTGGTACGGACACCTGAAGTACAGGAGCTCGCCGCTCTGGATAGCCATCCTTGCCAGTTGGGGCATTGCGTTTGCGGAGTATTGCTTCCAGGTTCCGGCCAACCGGATCGGCTACGGCCGTTTCGATGGCGCCCAGCTTAAGACGATCCAGGAGGTCATCACCCTGATCGTCTTCTGTGTCTTCTCGGTGTTCTATCTGAAGGAAGAACTGCGCTGGAATTATCTGGCGGGGTTCGGCTGCATCGTGGCCGCAGTCTTCTTCGTCTTCCACAAATGGTAAGTGGATCGGGCGGGCTGGGCGTCAGGGTCCGGCGTGCCGCCCGGTTCGTCACGCCACGGCGAAGCCCAGGCCGGCGAGCTTGTTCCGGAGGACACCCCCCCCA
The DNA here is from genome assembly GCA_903895695.1 of uncultured bacterium. Taxonomy (GTDB): domain Bacteria; phylum Verrucomicrobiota; class Kiritimatiellia; order CAIKKV01; family CAITUY01; genus CAITUY01. The sequence continues at coordinate 62,936 of CAITUY010000198.1, forward strand.
CCCCGCACCGTCACGGTCGTGTAAGGAAATTCGCGTCGTTCGGGATAGTCCCTGCGCAGGCGGTCGAAGTGATTTGCCCGCTGCGTCTCGTCAGTAACGGCTGTCTCGCGGAAACGGTGGTCGTCGGCAGCGATGTCGTATACCTGTCGTACGACTTCGTGCAGGACCGCCTCATCGGCCCGACCGGCCGCATCGACCGTGATGGCGGGAACCGGCGGCGGCGGCATCAGCGATTCGTGCGACCAGGAGGCCGGCACGCGCAAAAACCGGCAGGCTTCACGGTAGACGAGCACCGTACCCATCACTTTGCCCTCATAGGAATGACCCGCAATGTGGGGAGTGGCCAGATCAACCCGGTCAAGGGCATCGAGCCGATAGGCCGGCTCGCCCTCCCAGGTGTCGAGCACCGCATGCCGGGGCCGGCCGGCCGCCAGCGCCTGGAGCAGGGCCTGCGTATCGACCACGGCGCCCCGCGCCGCGTCGATGAAAATGGAGCCGGCCTTCATTTGGCTGAAGAAGGCGGCATCGGCCAGATGCCACGTCCGATCCGGGCCGGTCTTGCTTAGAGGCACATGCACGGTCACGATATCGGACTGGGCCAGGATCGTCTCGAGGGATACGAACGGGCCGCCGTCGCCCGCGCGTTCGCGCGGTGGGTCGTTGAGCAGGACGCGTAAACCCAGCGCCCCCATTTTCTGCACGACGCGGCGCCCGACATTTCCGACCCCCACGACTCCCACCGTAAGCCCCTCGAGCGCGAAGGCGTGGCGCTGCCCCAGGTTCAACAAAGCGGCGGTGATGTACTCGGAGACACTGTTGGCGTTGCACCCCGCCGCGGAACACCAGACAATGCCGGCCTGTTCGAGGTAAGGGATGTCGAGGTGATCCGTACCGATCGTTGCCGTCCCGACAAAGCGAACCGGGCTGCCCTCGAGCAGTGCGCGGTTTACGCGGGTCGTCGAGCGGATGGCCAGCAGGTCTGTTCCCCGGACATCGGCGGCCGAGATATGGCGGCCCTCGATCACGCGGGTGTCTCCCAGCGTGCCAAAGGCATCTTCGGCCAACGGCATATTGGTGGCGCATATGATCTTTATCACATGACGCGATTAGCGCCCCAGCCCTTCGCCGTCAAGCCTGATTGACTGGCACCGAGGCGCCGCACCTGCCGAGTCGCCGCCTCCATCCGCGACTTGCATACTTCGGACCACGGGGGGACAATAGAGTCATGAAGAACACACGATCCAGTGTGGCGTTGGCGACGGGACTGGCCTGCTGCCTCGCGTCGTGGTTGTCGCCGGCAGCGGGACTGGAGGCCGTGCCGAAGGGAGGATCGACTATGACCGTGACCGTAAGAACCCTCAAGCCCGACGGGAAGCTGACAGAGCCCGAATCCGTCCCCAAGGTCGTAAAATCTGACGCCGAATGGCGTGCGCAACTGACGCCCGAGCAATTTCGAATCGCCCGGGGCCAGGGAACGGAGCCGGCCTTCTGCGGCGCTTTCTTCGATCACAAAAAGCCTGGGCTCTACACGTGCATCTGCTGCGGGTTGCCCTTGTTTGAGTCCACCGCGAAGTTTGATTCGGGCACCGGGTGGCCCAGTTTTATCAAGCCGATCTGTCCCGAGAACGTTACCGCGCGTACCGATCGATCCTTTGGTATGGTCCGTTCCGAAGTTCTTTGCACGCGGTGTGATGCGCACCTGGGGCACGTCTTCGACGACGGTCCGCCACCCACCGGTCTACGCTACTGCCTTAACTCCGCTGCGCTCACGTTCATCCCGGCGACCAACAGCCCGGCCAAGCCGCCCGTGAAGCCATGAGCCGCGATGATGACGTGCGCCTGTCAATCGAGGGGCGCATCGTGGTTCAACGCCTGCGCCCCGCCAAACGCATGCACGAGCGCTTCCTGGGGCTGATGGGTCGCGCACCCTCGGGACCGGGCACGGGCCTCTGGCTGTCGCCCTGCATGAGCATCCACACCTGTTTCATGCGCTTTGCCATCGACGTTGCCTTCCTCGATCGAGCCGGGATCATACTGCGTGTCGCGCGCAATATCCGGCCCTGGCGCCTGGTTTGGGCTCCCAGGGGTACGCACTCCGTGGTCGAGGTGGAGTCCGGGTGGATGCCGGAGTCTGCCCTGAAGCCGGGCGATCGCACGCAGATCGGTTAGCAGCTCCTGCAAAGGTCGCGAAGGGAGGGACGATGCCGGGATGCCGGCGCTGCGTTACTTCTTCTCGTCGGCGGCCAGGGGATCGACGGATTGGACATCTTCTGCCTTGATGGTCCTGAAGATGCCGGACTTCGTCTCCAACTCGACGTCCCCATTCGGCTGCTTCTTTGAAAGGATTCCCACCACCACGTCGCCCGGCGTCGACTTGAGCCTGACGACCGTATCCGCCACGAACTTGCGCTTCAGGGCTTCGCGGACGCCCGTGATCGCATTCGTTTTCACCGAAAAAGCCCTGTCGACCGGGTAAAAGCCCTTCTTGGAAAGCTGCAGCTTGTGCTCCCCCACCGGTAGCAGGTCGACTTTCATGACCTGCGAGGGTGCATCCGGCGCCCCGGCCTGGGTCAGACCTTTATCCTGCCCATCCACAATGACCTTGGCGCCCGGGGGATCCGTCACGAGTTCGAGCGACCCGGTATTGCGCACCAACGTCAGGTCGACGACCTTGGTCTGGGCGCGCCCGATTTCGATGGCGCGGGATTGCGGCTCGTATCCCTCGAGTTCCGCGCGGACGGTATAGTTGCCGGGCTCAGTCGCGTCGATTACAAGCGGTGTCTGCCCGCGGATCTTGTCATTCAGGAACACCCGGGCGCCGGGCGGCGTCGACATCACGGACAAGGCCGAGGGCATGGGCTTGAGCGTCACGTCGATCTTCTGTTCGTCCCCGGCCTGCAACTTGACGTCCTGCTGGTAAGGCTGATAGTCCTTCATCGAGACCACGACCCTGTTGTCGCCGCTCGGCAGCCGATCGACCGAGCAGGGCGTGGTCCCCTTGCCGAGACCGTTCACCGTTACAGATGCGCCCGCCGGCGTCGAGGCGACGACGAGCGTGGCGGAATCGGAGGTCAGCGAGATCTTCACCTGCTGGGGAATCCGGTTCTCGACCTGGAAGTCGGTCTCGCGCGTCGTGTAACCGTTGGCAGAGGCCTTCACGCGATATCGGCCCAGCGGCAGATCGGTCAGCAGCACGGGCGCCTTTCCCTTGTGCGCACCGGCGATTTCGATCTCAGCGCCCTCGGGCACGGACTGGATCAAGACCAGACCCGTGATGGGTTCCAGTTTGACCTCGAGGGCTGACTTCTGTCCGGGCTGCAGGGAGATGGTCTTCCGCACTTCCGAGAACCCGGGTTTCTCGATGGCCAGCAGATGGCTGCCGGCCTCCAGGTCTTTGAGGGTGAGCGGAGTGGCGTCCTGAAGGATGCCGTCGCAGGTTACCATGGCTCCGTCAGGTTCGGAGACCACACGCAGTTGGGCCTTGTTGAAGGCGACCTGCCCCTGCCCTGCGGCGGCCACCAGGAGTGCCGCGATCGTCCCAATCGTGCCTAGCGCGCGCTTCATGCGTTTACTTCTCCGCTCCGAGGTGCCGCTCGACATCGACCAACGTCTTGTTGGCAATGCGGTTGCGATCGTCCGAGCGATCGGGGATCATCTCGATCACGATCCGCAACTGCCGCTCGGCCTCCTTCCAATCCTGCAACTTGACTGCTCGCTCCGCCATGAACCGGATATCGTCGTAACGCTTCTGCAACTCGTGTTCGCAGTCGGTGCGCCGACTCAGGGCCTCGCCGTAGAAGTCCGGCTTCGGTTCGATTGTCTCGAGGTAGAGATCGGCTTCCTTGAACGCCCGTATGGCCGAGGCGAGGTTTTCGTAGCGGACTTCGCGTTCATCGTAGAGCTTCTTGCCCAGCAGCACCGCTTCTTTTGCCTTCTCTACGAGTTTTTCCGGCTCCATGGCCAGGGCCGCAAGACCCAGTTCGTTCTTGCCGAACTCCTCGATCTGGCCGCGCACGGCGGCAAACGCGTCCGGTTCCACATGGTTCAGCACGCGCGTCCGGTGGGCTTGCGAGCCAAGGGTCACGCTCAGGTCGGTCAGTTCGTAAATCCCGGGCGCGAGCCCCGAATAATCATCCAGCAGATCCATGAATCCTGACGCGGCAACCGACTTGGCGAGATCGCGAAGCAGGTCGGCATCCATCTTCTTCTCGCGGCGAACGTGCCGGGAGTTCACGAGGTCGTCGACCTGCACGACCAGGGTGCTGTGTTGGATCTGCATGAAATATCGGAAGATGTTCGACGAAGTCGCCTCCACCCGCTCATAGGTCAAGTCCATGACCGGCAGTTCCGCCGGCACGGCCGGCGGGGCCGGCGGGTGGCGGCGTGCCTCGATGGCCTGTATTACACGAGCCCAGGGCGCCCACGCGGCGACCGCGACGAGCGCCATGATCAGCACGGAACCCACGAGAAGGCGGCGCATTTTGGGCATGCCGGCGGCAGTCGCACCTTTCTTGAGTCCCAGATCGATCGCCGGCTCGGTCCGCCCCACAGGCGCGGCTGTCGCCACCGGGGCCCCCGCATCCACCGCCCCTTCGCCGGACTCGCGGTCGCTGCGCACCTTGATGACCGTGTCGCCCATCGATATCTCGTCACCGGGTTTGACGCGCGTTTCCTGGACGGCGGCTCCGTTGACCCGCGTCTCGTTGGAACTGCCTAGGTCCGCGACCCACAACCCCTCGCCCGGCTTGAAGAACAGGCGGCAGTGAAAACGCGACATCGACTCATCGTTCAGCACCACGTCGTTGCGCGACGACCTGCCGATGCGCACGCCGTCCTTCAGAACGCTGATTTCACGGCCCCGGGCGGGACCCGCTTCGACCACCAGATGAATCGCTTTGTCCATGGGTCAGATCTCGTGAAGAATCTGCAGAATGATGGGGCCCAACAGAACGAGGAACACAGCCGGGAAGATGAAGGCCACGAGCGGAAATAGCATCTTGACCGGCGCCTCGTTGGCGAGTTTCTCCGCCCGCTCAAACCGGCGTTGGCGCATCTGGTCCGACAGGATTCTCAGGATCTGGGCGATCCCGACGCCAAGCTCGTCGGCCTGCACGAGGGCGTTCACGACCGTGCGGATCTCGAACTGGTCGACGCGCTCCGCCATATCGCGCAGGGCCACGCGCCGCGTCTTGCCCAGTTGGATCTCGCGCAGAACGCGCACAAATTCCTCGCCGAGCGGATCTATTTTGCGCCGCTCCACGATGCGTTGCATCGCGTTCATGAAATCGAGGCCGGCCTCGACGGACAGCGTTAGCAGGTCGAGGACGAACGGCAAGGCCCGCTGGATGCTTCGCTGCCGTACCTTCAGGACCCCCCGAAGCCATAGCCCCGGATACGCGTAACACCACAGCAGGATGACGACGCTGAAGCTAACCTGGTGCCCTTGCAGCGAAAGGCCGACTCGCCCCGGCACCAGCGTGAGCCCCGCCCACATGGCCGCGACCCCCAGCACGCCGAGTACTGCCGGCAAAAGCACTTTGAGCGCCAGGAACTCCTTGGAGGTCAGCAACCCCGAATACCCCGCGGCCACGATCTTCCGGGTGATTTGCGTATTGGTCTTTTCGAAACCGGGCCGGCTGAAAAGAGGGCCGAGATTGGGCGCCAACGGCAGCAGCAAACGAAACGAAAAAGGCAGCAAGCGCTCCTCCCGGCGGCCGTCAGCCAAAGTGACATACGTCACCTGCCGTACGATGTGCGCGCTGTACCAGGCCGAGCACCCGAAGAACAAGGCCCACAACAGGCTCAACAGAATTGGTGTCAACTCTTCCACTCAGCTTACCTCATACATCGATGTTGATGATCTTCCGGATGACCAGGGCTCCCAGAAGTTCAAGGATCGCGACGGCCACGAGGACGCCGAGGCCGAACCCCGATTGCAGGAACGTTGTCATCATACGCTTATCGAGCATGAACATGGCCAGTCCCAGCAGTAACGGCATGGTCCCCACGACGATGCCTTGCAGCCGGCCCTGGGCGGTGAGCGTCCGGATTCGCAGCTCGATGCGCATGCGTTCGCGAATTGTATGGGCAATCTTTTCAAAAACTTCCGTCAGGTTTCCGCCGGTCTGACGGGCAATCTCGATCGAGGCCACCATCAAGGACAGATCATCGCTCCCCACCCGCGCCAGAAGGCTCTCGAACGCCTCCTCCATGCGCATGCCGACCCGTGTCTGGTGCAGAAAGGCGCCGAACTCCTGCGAGATCGGGCTTTGACCTTCCCGGACGACCATCTCAACCGCCTGCTGGATGCTGAACCCGGCCTTGAGGGCGTTGCTCATGTTGATCAGGCTGTCCACGAGTTGGAAATTGAACTTTTGCAGACGCCGTCTGCGCATGACCGCCAGGGTGGCGCGCGGAATATTCCAGCCGATCGCTCCGGTGATCAGGCCCACGATCAGCCCGCGCATGAGCGTCCGGCCAACGAGTCCGCCGAGCGCAAGGAAGCCGAGCAAGCCGCATACCGCCGCGCTCGCCGCCGCCAATTCCAGGATGCGCCGCGGCGGGATGAAGAGGAACATGTCCTCCATCTGGCGGCCCGTGGTTTCCGTGTAGGCTTCCGCATACTCTTGGGCGGCGGCGCGGAAGGATTGCAAAATGAAATACGTCAGCCCGCCCAGGCTCAGGGTGAAAAGCATCGGTATCAGCCATATGGACGCATCATTCATGTAATCTTCCAGGCCTTCGGGCTAGTGCCGCGGGTCGAACAGCCCCTGGTCCACCACGACTCCCTTGGATCGCATCTCCTCAAGAAAAGTCGGCACCGAGCCGGTCGGCGTGAATCGTCCCACGATCTTCCCTTCCGACGTCACGCCGGTCTGCTCGAACACAAAGATATCCTGCATGGTCGTGCGGTCACCTTCCAGGCCCACGATCTCGGTGATGTTCGTGACCCGCCGCGATCCGTCACTGAAGCGGGACTCATGGACGATCAGGTCGACGGCCGAGGCAATCTGCTCCCGGATGGCCCGAACCGGCAGGTCCATGCCCGACATCAACACCAGTGTTTCCAGACGCGAGATGACATCGCGCGGCGCGTTGGCATGTATCGTCGTGAGCGATCCGTCGTGACCCGTGTTCATGGCCTGCAGCATATCCAGCGCCTCGCCACTCCGGCATTCCCCAACGACGATTCGATCAGGCCGCATGCGGAGCGCATTGCGGACCAAGTCGCGGATCGTAATGGCGCCCTTCCCTTCGATGTTTGCGGGCCGGGCCTCAAGCGATACCACGTGTGGCTGCTTCAGCCTGAGTTCGGCGGCGTCTTCGATGGTGATAATCCGCTCGTCCTCCGGCAAAAAACTGCTGAGTACATTCAACAAGGTCGTTTTTCCCGAGCCTGTCCCACCTGACACGACGATATTCTTGCGCCCCTCCACACAGGCCTTCAGGAAGTCTCTCATCGCGACGGTCCACGTGTTCTTGTGCAGAAAATCCTCGTCGGTGAAGGGGATCCGAGAGAATTTACGGATGGTGATGCAAGGACCTATCAGCGACAAGGGGTGGATGATGGCGTTGACGCGCGAACCGTCGCGCAGCCGGGCGTCAACGTACGGCTGGCTCTCGTCGATGCGGCGGCCAAGGGGCGACACAATACGCTCGATGATGGCCATGACCGATTTTTCGTCCAGGAAGACGCGATCGGTCAGCTCGATTCGGCCGCCACGCTCAACATAGATGCTGGAGGGCCCGTTCACCATGATCTCGCTCACGTCGCCGTCGGCCAGAAGATCTTCAAGGGGGCCCAGCCCGGTGGCTTCGTCATAGATCTCTTTGATCAAGGACTGCGGATCGAGCCCTGCGGGCAGGCGCGGCGTCACTTCGCGCACGATGGTCTCCACGGTGCTGAGCACGCGCCGATGAAGCTCGCCGTCCTCAACCTGCGAGGCGCTGAGTCGCTTGACGTCCATGCGTTCGAGCAACTCGCGCTGGATCTGTTGCTTTATCGCCTGCTTGCGCTGCAGGGACCGTTCGTCGCGCGCAATCCGGTCGAGGCGCGGACTGTTGTTCTGGGCGGCCGCCAGGTCCGGCGGCGCCGGTACGACCGGCGGCGGCTTGGGCGCAGGGCTGGGCGCCGGTTGGGGCGCAGGCGTAGGCGGGACACTCAGCGGCGGCCGGCGTTCCTGGGACAACACCAGTGTGTTTCGGCCAATGCGGATATCCAGTCCTTGCAGCACCTCACCCCGCCCGTGGACGGCAAGGCCCCCGATCAGGGTGCCGCCGGGAGAGTTCAAGTCTTCGATCCAGCAGGCGCCCGCCCTGAGGCTCAGAATGGCATGCCGGCCGGCCACGCCGCTTCCGGCAAGGCTGATCGGGTTATCGCGGTCCGAGCCGATCGAGTAGATGCCGGGCTTGAGTTCCCGCGTATCGATCGAGCCGTCGGGCTTGCGGATTTCCAGGTACATGAGAGATGCCGGTCGGGGCTTACGGCTGCGGGCCCTTGTGCCGGATGACTTCCTGGCGGTGTTTGTTCAGTTCGGGCAGCACGCGCTCCAGCAAATCAAAATTCACCTCGGGCAGCGTACTCACATAGTCCGGGTCGCCGGGGTTTCGCAGCGTCAGGGTCAAGCGTCCCTTCATGTTCTCGGCGAAGGCGAGCAACTCCGCCTCGCGCGGCGTCACTTCGAAAGTCACCGTGCTGTAGCCCGAACCCGCCCGCGCGCCCTCGCCGGCCTTGCCCAGCGTCTGCCCCACGGCCAGCACCGACACATCCTGCAGCACGGTCAGCGTCACCGCCTCGAGCACCTGCGGATTAGCCTTGGACGGCAGCATGAACGAGCCGAGTACGTCCACGCGGTCATTCGGCTGGATTAACCCGCTCACCGCGGCGGACCCGCCGATCGACATGGAGATCGCCCTCATCTTCTGGTTGATCATGGGGGCCAAACCCGAGCCCGGCCGATACGGCACATCCACGTAGGACCAAAGCAGCGTGTCGCCGGTGCTCATGCTGATCTTCAGTTTCTTCCCGATGATCTGGTCGAAATCGTCGGGCAGGATCGTATCTTTGCTGATGTCGCGCTCAAAGGAAGGCTTCGCTTTAAGATCCTTCCTCTGGATCACCGTGCCGGCCGGCATTTCGTGTCCCACGGCCACCACATCGGTCTGGCGCACCGAGGCCAGGATGCGCTGACGCTCCTCCTCAATCCGCTCCAGCCTGGACTGAAAATACTGGCGGGTCAGCCAGAAGGCCAGCAACCCGACCAGAACCGAGATAACGAGCACCATCCGTTGCTTCATGTGTTCATCCCTTCGTCAATGCGTCGCGCCGGGTTTGCGGACGACGGTCACCAGGCATTCTCCGCGCGCGTCGGCGGGTCCGACGCGTACGCAACACACATCCGACTCCTTGACATACAGCATCATCCCGCCGTCACCCGCCGACTTTGGAAGCAGGTTTGTCCACCCGTTCCGGCGCAAGGTCGTGTCATAATACGCGACTGCAGCCGACGGCGCAACCGCGGTGCGGCGGGTCTCCAGGGCTGTGCGGGTATCTCCATTGCGCAGGGTGAAAGTCAGTACGCTGCCGGGAAGCCCGGCAATGCCCGTGGAGCCCTCGGCCCGCGCTGGATCGCGCGATTGCTCGTGCGCAGCGTCCGACTGCTCGACCGCCACGACAACAGAGCGGTCCTCGCGGCCGGGCGTAAGGGCCACAAGCGATGCCACCCGGCCCCCGCCTTGCAGGCGTCCAACGCCGATGCCGTCACCGGCCGTATAGTGCGTCATGTTTCCGCCTGCCGCCAGCGGCCCGCGTAGCGCCGCCACGCTGCCGTCGCAGGCCGCGACCGTCACGGCGGCCTCGCCCCCGTTGATCTGCATGACCGCCTCGTAGATGAGCCGCCCGATAACGTCCGCCCGGAAAAGCGTGGCGCCGCGGCCGTCAAGCCGCTGGAACACCCTGGCCTGTCCGGCAAAAGCCGCCAGCAGCAGTGCCGCCGCCACCCAGGCGATCGCTACGTGTCGCGGCAGACGCATCAATAGATTCCTTTCGTCCACGTGAGCCAGGCCTCGCCTTTGACTTCAATGCTGTCAGCCCGGTAGAGGGCGTCACGGACGATGGGCATATTGGTGAGCGCAATGGTTTCCGACTGCTCGCCGTGAGTAAACCCGAACATGAGATACGGAAACGCCGTCTTGGGCTGCGACAAAGCGGAGATTCGATTCCCCGCCACGACCTTGTCCAGATCGTCGGGATGCCCGTACTCGATCACACGGCCCTGTAAGTCGGCCACGTCGGCCAGCGTCGACCCATCGTCGCGCGAGTAGGTTACGCCATCGCCTCCGACCGTGCGCGACTCGATATAGAGGGGACCCGAAAACGGTGCCGCGTCCGACATGGCCTGGTTGCCGGCGTCGTGCCGCGCTTCCATCATGGCGTGCGTCTGGGCGCGGCTGAGCCGGCCCAGCACCAGGATGCCGCCGAATAAAACAAGCAGAGATACAAGGCCAACGACCAGTTCAACCATGGCCTGACCCGCGCGCGGCCTTTGGTTTGTACGTTGAGCGTTGGATGTTGGGCGTTGGGCGTTCATTTCTTGATTCTTGCTAATGTCCCCGCCGGCGTCCGCCGCCGCCACCCCCACCGGGTCCGGGGCCGCCCTTGTTGCAGTCGCCGCTATTCTTGGCCAACCAGTCGATGCCGGTTTGCCGGAACACGAGGTTTTCCCAGGTTACCAGTTGCAGGCAATACCAGCATGAGTCGGGATGCAGCGCGCCCGGGCCCGCCTTCATGTAGTCAGGCAGATGCTTCTCGATATGGTCACGCCAGTCCAGATCGAAGGATCCAGCCTCGGGGGCGGATGACGCATCGACCGGGATCAACCGGATGTCGCGAAAGGCCGGCAGCACGAGATCGTAGCTATCCGGCCGTTCCGATTGATTGAGATAACCAAACGGTTTGGCGGCCGCCGTCCAGGTGATAACGCTGTTGCTTGACCCCGGTGTATAGCGGGTGGCTTCCGTGAGCACCCGGATGGCGGAATCCGCGCCCGCATAATCGTACTTCGGGATGATCCGGCCGGTCGTTGGAAAAGGGTCCGGGCCCGTAGGCGAGATGGCGTCCCATGACGTCCACGTCGCGTCGTAGCAGTACCACGTGGACGTCACGCTATCCACCGTCGCCGCATCAACGGTCCCCGTGAGCCCGCGCTCGGTCTCGAGGCCGGCCATGGCATCGAGGGCGCGCCGGTCCATGATGTGCTCCGTCTTGCGAAGGCCCAGACCGAAGTATTCCGAATTCATGGGCTGGGGAGTCGGGATCTGGTCAGGTAGTGGCGGCCACCAGCGATAGTCTGTGTAATTCAGCAGGGCGTCCATGGCATGACCGAGGAACCAGCACCAGTCCTCTGCAGCGATTGCATCATAGAAGTCGAGTTCGAGCAGGAGATGGCCACCGGTGTAGTCTTCGTAATAGCGGGCATTGTCGGGGCCGGCGGCGACGCCCTCCTCGCCCACGGCGGCGATCATGTCCGCATATTCGACCCAGGCGTTCGGGTAAGGCTCGGGAAAAAGCATCTTCCCGTCCGCCCCCAGCGCCCGATAGTCCGTGAGCACCGTCTGCGCATGGGCGAGGACATTCGAGGTGAAGCGAGAGTTGTTGAAGACGCCGTTGTTCTTGGCCGACTGCTCGGCGGCTATAAACCCCACCATCGGGCCGACGTAGCAAAGCCGCGCTTCCATCTCGGCGATGGCCGCCGCCTCGCCCGTGGCGCCTTGCGTGAGGGCCACGGCTTGCATGATATTCAGGTCCCCGACGAGGTTCAGGGTGGTGGCCTGCCAGCGCGCGGCGGCCAGGGCAGCTCCGTCGCCCGCATTCTGGCTCAGCGATTTGACATAGATGATCTTGTGCAGGTCGAAATTGAACAGCGCAATAAACGTCAGGATGATGAGGATGGTGATCAGGAAGATCATCGTCTGTCCGGACTTCCGTGATGTCCATCTGCGCCGCGGGTTCACCACAAGTCCTCCTCCATGTACAGCGCGTAATGGTTGTCGATGTAGGCCTCGCCGCGGAGCGGGACAAAATCCCCGCTGTAATAGGCCCGATGGAATCCGTTGCTCATGAAAGGCTTGTTCTGGGGCACTTCCATGCTGATAATGCGCCCGTCGTCCTGCAAACCGGGCAGCCCGATGCCAATCGAATCCCAGGACTCGTACGCCAGAACGCCGCCCAGTTCACCCCAGTTCTGGGCGCCCAGATAGAGAGGAATGCGGGGCGTTTCGACAGCGAGTTCCCCGAGCGGACCGCCTGCGTGCACCGGCGACAAGAGACGACCGGCATTGGGAATGGCGCCGACGCGGATGGTCTTGTAGACCATGAACCGGTTGAACCCAACGGTCTTGGCGCGCGCGCCTCGGGCGGCGGCATAGTCCAACACGTCCTGCGCGGCATACATTTGGGAGATTTGGAAGGCCCCAAAGAACGCCAAGCAGACGACCGCGAGTACCAGGCAGGATTCAATAAGGGACTGCCCCGCCCGCGATCCGCGCGAGGCAATCTCTGTTCCAGACCGACTGCGTCCGTTGTGAGCGAGACAGGGGCTCATCGTCCCCTCCCCTCGAGGCCGCTCACTTGACGGCGGACGCGCCTTTGAGGTCCTTGAGGTATGTGGCGGAGTCCGTATTCAACGCAGCCTGCGACTTGCTCTCATCACCGCCGAGCTCGGTCACTGCGCCGCCCAGCTTGTTGCGGATCGTGTCGCCAAACACACCGAAGATGGCGATGGCCGCCAGCGCAATGATCGCAACAATGATGATGTACTCGACCATGCCCTGCCCACTCTTGCTCTGATTCTTCATCCGTGTTCTCCTTCTGTTGCTCAGCTCCACGACGCCCGTACAGCGGTTCACAGACACTTTCCAGCGCACTGTATTGCCGCTAGAGTCCTACGGGTATTCCGACCCAACGAGTGTCAGGACCCGAGTCCCGTATTCCTTGAAGGTTGCCAGAAAGACCCACAAAATCGCAAGCGACGCCATGACCATTCCAGCTACGACCATGAATTCAACCATGGCCTGCCCGCGCTTCCCTTGGTCACGACTACCTGCCACTGATAACGTCCTCACTTATGCAAAACGATGATAGTCTCATGCGTATTGTAAGTAAACCATGAATGGAACGGCGTCATTGGCGCCAAACCAGTTGAGTTGAAGCGGTATCTTTCATAGACTGTTGCCCGTTTTCTGCCGACGATGGGCGTCGGCAGGATTCAAGGACCCGCCTCCATGGCAATCAAGAACGACGATATCCTGGCGTATCACCTCGGTGGCAAAATAGGCATGCGCACCACGAAGCCGCTGCGCGGTCCCTCCGACCTTTGTCTGGCCTACACGCCCGGCGTGGCCGTGGCCGTCAAGGAGATCGCCCGCAATCCCAAGACCCTGGCCACCCTGACGGCCAAGTCTAACCTCGTGGCCGTCGTGACAGACGGGACCGCCATTCTCGGACTGGGCGACCTCGGCGCCGAAGCCAGTATTCCTGTTATGGAAGGCAAGGCCGTGCTCTTCAAGGCCTTTGGCGATGTCGACGGCTGGCCCGTCCCCTTGAACCATTGCCGCGCCAACGGGGCCAACACGGGCCGAACCGACCCGCAGCGCGTGATCGACGCGGTCATGGCTCTCGCCCCCATGTACGGCGGCATCAATCTTGAGGATATTGCCGCGCCCGCCTGCTTCGAGATCGAGGATCGCCTGGACGCAATGCTGGACATCCCCGTGTTCCACGACGACCAGTGGGGCACGGCGGTCATCACTCTGGCCGCGGCTATGAACTATTGCCGCCTCGCTGACCGTCGGCTGGCCGACCTGGCCATCGTGATCAATGGCGCCGGCGCCGCCGGCATTCGCATCTGCGAGATGCTCAAAGCCGCCGGTGCCCGCACCGTGACGCTCTGCGATACCAAGGGCGTCATCCGCGCCGACCGGACCGACTTGAACGCCAAGAAACGTGAGCATGCTGTGCAGACCAAGGCCGTGACCCTGTCGGACGCCATGCGCGGTGCCCACCTGTTCATCGGCGTATCAGCCGCCGACTGCCTTGCCCCGGCCGATGTCCGCGCCATGGCCTCATACCCCGCCATTTTTGCTATGGCCAATCCGGATCCTGAGATCCGGCCGGAGCTCGTGGCCGAGGCGCTCGGGACCAAGCCTTACATCATGGCAACCGGCCGCTCGGACCATCCCAACCAGATCAACAATGTGCTCGGGTTCCCATTTCTTTTCCGCGGCACCCTGGACGTGTGCGCCCGCTCCATCACGCTTTCTATGAAGGTCGCAGCCGCCGAGGCTCTGTCCCGTCTGGCCCAGCAACCAGTCCCGGAGCAGGTGCGCGCGCTGTATGGCGAGTCCTTCGAATTCGGATCGCACTACATTATTCCAAAGCCTTTTGACCGGCGCCTTTTCGTGGAAATCCCCTTGGCCGTTGCCCGTGCCGCTGCGGCGTCCGGAGCTGCGCCGGGCTTCGATGAGTCCGCCTACCGCCAGGCCCTGATCGAGCGTGATCGCACCCGTGCGTTCCTGCAGGCATGACGCTGCCCGCATCACTGACGATCGGCGGCCGAACCTTCAGCCCCCCGATCCTGCTGGCCCCCATGGCGGGCTACTCCGATTATGCCTTCCGGTCGGGCCTCCGCGGCTTGGGCGGCGTCGGCCTGGCCTACACGGAAATGTTGAGCCCGGCCAGCCTGCTCCAAGGCAAGGGCCAGAAACGCAAGACACTGCTCGCGACCGATGACGCTGATCAGCCTCTCGGCTATCAAATCTATGGAACTCGTGCGCCGGATCTGTGCCTCGCCGCGCAATGGCTCGAAGCCAAGGGCGTTCCCCTGGTCGACATCAACATGGGTTGTCCCCAACGCAAGATTTCGAATCACGGGGCGGGCGCGGGACTGCTGCGCGATCCGATCGAGGCCATCCGCATCGCGGGTGAAGTAGTCCGGTCGGTCCACATACCGGTCACCGTCAAACTCCGCCTCGGCTGGGACCTGGGCAGCCTGGTCGCGCCCGATATGGTGCCCGGCCTGGAGGCGGTCGGGGTGGCGGCCATCACCATCCACGGCCGCACCCGGGGACAGGGGTATTCGGGACAAGCTGACCGGGCCGCCATGCGCCGGGTCGTTGAGGCCGCGCGCCGTGTGCCTGTGATTGCCAACGGCGATGTGACCTCGCCGGCTGCGGCGCGCCGGCTCTTCGTCGAGACGGGCTGTGCCGCGATCATGGTCGGCCGCGGCGCACTCAGCAATCCGTGGCTGATGCGGGACATCGCCCGTGACCTGCAGGGTCTGCCTCCCGCGCCCGCCCCGACATGGGCCGAGCGCATGGCCTACATGCAAGCCCATTTCGAGCGCATGGTGGCGCTCTACGGCCCTGTCGGCGGCACATTGCTCTATCGCAAATGGATCCCCCAGTACGTCCGGCACACCCTCCGCGATCGGCCGCGCATGGTGAGCTGGCTGCAGGTGACCGATCCCGACGAAATGCGTCGACTCATGGCTGAGCTTGCGGCCGAACAAAGCGGGCACTGAAAAAGCAGAAGGGCACCGGGAGTTGCCTCCCCGTGCCCCTGCGCCGCGTAGCGTTGGACGTTACGCCTTGACGATCTTCTTCGAACGGATGCAGGCTGTGCACACCGTCTTGCGCACGGTGCCGCCGTTTTCCTTGACGTGGATCTTCTGCAGGTTCGGCCGGAACCGCCGCTTCGTGATACCCGTCGTGTGCAAACCGATGCCGCCCTTGCTCTTGGCCAACCCGTGACGAACGATCCGGTTGCCCACGCTGACGGTTTTAGCGCAAATATCGCATGTCCTTGCCATTGCCTGTCTCCTGTATGAGAGCGGCATATGATAGGGATCGGCCCCTCCCCGCGCAAGCAGAATCTCCGTTCGAAATGCAGAACCCGAATCCTTAGCGAAGCGTGGCGGCAGTGCCGCCGCGCTTCGCCAAGGATGTATTTTTGGCGCATGACACAGGCAATGGAGGCGATTGATGCGGCAACCGCGCCGAAGCGGTGCGCGAATGGGCGGGAGACCGCGTA
>CAITUY010000199.1 GCA_903895695.1 uncultured bacterium
ACCGTTGAAATCGAATTGCTCGGACCAGGCCGTTGCAGTACTAACCTGACAGTGCCGTCGTTTATCAAGGCCCCTGCCTGCACCGCGTGTGCCGCCGGGCCGAAGGCCCAGTGCCGAGCCGGACTTTTTCAGCGGAATCGACAAGGATGACTCGCCAAACGTCAACAGAAATGGGATGCTTAAGGCCATGAAGGCACAATTTACATACTGGAAGGAGTCCGACGGCCGCTACCTCGGCTTCCTCAACGACTACCCTGACCACTGGACGCAGGGCGACGACCTCGCCGACTTGAAGGAGCACTTGCGCGACCTGCTTGACATGTTCGGTGCCGAAGAGATTCCGGGTATCCGGAAGGTTGAGGAACTGGAGTACGCGTGAAGCGACTCGACCTTGTCAGTCGTTTGGAGAAGATCGGCTGCGTCTTACTTCGGCACGGCGGCCGACACGACATCTACCACAATCCCGGCACAGGGAACTCGGAGCCGGTTCCTCGTCACCGCGAGATCAACGAGGTGCTAGCCAAACGGATCCTTTCACGCCTGAGCCACAGGCGGGAGGATTGATCGGCAGGGTAACAGGGTCAGACCTGAATGGCGCTTAGATAAGCCCTAAAACTCGCTTGCGCAAGGGCTTACGACGGGGCGGTTCCGGGATGGTGGCGAAGAGCACGGTGCGAGATATCTGCTCCATTTGCTTGAGTGTTTGCTGGAGATTCCGCCAGTTCTCGATTGCATCCTTCATCCAGAGATACTGCTCCTTCGATAGAGCAACCGAGACCGTCTTTTTGCGAACCTTACGCGTCCATTGGTAGCAGGGCCCGCCCGCGCCGGGACCGCGATCCTGTACGTAGCCGTGGCTGATCCAGCCCGTTCCCGCCAGTTGACGCTGCAATCGACGATACTCGTCTTGGAGTTCCGAGAGGTTGGCTTTCATGCGGAAAAGAATAGCATGTCTGTCAAGAGGGCGGTATATATACCGCCCTATGAACACTCCTTACTTTCCTGTTTTGAGACGAAGATTGGCGGCCATGGGGCGACGACATGGACAGGACCGGCAATCCCCCGTGGAGATCGAAGCGCAGTGCCGACGCTTTCTATCCGATCGCGTGTTGACGCCGCCGGATGACGGCACGCGTCGGCGTCACCGCCGGTTCTTCCTCTCGCGAGTGTTCTGGTGTTTTATCTGGCAGGTACTCCAGCCGCGCACAAGTTGCCGCGCGGTGGTACGACAGGTTCAGGCCTTCTGGGGCAGGCACAGGGCAGGCACAGGGTCAGC
Organism: uncultured bacterium; assembly: GCA_903895695.1. Lineage (GTDB taxonomy): Bacteria > Verrucomicrobiota > Kiritimatiellia > CAIKKV01 > CAITUY01 > CAITUY01. Next base: position 1,277 of record CAITUY010000199.1, read on the forward strand.
CCGCAGGCACAGGGTCAGCCCTTAGTTGATAGAATAGCGGCAGGGGCAGAAGACATCAGCCAGATGGAGGAACAACGGAGTTGACATCCTACGCCATTGGCGTAAACTAGCGCCATCATCTTCGTCGAGACCTCGGTGTTCACGCGAGAGATCAAAGTCCTCTTTATGCTCCTGCCGTATAAGAAGACGGATCAGGGGGACCTGACACCGGAGCAATTGAGATTCCTTCGGAACATGGTCAAGGAGTGGCTGGTATGAAAAACGAGACCTTCGCCAGACTGGCCGCGAGCATCAAGGAAGCCGGGGAAATCAAAGCCGGACATCAGGCACCCAGCCGGATCTACGAGATCAAACCACCCGAAATCCGTATGGTCCGGGAGCGTCTGGACGTATCGCAGGACGAGTTTGCCGCGATAATCGGGGTGAGCACCCGAACCCTGCAGAACTGGGAACAGGGCCGACGCCAGCCAGAAGGACCGGCTAAAGCGCTCCTGACGATCGCCTCGCGTAATCCCGCGGCTGTCCTCGACGCCCTACACGGCAGCAGGACCAGCCCAACAACCAAATCCAAGCGATTCTCAACCCGTGCAGCGCGGGTTCCGAGCGCCTGACTTGGGACGTTGGGTCATGAGAATCATTGAAATCACAAGGCGAAAGAACATAATCTTGTGACATGAAAACGATGCGCTATGTGTACTGGCAAGAAGAGGACATGTGGCGGGGCTATTTGGAAGAATATCCTGACTATATGACGCAGGGCGACACGCTTGAGGAACTTCAGGAGAACCTGAAGGATATCTGCCAGGATCTTACGGGCGGCTCTATTCCTCATGTCCGGCACGTTGCGGAACTCCAGTTCGCATGAAACGGATTGATCTGATCCGCCAACTGGAACAGGTGGGGTGTGTTCTCATCCGCCACGGTGGCCCGTCACGATTGGTATCAAAATCCTCGCACGGGCGCCTGCCAACCCATTCCACGACACCGGGAAATCAAAGACCATCTTGCCCGGCACATCGTCAGGAAACTGGAAGACTGACCCAACAAGTCGTGCGTGCTATCGACGCGCCCGCGCCACCGCCTGACTTGGGCCGTTCGGCCCAAAACATGGAGACGCAAAGATGCCGGTAACGCACCCGACACCACGGGAACGGTTCAAACTGACCGTGGCCCACAAGCAACCCGACCGCCCTCCTGTCAATATCTGGCCCACCCCCGAAATCCGGGCAAAACTGGAACACCACTTTGAACGCCGGCTCGGAAATTGCAGTATTGAGGAAGCCCTTGAAATAGATTTTAGAGGCGTAAACCCAGTACCTATTGCCGCCGCGGTTGCCTCGCGCGAGCCTTTGAATGCCGTGAATAGGACGACAGAAGGAGGCGTCTACCAGGATGTAGTTTCCAAACCACTGGCGTGGATCAAGACGCTGGAAGATGTGGCGCGCTACGCGCCCGCGCGCGATCCGAAGGCGTTTGATTTCTCCGGGATTCCGGAGGCCTGCCGGGCGGCACAGCCCTTCGTGAGGACTTTCGGCAACTACGGCATCTTCGATCTGGTCAATGGGCTTGGCGCGCGCGGGATGGGGATTGAGGATCTGCTCTGCGGGATGACGACCGAAGACCCTGTCATTCTGGCGTTGATCGAGAAACATTTGGACCATGACTACCGCTACTGCCAGGCGGGGCTGGAGGCGGGAAATGGAGAGATTGAGATCCTTGCCATCGGGGAAGACTGCGGCCATCAGCAGGGCCTGCTATTCCCGCCCGCCTTCTTCAAGGGGTTCTTTGCACCCCGCCTGAAACGGTTCGTTGACTTGGCGCACCGCCACGGGGCCGCATGCCTTATGCATTCCTGCGGCGCAGTCCGAGAGATCATCTCCACCCTGATTGAAGACGTGGGACTGGATGTTCTCCAAGCCTGCCAGCCGGAAGCGAAAGGCATGGAGCCGGCGGGGCTAAAGCGGGACTTCGGTGACAGGATCACGTTCTCAGGGATGCTCGGCCTGCAGAAAACGCTGGTCCACGGGACGGTGCAGGACTGCCGTCGGGAGGCCGAGCGTCTCGTCACCATTATCGGCAAGAACGGGGGCTACATCTTCGAGCCAACCAACTCCATCACCAAGGATGTCCCGTTGGAGAATGTGCTCGCCGTTTACGAAGTCGCCACGGGTAAGGACCTTCTTTAGGACTGCTCGCAGCGTGAGAACAGGCCGGCGAACCAAGCCACCGCCCGATTGGGGCCAGACCTTAGTGCCAAGTACAATTGACATACATAAAGCATAATGCGTAATATGCAGTTATGAGAATGACACTATCCATACCTGACGCGATTGCCCACAGGTTCCAAGTGGCAGTACCACCGCGACAACGTTCGCGCATCGTCGCCCATTTGCTGGAGAGTGTCCTGGCAAAGCACGAAGATACGCTTGCTTTAGCGTGTCGAGCGGCCAATCGGGACAAGGCACTCGAGCGTGAGATTGACGATTGGCAGTCCTTTGAGGATGGGGTGGCCGAGTGAGCGAGCCCACCGTTGTGCGTGGTGAGGTCTGGTGGGTATCTCTTGACCCGACACAGGGGTCGGAAATCAAGAAGACGAGACCGTGCGTCGTGCTCACGCATGACACCCTCAACCAGCTTCGACGCACCGTCGTCGTGATGCCTCTTTCTACGGCGGCCAAATCCCATCCTCCGATTACGATCCCCGTGACCTGTCAGGGCCGGCCAGCGGTTGCTGTTATTGACCAGATTCGGGCAGTGGCAAAACACAGACTGAAGTCGAAGCTTGAGACCATGACACGGTCCGATCTGGACGCCATCGGTAGCGCGATCTCAACGATCCTTGAGATTCGGTAGATGCCGGCCGCTTTCTGTTTGTGGTGTTCACGATCCGACGGGACAGAATTCGAATCATTTCGGCACGGGATATGACCGGCGCCGAGAGGCGGAGATACGAACCATGAAAAAACACATTCCAGCATTCAAGACAGAGGCCGAAGAACGCCGTTTCTGGCAGACGCACGACTCCTCCGAGTATGTCGACTGGGCTGGCGCCGAGGACGTCCTAATGCCCAGATTGAAACCCTCAACGCGGAGCATTTCGCTCCGTCTGCCCGAGGCCATGGTAGAGGAACTGAAGCTTCTCGCGAACAAGCGGGACGTTCCCTACCAGTCTCTACTCAAGGTCTTCCTCTCGGACCGGATCGAGGCTGAACTCCAGACGGCCAGATGAGCGGATGCCCCGCTTTTCGTCTGGTTCGTACTCAGGCGATTGATCTCGGAAACCGCAAGGCTGTGCCGCCGTTGCGGAACGCGACGGTCGCCGTGTGCCGGGGAAAGCCCGGGAGCGCGCACTCAATTGTCACCGTTCCGGGCTGATTCTCCGGGTTCGCCACGGACACGACCGCCTCCGTCGCCGTGACGCGAACCAAAATCAGGCAGGGGCGGTCAACGCTGACGAAGTGACCCAAGAGCCTGCCCGAAAGCCTGTCTGCCTCTTCTGGGAGCGGCGCGGCTTCCCGCGCCGGCCTGCCCTGAGCGCCATCGAAGGGCCGGAGCCGGAAGCGGCTCCGCTCCTTGTGGCAGAAGGGTTTTCGGATAGGCTCTAAGTCGATCGCGCAGGCTCCGGCCTCATAGAATGCCGCCTGCAACAGTCCCGCGGCGGGATCCCATGCGGCTTGCAGGCGAAGCGTGTTCGTGAGGTGCTGGACCGGCGGCGCGGCCAGGCGCCCGGCGAAGTCAGCCGGGCCGACGTCAGGACAGATCCAGTAGCGGTACGATTCGGCGCGCGGGCCAACGCCATGCTCGAGCCACACCGTGAACACGTCCAGCGTCACTTCCTCCTTGGAGTCCACCCCGCTATCAGACCAGCGCCCGGACCGCGGTCCGTTGACGAGGCAGACTGGCGCGGACTCGGGAAAGTAATAGCCGACGCCGTCGTGCCATACCGCGCAGGGGCCCTGCAGGTCATGCCGCCCCGGATCGAGCCGGCGCACGACAGGGCCTTGTGCCAGCCAGACGTCGCCGCGGAGGTGGCACTGGTTCACGCAGGTGCGCACGGACTTTTCGGTCGAGGACGCGATACCGGCCCCGAGGCAGACGATGGCGTCATCAAGGAAACACCACGCTTTGTGCGCGCTCAGCGCATCGCGCTCGAAATCCATGGCGGCCAGGCCGACGGCGCCGTCGCTCACGCCGCCCACAAAGCGGCGCACGCCGCGCCGCCGCACGGCCCGGTAGTCCAGCGTCTCGGTGCCGTACTCAACCGTGATCCCGGGAATCATCCGCCAATCCCAGGCGGCGAAAATGTCGCGGTACTCTCCGCCGTCCCGCATGATGAACAGGGCTCCATCCGCGAGATGGTGCGACGTCCTGCCCTCCCCCGGGTAGTCGTAGCACATGATATCGGTATTCTCCATCCGGCTCGACAGCATGCGCACCGAGGCGAAGAAGCCGGGCCGGTGGTGGGTCATGTAGTCGGCTTTCCAGAAATGGCGGTTCCCGAGGACCGCCGAGCCGCCGCTGCGCCAGGCCGCCTCGCAGGCGGCCAGTTCCTCGCGGCGGGCCATGGTCCCGTTGCCCAAGAGCCGGCAGGCCGCCCGGAGGGCGCCGGCATCGTGTCCGGGGCGGGTGATGGAGCGGCCGCAGGCGCTGTAGTCGAACGTCATTCCCCGCACCATCCAGCAATGACCTTCCAACAACAGGTTGGCGAACAGCGCCGCCTTGGCCTTGGGGAGCGCAGAGGCCGTGTCATCGGCCAGCATGACCAACCCGGCCATGTCCTCGGCGAACTGCAGGCCATAGCCCCCCGAGTAGAGACACTGTCCATGCTGATGGAAGCTGAAGTCCGGCTGGATGCCCTCCTCGCCGTCAGCCGCGATCTTGACTTCGTCCCAGGCCCGGGCGAAGGCCGCCTGCAGCAGGCTGCTGTTCAGCGTGGTGCAGGCGTACTTGACTTGGTTCAGGCAGACCCAGAGCGTGTTCTGGCCGGTCCAGGCCTTGCGATCGTCCCAGTCCGGCGGCGTGAAATGCGGCGCACAGGCGCGGCGCAGTTCGTCGGGGATGACCTCACCCGTGAGCACGAGCAGGTCGCCCAGCCGCACGGGCAGGCCGATCTGGTTCCACCACCAGTTCGGATTCGCGAGCCGCGCGCCCAGCCAGAAACGAGTGGCCGCGTCTATGGCACGGCCGAGCGCCGGGTCATGGAGGAGCGGCGACTCGCTCCCGGCATAGGCCAGAGCCATGGGCAGCAGATGAAGGTCGAAGTGCAGGCAACTGCGCCAGGAAGACTGGTTGCGATCCGCATAGTCGATGTCCGCCCAAGAGCCGTCGGCGCGCATGTCCGCAAAGCTCTGGCGGGCGACGGCCACGGTCTCCGGGGACCAACGGCAGGCGCTGGAGTCCGGGATCGGGCGACCGGCCGAGTCGGCCTCGGTCTCAAGCAGCCTCCGGGCCAGCCGCAGGCGGACCCGGTCCAGATCCCGGTGCGGCAACGTCTGAGCTGTGGCGTCCATGCTAGTCGAGATTGGCCGGTCCTGTTCTTCACTCGGCCCCGCGCCGCGACGGCACGGGGGGCAACGCGGGGTAGGTCCATTCGGACACGTCGACGTCGTGCTTGCCGGCCACAACGCCGAACGCCAGGTTGAACTGGGGCTTCGGCTGGTTATCATCCGGCGCTGAGTCGTCCGCGTAGCCGGCGTAATAGCGCATGCCGTCCATGTGGTACATGGGCCGCCCGATCGCGGCCGGACGCGTCACCGCGAGCGTCCGCGTGTCGCCGTCTACGCGCCCGGTCACGTTGTTGCTCGTGAAGGTCAGGTCGAAGGGACCCAGCCCCCGCACGCCGACTGTGCCGACCGTCAACTGGGCGTACTGCCGGTCCGTCACCACGAAGCGGATGCCCTGCGGGCCGACGGCAATCGCGCCATGCCCGGCCTCGATGGCCACCGGCCCGTCTTTCACCACCGCCGGCACGCGGCCGTCAACCAGGTACTCGGTCCGGTCGCCCGCCACCGCCTTGACCACGCCCGCCGCCAACGGTTGATGGTCCTTGAGCTGGGGCTTGTACGCCACCGCGTCGCGCGGCGCGGCAATGGATTCCTTGGCCGGCTTCAGGGCACTCAGCTTGACCGTGCGCTCGAACGGCACGGGACTTGCCACCTCATAGCCCTTGTAGCCCACGTGTCCCGCGCCGCCGCTCAGGTTGAGCGTGACGGTGTCCCGCCCCACGCGCACCGCTCCGGCGCACCCGTTGAAGACGATCCCCTCGCCCTCGAACGTGAAGTTGGTCGGCGATACGAAGACGTAGTCCGTGCTCTCGGTGGTCGTCACCTTGACGACATTGGGCGCCAGGCGCGCGATCGGAGGCAGCGCCTCGTGCTCTTCGCGCGGATAGACCATCCAGAGATAGTCCGCGCCCGGCGCATTGGCCAGACGGAGCAGAACCCGCTGCTCCTTGTTCTGGACCCAGTTTGGCGAAGCCTTGACGCTTTGCGCCGCCTTGACGAGCGGCTCGGGAATGGCGGCCGCGAACTGCAACGGGAACTGGTCCTCCGACATGTCGAGCTTCAGCGGATGCTCCTGCACGAACACCAGGTCGAGCTTGACCGGCCACTCGGTGTTGACCGCGATGTGCCCTTCGGTTTGGCGCACGTCGCCGGTCCGGCCCAGCAGGTCGAGGTTGAGCCAGCTCGCCAGCCGGCCTTCGCCGGGCATGGTGTCGTGGATGACAAAATAGTTCGGGCTTTGGGCGGTCTTGCCCTTGAGGAACAGGATCTGGCGGTTCCAATAGAACTCGCCTTCCTTCTGCTCGATGCCATCGAGCAGCTTGAGCGGCCCCCCGAAGCCCGGCGCCCGTTGCGGATGGATATACCAATCGGGATAACCCGATGAGGACCACGCATAGTCCACGGTGGCGTCGAAGTGATGATCCAGGATGTTGCTGTCCGGCCAGCCGTACGAATAGTCGTTCTCCGGATGGCCGAAATGCAGCACGGAATAGATGGGGAAATCCTTTTTCGCGGCATAGAGATACTGGATGGTCTGTGACGGCACCAGCACGGCGCCCTTGCTGTTCAGGATGAACTGTCCCTGATCGCAACTCCAGTGGCTCCAGTTGTTGCCGCTGCGGAAGAACATGTACGTCTCGTCCGGGCCTTGATGCGCGCGGAACACCACGCCCACCCCGGGATAGATCCGGCTGGTCAACACCGGCTCCTTGGCCTGGACCCACGGCCGGTTCATCGTCTCGATCTCCGAATCCCCGGGCATGTCATTGCGCCCGTTGACATCGTGGGCCCACATGAGCATCGACGCCAAGTCCGCATCCTTCCGTTCCACCGCACCAACCCATTCGAGCCACCGATGGAAATAGCCAATCGAGCTGTTGGCGCCGCCGGGAATCATGCGGGCGCCGAACCGGTTGTCAAAGGGGGTCAGCAGGTTGACGACATATTCCATGTCCGCCTTGAGGTACTGGAACTCCGGGTCCACGCAGGGCGACTGCGCCGCCTGGTGTCCCATGAACCCGCGCGGAAACGCGTAGAAGCCGTGGACGTGATACCCGCACCCGAACTCGAACCAGCCGCCGCCCGGCGACATATTTTCGCCAATCTTATACAGCGTGAACTCCGACATGTACCGCTTCCAGGCTTCGTACATGGGATGGTCCGGCAGGAGCGCCATGAAGTTGGCGTAGCTCTGCTGGCGGCTGGTGGACATGTTGGGGTTGCCCGTATGATCGCCCACGCCGGCTGACATCAGGTCGGGCTCGACCCAGAGATAGGCGCCGAGCGCCAGGCGGGCGCGGATCTCCTCCCGCACGGCCGGCGGCAGATCGGGCCAAGCCAGCACGTCGTCCGCCATGGACTGCAACACTCCCCATTGGTCGTGGTGGCCGACGGCAATGACATCCAGGAAGCCATGCGTCAGGTCCGCCATCCGGGCGTTGAACTGGCTGGCTTCGCGTTTCGCCGCCTCGGGATCGCCCGTCAGGCCCCAGCGCGCCTTGACCTGGCCATAGAGCGGGACGTTCGTGCCGGCGGCCTTGTAACGCTCCTGTTCGGCGGGTGTCAGGAACACCCGCGGGTAGCCGACGTGCTTGTCCGGCCAGTCCAGAATGTAATCCTTGTAGCGGTCCAACCCGACCGTGCCATACCAGTTCCGCGTGCGCCAGAACGTCGACGGCTGCTTGTTCCACGGGACACTGTACCCGCCGCTGAGAACGCTCCGGTTCAACCAATCGCCGACACAGGGCGCCAGGACCAGGCCCCACACCCGCCGCCCCAGCGTGCGGGGCAGGTTCGGATCATGCTGGCCGATGGAGAACGGCGAGGTCTGCGAGGCGCCGTCCTCGTGCCAGTTCGCGTAGCGGGCGCTGATCGGCAGCTTCAGGCGCATGGCCGGCCCGTCGACGCTGAACTCCGACGCCACCGACATGCGCCACGCGCCTTTGTGGAGGGGGAGCATCGCCACGCGGGTAAACGCATTGGAGTTGGCCTGGCGCTCGGCGCCCGACCACATCCCCACGTAATAGGCGCCATTGCCGAGCCAGCAGTACCCGGGCAGGATGCCCAGGTCGGGTTCCTTCCCGGTCGTGACCTGTCCCGCTGAACCCATCGTGCCAAGCACTGGCCGGAGCTTGAGGAGGTCGGCTACGCTCAGGATGGCCCGCCCTTCGCGGGGCGCTTCGAGCATGTCGGGCGACCAGCCCTTGCCGAGGTCGAGTTCCCAATAGTCCCGCCCGTTCAGTTCCTTGGCGTCATATTCCTCCGTGATGACGGCCAGCGGAACGTGGTCCACAACCCGCACATCCGCCCGGTAATAGCCATCGTTGTCGAAGGTGTATTCGCAGCGCACTTCGGCATACACCGGGCCGCTCGCCGTCTGCTCAACATGGAATCGCTTAACCTTGCGGCCACTCAGGATGCGGGCCTCGCCCAGCCACGGGCCGTTGCCGTTGCGGAAAGCAAGGACCGCCGCCGGCAAACTGCTGATCGCCACCGGTGTCTTGAACACCTGGTCGGTCGGCGCGGGCACCTTGACCGCCAGCAAGTCGCTGGACAAGACGAGCGCCTTCCCCTCCGTCGCCGTCTTCACGGACGTCGGCGGGACGGCACCCTGGCCATCGTCGCGCAGCGTGTAGATGGCGTTGCCGTTCGGCGGCACTTCAGCCACGAAGCTCAGCGTGGCCGGCTTGCCTTTTTCCGCGGGGGGCGCCACCTGGAGAGCCACCGGCTTCCCGTCAGGCCCGGCCAACCGCAGCGCCTCGGCGCCGCCCTTGGGAAGCGTGAGGGAATACTGGACCCGGTCAGGGGCAAACCCCCACCCCGTGTAGTCGCGGATGGCCAGATCCCGTGTGGCCGCCATGACCGGGGCCAGGGAACCTAGTCCGATCGCCATACCTGCCACGACCCGAACGACATCAGTCTTCGAAATGTTCATCTGCTTCCCTTCTTGGCATCGCGTCTTGTATCAGGAATCAGGCCGGCTGTGTAGCGGACGCTGGGTAACGCCGGGCGCGACAGCAATTCTCACTATGGCATCGGAGCGGAGCCGCTTCCGGCTCCGGGCGCCTGAATAGCGCCTTGGTTTTCACCCGGAACGGGAAGCCGTTCCGCTCCGCGTGAGGGTGGGAAATCAAAGTGCGAATTGTTGCGGGCGCCGGCGACGCCCGCCTTCATCGCCGCCACAAGGGCGGCATCCTGGAAGTGGCTGGGTGCGAGGTAAAAGCTCGGATTGCCGAAGGCGTGGCTTTCGCGCAGGTACTTCTCGCTCGCCGGCCCGTCCGTATCGACCAGTGCCCCGAAGCCCACGGCCTCGGCGATGCGCGCGCGGCCTTGCATGACCCGCAGATCCTGGCGCTCCGGCAGAAAGAAATCGTTGAGCCGCGACATGTCATACACACCGGCAAAGGCGGGATGCGCGACCTGGAAATCCATCAGCGCGTCCGCCCGCACGGCTTTCGCGGCCTCGTAGACCGTCGTGAACAGCGCGTGCAGATAATCCAGCCCGTGCAGTTCGCGCGTGCACCGCGAAGGAATTCCCTTGAAGGGGACCATCTCGGTGAAATCGAACTTGAGTCCATCGGCATTCAGGCAACCCGGGCCATCTCCGAACATGTACCGGCAGCAGTCAGCGACGCGCTGCTTCCATTTCGGATTGAGCGGATCGAGCAGGCGGCGGTCGCCGACGATGTAAAGCTCGTCATCGGGCAGGCCGTGGACATTCGTGCAGATCCACAGGATCACCCGCCGGCCTTTGGCGTGTTCGCGATCGATAAAGCCGCGCAGGTCCGGCCAGCGCTCGGGGTCCGCGCGCCAGATGCCGTCGGGCTTGCCCCAGAAGGCGTCGATGGTCATCATGTCGAAGGCGACGCCGTGCCGATCGAAGGTGCGCACCATGTCCTCATAGAGATCCTGCCGCGCGGCGCCGCTCGCATCGGTCTTGTAGCGCGCCGCCTCGGTCACCTGCCAATGCCAGCCGCAAACCATGACGCCTTGCCACCAGGCCGCGGGCTTGCGGACAACTGGCGTCAGCCTGCCGCTGGCAACCTGGCCTTCAGCGTGCTGCCGCAGCGCCTGGTATTCGTCGGCCGCGCCGAAGCGCAGCGTCAGCGCCGGGCTGGTGAACGCGGTCTCAAACCGGGGCTCCGAATCGTACTCGACCACGAACGCCAGGTGCCCGGCCGGGTCGGGCGCGGTGAGATAGCGCGTAAACGGCATCTGGCCGACGGATGCTTCGAGCCCGGCGCCGACCCACGATCCGTCGCCAACCTGAAATGCGTAGAAGTACGGCGGCGGCGTGAACCAGTCGGGGCGAATATATTGCGGTTTGTGCAACGGGTAATGATAGATGCCCGGCGTCGTCGGCCCGGCATTGAACAGCTTGCCGGCCTGGAAGCTTGTCCGCCGGCCGTCAGCCGAGATCCCGAACGTGCAGCGCCGGACGCGGCGCGGGCCGGCCAGCGCCGCCGTGTGGACGTACTCGATGCGATCGCCGTGGAACGTGAGCCTGATTTCCTGCCCGCCCGACTCCGTGCGGAAGATCATCTCGACGGTCCGGGACTCCTGCTTGCCGCCCGCCCATTCGCGGCCGCCTTCGCACTGCTTGCCCAGGCTGTCCAGATTGGCCAGTGTGTAGCGGGGCGCGGGCGCCGGTGCGCCCGCGTCCGCGAACTCGACGCTGCCGCCGACCCGCAGCGTCAGCCATTCGAGCTGCTGTCCCGCCGGATCGTGAATGGTGATGGCATCGGGATCGTGGATCTGCCACCAGGCATAGTACGCGTCGGTCTGAATGACGATATAGCCCACCGGCGCGCCGGGAAGCCGGAAGTCCCGCGCCACCGCTAGTTCGATTGTCTTTGCCATTGCATCACTCCAAATCTCTTTCTAACCGTAGTCGGTCAGCCGGATCACGCCATCCGCCGGCACCGCGGCGCGGGCCGGTCCGCCCGCCGCGGGGACGGGCGCGGCCGCGGCCGCCAGGCCGGCCCATAGACAACCGACTGACACCACAAGACTCGAACGAAATGCCCAGTTCATGCTGCCTCCGTCATTGGCCCGGGCGCCATGCCCGTGGCCGCTCTAGAACCTATCCGAAAACCCCTCTGCCACAAGGAGCGGAGCCGCTTCCGGCTCCGGCTCTTCGATGGCGCTCAGGGCAGGCCGGCGCGGGAAGCCGCGCCGCTCCAAGACGAGGCAGACAGGTTTTCGGATAGACTTTTATTCGTCCCTTCCAATTTCCACGCGCCAGCAACCCGTTGAAGAAAACAGTCGGGCGGCAATTCAAGCACAGTCCTGGGCACTTCGTTAGTCATTTCCGGGCGGGTCGAGCCGGGGCGCACGTGACTTTTGTAGCGGTTTCTTTCCAGCAACTGGCCGACACTTTGGAGTGCGGCGGCTCGCAGCACTCACGGGATGGCCTTCCGCTCCGGCACGGACGGCAACGGCGGGTAGGTCCACTCGGACACCTCGACATCGTGTTTGCCGTCCGTGACCCCGAGCGCAAGCGCAAACTGCGGGGCCGGCGTGCCTTTGGTGATGGAATGGTCGTCGGCCCAGCCGGCATACCAGCGATGGCCGTCATAGCGATACATCGGGCGCACGATCCGTTCCGGCCATGTGGCAACCAGTGTGCGGGTGTCGCCATCCACGGTGCCGGAAATCCGGTCCGGCGCAAATGTCAGGTCGAACGGCCCGATGCCTCGCACACCGACGTTGCCGACGGTCAACCGGACTTCCGTGCGATCGGTGACAACGAAGCGGATGTCCCGCGCAGACTTCAGGACCGCACCGTGCCGGGCCGTGAGCCGAACATCGCCGTCCGCGAAGGAAACTGACGCGGGGCTTGATATTAAGTACTCGGTCATGTCGCCGGCGGATGCCTGAGACACGCCTTCGGCAACCGGCTTATGCCCGCTCAACCGCGGGCTATAAGATATGGCGAAACTCGGCTCCGGCCGGGTGTCCGCGCGCTTGCGAAGCGCGGCCAGTTTGATTGTTTGTTCGAACGGCGTCGAGGCGGCAATCACTTGGCCCTTGTAGCCGATCCGGCCGGCGCCAGCAGCGAAGGCGAGCGTCACGTTATCCTTGCCGACCCGCACCGATCCCGCGCAGCCTTCGAAGATCACATCTTCGCCGGCGAACTTCATCGTTGCCGGCGCGAGAAAGACATAGTCGGTGCTTTCCGCTGTCACGATGCGGAGCGCTCCCGGGGCGAGGGGCGTGACCACGGGCGATTGCTCCCCATCGCCGCGCGGATAGACGACCCAGTTGAAATCCTGGCCGGGCGCGCCCGCAATACGAAGGAATACATGCTGTTCCATGAAGCCCGGATTTTCCAACCAGCCGATCTTGTTGGTGACAGGCAAACCGTCCTTGAGCACCCAGTTCCGAGACACGGCAGGATGATTGGTGTAGCCTTTCCACCAGCAAGGACCGCTGTAACCGCTGTTAAGCGCCACGAACTGGTTCTCCTCGTAGAAGTCCGGCTTCACCGGCTCCTGCCGGGAAAAGAGGATATCGAGCTTTGTCGGCCATTCGGTATCCACCGCCAGGCGCGTCCCCTCTGCCTTCACGTCCTTCCGCCGTCCGAGGAGATTCAGGTTGAACCAGCTCGCGAGCTGGCCGCCCTGCCCTGAACTTGCCTGCGGTGAGTTCGCCGAACCCGTCGAAGGGGCGCCCGTCATTGTATCGCGGAAGACAAAGTAGTTCGGGCTCCGGGCCGCTTCGCCTTTCAGGAACATCACTTGCCGATTCCACGTGAAAGCGCCTTCTTTCTGGGTGATGCCCGGCGCCAGCGGACGGCGACTGCCCGTGCCGACGGGCGCTGTTGTACCCGCCGCGAAGTCCGGGCTGCACCCGGGACTGATATACCAGTCGGGGTAGCCGATCGAGGCGAGGGCATAGTCTACAGACGGCCCGAAAGCGTGGTCGAGGATGTTGGCATCCGGCCAGCCATGCGGCATCTGATTCACCGGGCTGCCAAAGCGGATCACATTGGCCATGTCGAAGTCTTTCTCCTTCCGGGGCGATGTCCAATACTGGTACGGCTGGAACGGGACCAGCGCCGCGCCCTTGCTGTAGAGCACAAAATGGCCCTGGTCCTCGGGCCAATGGCTCCAGTTGTATCCGCAACGCAGGAACATGTATGTTTCGCCTGCCCCGAGCGCAGCCGAGGGATCCGATCCCTGGTGGGCACGGAAGATAACGCCGATGCCAGGATAGATTCGGCTTGTCAGCCGCGGTTCCTTTGGCGCCAGCCACGGCCGGTCCAGAATGGCGTTGAACTCGCGGTCGCTGGCGCCGTTCTGCTGCCAGGCCCACTTAAGGTTGGCCGCAAGCTCGGGATCATGGGGCGCCATGGCACCGGCGGCTTCGAGGAAGTGTTCCGAGTAGCCGGGCATGCTATTGGCCATGCCGGGCACCATGCGCGCGAACCAGCGACTGTCATAGGGCGTCAGGATGTTCATGTAATAGGCCCAGTCGGGGCGGATGTACTGAAGCATCAGGTCGACGTTATCGGCCCCGTAGGCTTCCATTCCCGGAAAGGAGTCCGACAGGCGTGCGAAGCCGTGCATTTGATAGGCGGCGCCGTATTCGAACCAGCCACCGCCCGGTGCGGTCATTTCTCCGGCCTTGTACTCCGTGTAGGCCTGCATGTGCGCGCGCCATTTTGCGAACATGGGATGATCCGGCGCCAGCGCCAGGAAGGCATTCATGCTCATCGTCCGCGCCACGCCCATGTTCGGGTTGCCGGTATGCGCGCCGTTCCCGTAACTGTCCACGTCAGGATCCTCGTAGAGGTAGAGCGCCAGCGCCAGGCGCGCCCGCAGCTCTTCGCGCTCGGCCGCCGGCATGGCCGCCCACGACAGCGCGTCGTCGCACGCCGCGGCAATCAGGTAGTTGGCGGCCATGATATGGTGCTCAACGTCCGGCGTGCTCACCATGTACTTGTCGAGCCACGTCAACCGGTTCTTCGCTTCATCGGTCCGCTTGCGGCCCACCGCTGCGTCGCCATTTATGGAATACCAGGTCTTCTTGAGAAGGCTGGCGAGAGGTGACTGGTCAATGTCTTTCCGGTAGCGCGCCAGCTCGTCCTGACGGATGAACTCCCGCGGGTAGACCGTCTTCTTGTCAGGCCACTGCAGAATGAAGTCCTTGTAGCGGTCGAGGCCGACAATGCCGTACATCAGCCGGCACTGGATAAACGGACCTATCGCTTGATCGCCGAAGGCGCGCCAATCGCGAGACGGCTTGGCAAGGGCGAGGCCCCAGACGCGGCGGCCATACGTCACCGGAAGACCTGGCTCATGTTCCTGCATCGAGAAGGGCGATGTCTCAGAGGTCACGTCCCTGAGCCATGTGGCGTGGCGGACGCTCATCGGGAAACGCAGGGTGACTTGCTTGCTGTCCGGCGTCTGGATTTCGATGCCGGTCATCCGGCGCCAGTCGCCCTTGCGCAGGGGAACACATCCGGCCATCGTGTACGGGTTCGAGTTTGCCTTCTGCTCGGCCGCATTGAAGAGGCCGAGTATGGAGCGCGGGCCCCAGGAGCTGTCGGGAATGATCTCCCACTTGGGCTGGATCGGCTGCGGCGTCACGCCCAACTCGGTCAATGGGGCGGTCTTGCCGAGGTCGAGTTGGCCGTTGCCGTTCATCATCGCCACCTCGCACGTGTCCGGAGCCCAGCCTTGCGTGAGATTCAGTTCCCAGTAATCCGTGCCTGCCAACTCCTTCAGATCATACTCTTCCGTCACCTTGGCCACCGGCACGCGATCGATCACCTGCACGTTGGCGTGGTAGAAGCCGCCGTTCGCGAAGTCGAGCTCGTAGCGCACTTCGGCGAACACCGGGCCTGAGGCCACGGTCCGCACGCGCAGTGAAGTGACCAGCCGATCGAGCAGCAGTTTGCCGGCGCCGAGCCAAGGCTTGCCCGCCGCTCCGCTGCGGAAGGCCAGGAGCGGGGCCGGCAGAGTGCTGGCCGCGACCGGTGTCTTGAACGTCTTCTCCTGGTCGGCCGGCATGCGCACGGCGAGCAGTGTGCTGGAGAGAATCTGGCTGTCACCTTCCCTGGCTATGGATACGGCAGCCTGCGGCAGAGGCCCCTGCCCGTCATCACGCAGGACGTAAGTGAGATTGGTGTTGGGCGGAAGCTCGGCCACGAAACTCAGCGTTGCGTGGCCGTCCTTCGCCGGCGCCGAGACCTGCACGGCCACCGGTTGCCCGTCGGGCCCCGTGAGACGATACCGGTCCGCCTTCGCCTGCGCGGGGTTGACAGTGTAGCTCACCAGATCCGGCGGGAATCCGCGGCCCGTGTAATCGCGAAACGCGAGTGGCGTCTCCGTTCCGCCGGCGACAAGTCCGAACGTTCCACCGCCGACCAGCAGAACGGTTGCGACAGAGCGTCCACCGGCGTTTTGCAAGAGTCTCGTCGTCCATCGTGATATAGCCATGCGAACCTCTTTCTGCCTGGTAGCGCTCCTTGTGCGAGCACGAAATCTACTGCTTGGACGCCAAGCTAATCAACTGGAGAGTCACGCGCGGTCAGTTCGAAGATGCGTGTTTCCGGCGCTTTGATCCCCCGCTCGCTGTGCCGCGTGAGCCGCGTTGGCCGCGGCAACGCGGCCTCACGCGGTACGCTTCGTGCCGGCCTCACCGCCGACCACGCAACACTCGCCTCAGGCTGGCCGTTCCCCTTGCCCGACTCACTCCTTCAGATGGCAAGGTTCGTTTGAAGCAGTCAGCGTCAGAAGAAGTCGAGAGGCCGTAAGCCCGAATTGCGGACGGCGACGAGACCAATATGTCAGATGATCGTGGTTTGGAGCGGCAGGCGGGAAAGTGGAAAGTGAGACATTTTCTATTTTCGCGGTCTGACCCTGGCCGCCCGACCCTGGCCGCCCTGACCCTGGCCGCCCTGACCCTGGCCGCCCTTTTCCGGGCGGGCACTCACCGGCGGGCGCATCTGTGATTCCTGGCATTCCTTGTAGCCTTGTAGTCGGCCTCGGTGAGGCCGGAAGACCGGGATCGCCCCCCCCCCGGGGTACAAGTGCTGAGCTCAGGTCAGTTAGTCCAATGCCCCGGGGTAGGCACGCTCGATCTCGCCGATCAGGAAATCGGCGAAGCAGCCAAGCCCCTGGCGGTTCTGCGGATTGGGGCGGGGCTGGTGGCATTTGTTCCGTTTCAGGTTTCTCAGTGAATCCCAACTGATGAAGTCCGCCGGCAGCCCACCCTTGGTGTAATCAGGGAAGATGCTTTCAATCTCGGGGAGATAACCGTCTGAATGCAGCGGTGTCGTGAAGTGCCCCCTGGCACCAAAACGGCGCCATGCATCAAAGCGATCCCCATCCGAGTGGAGGGCGAAGAAGTCTTCAAAGTTGTGGTACGAGAAGAGGAAATTGGGAATTCCTGCGGTCTTATGCGCATAGTGGTCGCCGCAGTGCTTATCGTTCCGGTGGTAGAGATCGAAGTCGGCCCAAATCTGGATGGAGGTCCTCCTGTTTTCCTTGCGGATCTGGTTGTAGCGCGTCTTCAGTTTGCCGAAAGTGCCGGTCTTGACAATCACTCTTTCTGGCACAATGAAGCGCAACGCCGGCTCAAAGGCCCCATCGGCAATCTGCTGTTCTTCGAGGAAACTCTGCAAACGCTGCAAATAAGCCCACTCGGACTCTCCTTCGCAGACGATGATATGGCGGGTGCACGGCATGACTCAGGTCACAGTGCGGGATGGGGAATGCCAGAATAGAACCCGGCAAGATATTGTTTGCGGAAGTTGGTGACATTGCGGATGTCTTCACCCTCCTTTCGAGCGTCGACTAGGCGTCGCACCAAAGTACCGTTCGCTTTGGTCTTCCGGAGCAGTGCAATCTCAGAGAGGCGCAGGATCGAGTCGTCCAAAAGGTCGGTATTGTGCGTCGTAACGATAAGCTGTGCGCCCTTCGGGTTATGGCGCCGCTTCTTGAACAGCATCACGATTTCCCGCATGAGCAAGGGATGCAGCGAACGCTCCAGTTCATCCACGAGCAACACACCGCCTCGTTCGAGTGTAGTGAGAATAAGGCCGATAAGACCGGCCAGTCGCTGGGTGCCGGCGGACTCATGTTTCATGAAATCGAGTTGGGTAAGGTTGCCTGCGACATCCTCGTGCGTTGTTGTAATCTGGAAGGTGTACCGAACTCCGGTTTCAGAATTCTCTTGGATGATCCGATGAGGAACTTGCTCGTCCCGATCCAACTCGTCTGAAGCCATCTCTCTCTTGACCATATCAATGCCGGCGATGTCAATATCCAGACGGCGAACCACATCCGCGATCTTCTGAAGCGCCGCCTTCTCATCCCCTTTCAGTGTCGATGCGAGGACATTGACGGAAATCGGAAGAGGAAGATTGTCTTCGTTAAGATAGGTAATAACCCCTCGATTGAAATAGGCGAAGGCGTTCCGCAGATCGTGGTTGAGTCCTGAGTAACCAAGACCAATGCGATGAAGAAACGGCTTGGTTTGACGACCTTCGCCGTCGGAGCACTCAACGCGCAGAATCTCGGCAAGTTTGTCCTTTGAATAGGTTTCGGAAAGCAATTGGGTAGCAGGCTCGAGTTTCATGCCCCGGATCGTGTAGACGGGCTTCCCGTCTTTCGCCAAAGACTCCTCAAGGATTTCCGCGGCATTGTACTGAATCCGGTATTCAAGAAGCCCCCCCCCCGTGATGAATTCCACCGCAAAAGTCGTATTCGTAAACTTGGGGTTCAGCACGTTGGGTTCATAGGACTTGGCCAACGAACCACCTTTACGGATCAACCACTGCAGCACTCCAAACGCCTTGAGAAGATTGGTCTTGCCCGAGGCATTGGCACCAAAGAAGGCCATACAAGGGACAAGGCGCGCTTTATTGGCTGCCTCGATAAACGGCATAACCTCTTGGCCTTGGTAGCCATTGGGAGCCTTTCCCTCGCCATAGGCAAAATCCAGTCGCAGTTCCAGTATGGACCGGAAATTCTGAATGGAGAATGAAGATAACATGATTTTGTCCCCTTTCGTGACAAATATCTGCTAGAGAGCGCAGTCTGTCAACTGAAATAAACAGTCTTTCTGTTTATATTTCATTTCGTTGATCTGCTATCGCGGTTGAGAAGCGCATTCAGGTCGAGATTCACCGATGCCCGCCCCAACCCCGTTCGCCGGCGATGCGCCCCTCGCCGACGAACGCATTTCCGATTCTTGGCATTCCTGTAGCCAGCCGTGGTCAGACCGGAAGATCGGCGACCCCGGCTGCAAGTGCTCCGCGCAAGTCAGTTGCCTTCCCCACGCCCGCTGTGCCACGGTGAACAACATTGGCCGCGGCAACGCGGCCTCACGCGGTACGTTTCGTGTCGACGTCACCGCCTACCACGCAACACTCGCTTCCGGCTGGCGGTTGCCCTTGGTCGACTCACTCCTTCATGTGACAAGGTTCGATCAAAGGAGTCAGCGTCAGAAGAAGTTGAGAGGCAGTAAGCCCGAATTGCGGATGTCCACGAGAGCAATATGTCAGGTGATTATGGTTCGGAGCGGCAGGCGGAAAACAGAAAGTGAGCCATTTTCCATTTTTGCGGTCTGCCCTTACTGATCAAAAGGGTCGACATCCGCGCTCAATACAAAAGACTAGACACGTGAATTCCCCAAGAGCATAGTCCTCAGGAAGAAGCGCACTGTGATATTCATGTCGAGTGAAGAGTGATGAGGCGGTAAAGTAACCAGTTTGTCAGGATGCCCTATCCAAATGGGAGGCAATATGAGTGAGACTCCACACATAGCGAGGGGAGATGGCTTTTCCGCCTCTACATTATCTCTCTTACATGATGTTGTCACATACGGTTACGAGCGCACGTACACCACACTCAGCAATGACCTAGATACTAGGCTAAGGGCCGCCTTCTTCGCAGACTTGTATTTGCAGCGTCCCTTGTACGAACAGGAGCTGACCGCATTCTGCACGTCACGAGGTGCTGGCTTGGGCATAGTCGTTGGTGTCCAAGGATCAGGAAAAAGCACACTCGTCCAGCGCGTCCAACAACTCGTAGATCCTCTCAAATTCCCGTTTCTAACCATCGACTTCAAAACGTTCACCGACAAACTGTCTTACGAAGACGTTGGATTGTGGCGCAAGATTGTAGAAGCGAACCTCCAGCAGCAGATCACGGCTCGCTTTTTCGACGCAGATCGCATTGATAAGTTCTTTTCCGCGTTTCTCTACGACGACGAGCATACAAGGCCAATCTTCAAGGATGAGCTGGATCTTATTCGGCGTCTGTATAAGAAAGACAAGTATGACAACCAGGGAGCGCTCACACTAAGCGAACAGAAGTGGTTCGAGACGCAGTTACCACGCTTTCCGGAGTTAGCCAATTCCATAGCCAAGCAGTTGACGCTTGAGCATTACTTCAAGGCCGCCCGTCTACAGTCCGACGGAACGATTGATCAGTTTGTCATAGTATTCGACAATGTCGATCGCGTAGAACGGCACCGACAGGTCAACGTGTATGCTGTGGCAGAGGATTTACGTGCAACTCATACCACAGCGGCGAATATCATCATCACAACGCGTAAGGATACATGCCACCCCCCCGACGAGGTGTGCAACATTCACCAAGCACCAATCGTTCAGATCGGCATCTATAGCGAACGAGCAAGAGACCAGGGACGTTTGACGCCCGAGCACTTTCAGGACATCCTAGAACGCCGCCTGTGCTACTTCACATCTGTGGGAGGATGCGCCTCCGGTTCTGACCAAGTCGTCAGTATTTCGCGGTCCATGCGAGATGAATATGCCGAGATAGTTCTTATTGATCTTGCGAACCAGAGTATACGGGATGCACTGCGTTACCATTGCGACTTTGTGAGGTACCTTCTAGCAGCCCGTTTATAAACGATGATTCTCCATGAACGTCTCACGCAACAGCCGCGGCGGTGAAAGAGTATTCCTGAACGCGAAAAGCGTTGGCAGGCGCGTGGGTGTACCTCGTGAACCATTTTGGGGTGATGAGAATG
>CAITUY010000200.1 GCA_903895695.1 uncultured bacterium
CCCGCCCGCTGCCGGCTACGGGCGGGACGCCCGTGCCACGACTGTAGAGTTGATAGGCGGCTTGGCGGAACGAGATTCCGGCATTACGCGCCGAGCAGGACGCGAACGACGTCATCCGCCGTGTAGTCCGGCTGATCGGGCGTGCAGAACCGACCGATGTCGATGAAGTCGTCGCCGAGCGTAATCAGGGCCTTCTCGCAAGTCCCGTCGGGCAGCCGCTGGGGAAGCCCGATATTGGCTGTCAGGGCATTGCACAGGCACTTGCGTCCCACGGTATCCTCGATTCGGCCGCCTTTGGCGACGTATGAGGCTTCGGGTTCGGCCGAGCAGCGGTAGCCGATGGCCCCGTCGGGGCGCCGGTAGGCCTGCCGCAGGAAGCCGAGGTCGCAGACTCTTCGGCGAGCGTGGTAGACCTGATCATCGGATAGCGTGCCTTCGAGTTCGGCAACCTTGAAAGGGAAGCCGGTGGGTGAGGCGACCGGGTCGGTGAACACGCGGGCCTTGCCCGCCAGGGCCTTGAGAATCAGCGCGCGGCGCATGTCCGGGACCATGCCGGAGTCCGTGCAGAGGGCAAAGGCAGTCCCAACTTGCACGCCGGCAGCGCCCTCGGCCAGTGCGGCCTGGACACGCTCCGGTGACCCATAGCAGCCTGCCAGCCAGAACGGCAGGCCTATCTTCCGGATGGCGTCCATATTGACCTCATCCCGGGCGCCGTAGATGGGCTGGCCATCGGACGTGAGAGTCAGTTGACCGCGTGGAGGGGCGTTGTGGCCGCCGGCGAGGGGCCCCTCAATGACGAAGCCGGCGATGATGCCAGTGGACTTTCGGCTCAGCACGGCAGCCAACGTATCGGACGATACGATCGGCAGGAACTCGGGTCTGAGCAGGGCGCCAAGTCCGTCGGTAGGCTCGCGGAAGGCGCCAGGATCGAACGTCATCCGGCACAGATCGCCGGCGTGGGATCCGCTGACGTAAAGGGGGTAGGTGGCCGTCTGGTGTTCGGCCAGGGCATCGAGCACACCGGGAATCTCGATCGGGATACCTGCGCCCATGATTACCACCGCCACGCCGGCGAGCATGGCGCCGTACAGGGATGGCAGGTGGGGCATCTGGATCTTCTCCAGGTAGTTGATGCCCACAGGATTGGAGTGGCCTTCGCGTGCCAGAAAGACCTCCACGAAATTGGCGGCGATGCACATCTCCTGTGGCCACCGGCGACCCTCGACCGTATGCATGCCCACGGATTCGTAAGGAGCTTCCGGTTTGCGGCCGCCGGCAACAAAGTAGGTTTCGAGGATGCGTTCAGCCATCTGGCGGAACGGGAAGCTCTGCAAGGCGCGCCGGATGTGGCCGCCGGGGTCGCCATCCTGCAGGCGGCGGGCGAGGATCTGGTCCAGGCCGGTGCCGGAAACGACGCCGAGGTGACCGAGGCGTGAGACCGCCTGCGCAAGGCTCCAGTGCGAGACCCCGGCGCCCATCCCTCCCTGTATGATGGTTGGCAGTTTTCCGTTCATCTGCGGCGCAGTATGGACTCTTCTTTGCCGAATAGCCAGAGGCAAAAGACGGGTGCTGGGGCCGCGGAATCCCCACGATCAACCGGGTCCAGTTTGGTCGCTTGACATTTTGGGTCATGCCGGTACATTCTCCGCCCATCGTTGTTCGGGCGTAGCTCAATGGTAGAGCGTCTGGCTGTTAACCAGAATGTTACAGGTTCGAGCCCTGTCGCCCGAGCCATTCGACCCGGCATGCTGTCGCATGCCTCGCTCATGGCAAGCCAGGGAAAAGCCAAAGGCAGCATGCCGAGGCGAATGCCCTGAGCGAACGAAGTGAGTCGAAGGGCTTTCGACTTTCTCATCTTCCCTGCTACTATCCAGCCGTGCTGTTCTACGTCTACATCCTCCAGATGAATGACGGCCGCCTCTACGTCGGCCACTCCAACAACCCACCGCGCCGCCATGCTGAGCACGAACACGGCAAAGGCTGCCGGACCACCGGCATCTTCGGCGCAGGGGACATCATCTTCGTCGAAGAACACCCCGACCGTCCTTCCGCGGCCGCTCGGGAACGGCAAATCAAGGGGTGGACACGCGCGAAAAAGCTGGCCTTGGCAACAGGCGACATAACCGATCTCCACGAGTTGGCCAAACGCCAAAAGCCGTAGCGCGACAAATGCAGACGGTGACTCCCCAGCAGCGCGAACAGCACGAACCTGATATCAATGGCTTCCCTCTTCAGGCCGGAGCCGCTACTCCGACCACAACCGTCAATCAGCACTCCACCCCTGACGCCAAAATCGCCTTGTTTAGATCCCTGTTCCGCGGTCGAGAGGACGTGTACCCCCGTCGGTTCGAGAAACGAAGTGCCTCCTCTTTAGGTCTGCCAAACGAATCGAGCGATCGGGACCGGGCTGGCTGCCGATGGTAGGGCAATCGGGCAGGACTCTGACTTCCACGGGCTCCCGGATGTCGTACCCCCGGTGATATACGGCATTCACCAGGGCCTCTTCGATGGCTTCATAGGGGTAGTTACACCAACGGCAGATCCATGTGGAACCGCGTCCACTGGCTGACCTCGCTCTCGACCCACAACCCCCCGCCATGCTCCTTGACGATGCCGTGGCTTATGGACAAGCCCAGGCCCGTTCCCTTGTCGCGCGGTTTGGTTGTGAAGAATGGGTCGAAAATACGCCCGCGCACGGCCTCCGGAATGCCCGCGCCATGGTCCTCGACGGTAAGGCGCACCCATGAACGTGGCGCGTCGCCCTCGGTATTCCACGCTCCGCACTCCGAGTTTTCGATCTCTCGTGCCGTGACGACGACTCTTTTGTTCTCGTCATGCTTGGGGTACCTCTCGTTCAGCGCATCCCGGGCGTTCGTCAACAGGTTCATAATCACCTGCTGAATCTGCTGGCTCCGACAACTGATCCGCGGCAAGTCCTCGGGCACAGCCACGACCAGGTCGATCTGGTCGTGCCGCAGCACGACGCCGATCAACGACA
This sequence comes from uncultured bacterium, assembly GCA_903895695.1. GTDB lineage: Bacteria > Verrucomicrobiota > Kiritimatiellia > CAIKKV01 > CAITUY01 > CAITUY01. The sequence continues at coordinate 2,999 of CAITUY010000200.1, forward strand.
GCGTGCCCTCCACGATGTCGTACAGGCGCGCCGGACTGTGCGCCTGCTTGTCGATCCGGGCAAACGACAGCAGATTCTTGACGATCGTCGCGATGCGGTCGGTTGCCTTGCCGATCTCGGTCGCGTACTCCGCAACCGGGTTATCCGGACCGACTTTGTCGAGGATCAACTGCGCGTAGTTCATCACGCCCATGATCGGGTTGTTGATTTCGTGCGCCACGCCGCTGGCCAGCGTGCCGATGGACTCCAACTTTTGGGCCTGAACCAGTTGTGCCTGCAGTCGTTGCCGCTCTTCTTCCATCCGTTGGCGTTCGGCAATGTCGCGCGCCAACTCGCCGTTGGCGCGCTCCAACTGCTGCATCTTGGCCTCCAACTTTCGGATGAGTGCCGCATTGTATTGCTTTAGATAGCCGCCTTCCTCCTCCGGCTGCACGTCGACCTGCACGGGGGGTGGCGCGGGGGGCGGACACTCGACCTGCCGAAGCACCTCCCGAAGCATTCGGACAAACGCCTCCGGCTCCTCCGGTTTGACAAGGAAACGCTCCGCGCCAAGGCCCAGCGCGAATTCCCGGTCCCTTTCGTCGGTGTAGGTAGCGGTGTAAAAGACAAACGGGATTGTTCGCAGGCGGGCATCTTTTTTCCACTCGCGGCAGAGGGCGAACCCGTCCATGACCGGCATCAGAATATCGCTGACGACAAGATCCGGCGGGGCCTGCCGCGCCGTGGTCAGCGCCTCATCCCCATTCGTGGCGGTGATGACCCGGTATCCGTTACCCCCCAGGAGCACCTGGAGCTGGTAGATGTTCTGCTCGTTATCGTCCACGATAAGAATGGTCATGACTGGGCCTCCCCGCCAACCGGCCGCACCTTCAGATAGTTATCGATTTCGGTCCTGAACGTATCGGGGTTGATGGGTTTCTCGATGTAGCCGTTACAACCCGCCTCCAAGGTTCGCTCCCGGTCGCCGACCATCGCGTAAGAGGTGACCGCCACGACGGGCACGTCCCGGAGGGCCGGGTTCTGCCGCAATTCCCGGGCCACTGCGTACCCGTCCATCTGCGGTAGTTGGATGTCGAGAAGAATCAAGTCCGGCTGAAACCGGGCGGCCGCCGTGATCCCTTCGGGCTCGCTGCGGGCCGCGACGACCGTGAAACCGCTTTGCTCCAGCAGGAACGTCGCGAGGTAGAGGTTCTGCTCATTGTCCTCGATGACAAGAATGGTGCGTTTCATGGTCTCCCTTCCGGATGAATGGGCAGCGTGAATTGGAACGTGCTTCCTTTGCCCAACTCGCTCTCCACCGTAATCGTGCCTCCCAGCCGCTCGACCAGTCGCTTGCAGATGGCCAGTCCCAGCCCCGTCCCTTCGTGCTGGCGCGTCAATCCGGTGTCGAGTTGGCGGAAGGGCTGGAACAGCCTGGCCAGATCCTCAGGCTTGATTCCGATGCCGGTATCGGCGACGGAAACCCGCAGAACTCCGGCCAGGGTTTTCGCCGTCAGTGTGACGCCGCCCTGCTCCGTGAACTTGATCGCGTTGCTCAACAGGTTCAGCAGGATTTGCTCGATGCGGCGGCGGTCGCTGGTGATCCGGCCCGTGTCCGGCGCGATCCGCACGAGCACCGGCAAACGCTTCTTCGTGGCCAACGGGGCGACGGTTTGCACGACCTTGCGAATCGATTCGGACAGGTCGAACGGCGCATTGGCGATCTCAATCTGGCCGGCCTCGATCTTGGAGATGTCCAGCACGTCATTGATAGACGGAGACTTCTTCCCAATGAACGGGTTGCCTCCTCTGAATGGCATCCTTGTACTTCCCCACAACGAAGGTGCGCGCCGGCTCCGGGATAATGTCCTGGATGGGTTTTCCGACGACCTGGTCCGCCCGCACACCGGTCACTTCCGTGAAACGGTGGTTGACCGAGACGAACCGGAAACAATCGTGGGGTTCCACGCCAATGGCGAACATAACGTCGTAGCTGTTGTCATGAATCAGGGAGAGTTGGGTCTCGCGGGCGCGCAATTCCTCCTCCGCCTGCTTGCGCACCGTGATGTCCGAGCCGATGCTCAGGATCTCGACCACCTGGCCCTGCGCGTCTCGCACGATTTTGTTCGTCCAGGCGATCCAGACGCGCTCGCCATTGCGGCGCATGTTCTCGTTGATGTTCTGCTCAAATGCCGACGGGTTCGCGCAGATATCGTCCATCAAGCGGGACAAGTCGCGACTGGTCGTTTCAGTTTCCGGGACAATCGTGCCGACCACGTGGCGACCGCGAATCTCGGCCTCCGAGTAGCCAAAACATCGCTGGCCGAACTCGTTCAGGTAGATAACCCGACCGTCGCGCCCCCAGCGCAGGATGATGCTGTTGGCAAGTTCCACCAACTCGCGATACTTCCGCTCACTTTCACGGCGCGCCTCCTCCGTCCGTCTGCGCACGGTGATGTCTGTGGCCACGCCGTCCCAGAAGACCTGCCCGTCGGGCGAACGCCGGGGACGAGAGCATACCTGCATCCAGCGCCACTGCCCGTCGGCGCTGCGCATGCGCAGTTCCATCGTGAAGTCCGTCAGGTCCCGGAGGCTGGCGGCCTCCGCCGCCTGCATGGCGACCGCCTGCTCGGAAGCGATCTGGCGGCGCAGTACGCTGGCATCGCGCAACGCGTCGGACACTTTCACCCCATGCAGTCGTTCCACACCGGCACTGAGATAGAGGAACTGGGGCGTGCCGTCCGTCTTGAACGTGTATTGATAAACGTAGCTGTCGGGCAGGTTGTCGCCGAGCAGACGCAACCGTACCTCGCTCTCGCGCAATGCACGGTTCAATTTGCTCAACTCTTCATCCGCCGTCGTTTCTTCCTCCATCATTCCCGCCATGAACAGGGCACAGGTAATGGTCACCCCCAGGAATGAATTCAGCAGCAAGAGGGACTCATTGACCGTTTCTCCCACGAACGGACTACTGCCACGGCTGGTGCCGATCATGGCAACACACGCAATGGCGGCAGCAGTGGTTGTCGCGCCGCGCATGCCGAAGCGAAAGGCCGCCCATAGCAATAGCGGCAGGAGCGCATATTCGAAGGGCGTATTCCGGAAGAAGACGAAGAAACAAACCAGGAGCGTCGCCACCCCCAGCACGGCCGCTTCCGGAATGCGCCATGCGTTCTTGCGAAATGGGTGGCGATACTGCCACGCCAGAATAAGGGGCGCGGCAACAAGCGTCCCGGCCGCATCCCCCATCCACCAGGTGACCCAGGAATAGCCGAAACGTTCCCACGGGATATCCCCCGCCAACGACAGGCTGAGCACCCCGAACGTGGGGCTGATCATGCAACAGCAAAGCGCGCCGACGGTAAGCAGTATCAACACATTTCGTCCGCCGTGCATCGGGTGTTCGTCCTTGCAGAGGCGCCGCACCAGGAACGCCCCCATTGCCGCGCTGGACATGGCCCCGAGACCAATAAACGACCCGACGAACAAGTCTGGCAGCCCTCTCGGGGCAGACGACATCGAGCCGTCGATAAAGGAGATGGTATGAATTTTTCTTCGGATGGCATTACCCTATCAGGCAAGGACTGATGGGGTAGACAGGTTACAGGCTGAATCTGTCGTGTGAGGCAATGACCTCGTAAAGGAGATTGGTCAGACCTGTAGCTGGAGCG
>CAITUY010000201.1 GCA_903895695.1 uncultured bacterium
AAACTGGCGCCAACTCCAGCAGACGCTCAAGAGAATGGAACAAATCTCGCGCACCGTGCTCTTCGCCACAGTGCCCGAACCCTCACGTCGTAAACCGTTGCGCAAACGAGTCTTGGGCCTTATCTAAGCGCCATTCAGGGCTGACCCCCTGTCGCCCCGCCGATAATGCCTGACCCCGTGCGACCCCGAAAGATGCACCGCAATTTTCGTGTACGGTTGCGAAACGGCACCAATTAGGGTCTCCCTGTCTTCGGCGATGGCAAAATATCCTCTCGATAAAGAGGCATGAATTTATCGATGTCACCGGACTCTATCATGTGAAGAAGGGTGGCCACGTCATCAGCCGATGACCGTGCATTCAGGAAGCGTTCACCCACGCTGAGATTCGTCTTTTCAACAGGAAGCTTTGTCATCACCACTCGTGGCACCCCGCCTGTTGCCACAACAGACATCTTCTTTCCCTCTCCAGAACTTGGAAGCACCTTTGCGATCTTCCCGCTTCCGTCGTTCAAAGAAAAATCCGCCGTCTGCTTCTTGTACTGGACCGCAAGGGAGAGTCTCTTCATCGCAATGTCACTATAAATGTACCTATATAGTAACATGCTAAGGTCGCGTTGTTTCAACAGACCATCGGAACAGAGGTGGTCCATATTTTTTGGACATGCAAAATTGTCGCCGTCGGTAAGGCGGTCCCAAAGTTTATGGAGTCCAACCCCTGGATTGGGATTGCCTTCAACCTCTTTGAGCTTCTCATCAGTCCACCCCAATTCCTCCCTCGTAACGCTGGCCCACTGGTCAATGTTCACTCTGTACGTTATCAGATGGGACAGCGCCCCGTCGAACTCAGGGCTCAACTGCTCTTCAGAACCCAGTTCCTTGCAGAGGAAGACGAGTCCCAGTCGGTTCAGACCGTCGGCAAGGACAAGGTTGGCATAACCGGTGTTGCGAAGCATACTATCCCGAAGTCTCAGGGCCGATTCGAGACTTCGCCAATTCTCAGCGGTGCTTTGGCGTGGCTTCTTGTCAAGAAGCACCTTGGCATCCTGAATTATGGCGTGCGCTATTGAGTGGAATTCAACCTGTTCCTGCCGTTCAGCATCCTTCATCCCACTAATGTACTCCGCCGAATGTATTGTGGGCCAAGCGGGTGTTGAGGCATCAATTGTGTCAAACACCGTTCCTTTGTCCCTGCTGTTCACTATGGCCGTCCATTTGCCGAGCTCCGGCCCTATGGCCGATGCGATGGGGGCGACAACGATTGAAAACACGAACGCCATCAAGGACGGGACGAATATAGTTGTCTTGTAATTCATCTTGCTTGCCTTTCTTCACCGTAATTACGGCGATGTCCAAGTCCCATTGAAGTTGACTCGGTCTTCTTGGAACACACGTCCTGAGTCGCCTAATGTCGGATATCCAGCTTGGACTTTGGCTGCTGGAATACTGAACCCGCCAGCGGTAATATCGAAGTCGTATAGATCATAGAAGTAGCCTGCGGCTGTGATCGACAATATATCGTAAGTCAAGCCACCGGAGTCATGCATCGTCAACTGGTAAGACGTAACCGTGAATCCATTGACCTGAGCAAAAGCGTAGTACATGTCAGCGTCAATGCCGATGTAGACCCCGGGGTCTGGGAAGGTGAAGCTTGAAAAAGCACAACTCCAAGGTCCGAAAGTATGCGTATCGCCAGGATGGGCCGTAAAGTAAGTGAGCATTTCAGCGTAGTGATCAGCGATTGCCTGTGAACCCAATCTCTGTTGACATTCGGTTGCACTAACTACCCTGTCCAAATTCGGAAAACTGTACTTTGAACAAGGTCCCGTAGATCCTGCCCATTCAACACCCACCGGATGATAAAGATATGGGTCTGTGACTGATACTGTTGTGTCATTTCCTGTGTTGCCAAGGAACCATGCCAGCAAGGTCGCTGCTGTCGGCATATCGAGAGGCCATCCGCCAAGAGCCACAAAGGAGAGGTAGGTTGCGCTTGACGTGTATTCCCCTTGGTTGAATACCCGAACCCCGTCTGGATAGACAACGCTCACTTCGCTGGGATCAAGATCGTCGTTCCCATTGAAGTCATAGCCGGCAACGATCTCATACACAACGTCTCCATCGGAACTATCCCATTCAACCGCTGTTTGTCCTCCAGAATTAATTAGATAATCTTTAAGAATTGTTGTCGTGCCTTGTTTCCTTACCCCAATCCATGTATGGCTTGCGGCTGATGTCGGAGTCACCGTGGCCTCGACTTTGATCTTCGCTGTGGTCCCATCACTACATCCCATCAGCATTGGCCTATTCTTGTCTGGATATGTCCCAATGGGCGGAAGTCGATTCTCGTCGGCGCCCGAAAATTGGTCCGACAGAATCTTGGTGATATCAACCTTTAGGACGGTGAACGAAAACACATACTTCAATTGCCCCAGGTTGGCGACGGCGAAGTCCTGTGCGCCCGCGCCCGTCCAGGGGTAGAACTGGTTTGTGGTCATGCCGTCGGGCAGCAGGCAGGGCCAGCCGGCGTCGGCCAGCCGCTCGTAGAACGGCTGGGCCACGGCCTTCAACTGGCCCAGCGTAACCGCCGAAAAGTTGCCCGATTGGTCGAATCCATTGACCATGTTCAGTACTCCGGTCCCGGCCCCGCCGGCCAGCCGGTCCTGCAACTCGCCGGCGGCCGCCGTGGCCATGTTCTTCAACTGGCCAAGGTTGGCCGCGGCGAAGTCGTTCGTCAAGACCACTTCGTTGGTGATCACGGCACCGCGGGTCGCCCACCAGCGCGGCGTGCCCGCCATGGCGAAGGAAGCCAGCGCCAGCAGAAGCGCCAAGCCCAGGAAGAGGCTCGTAACTTGCGGAAGAACCGGCACGGGATCAGTCCTCGTATCCATTGTGCTCCTTCCTGCTGCCGCAGATCAAGGTCATGGGCGCCTCAAGGCGTCATCTGGTTGGTGAACGAGCCCATGCTGATGTCGCCGAGCCTGGCGGTGTAGATGATGCCCGACTCGAAGCGGGCGGCGCCGTGGACGCGGGTGGACGAGATCTCCGTTTCGCCGCCGAGCAACCGGATGCCGTTGCCTGCGTACACGGTGTATTGCTCGTTTGTGGAGCTTGAGATGCCGGTGCCATCGGACCACACGTAGGTGTTGTCGTCGTTGGCCTTGGCGTTCTCTCCGGCTGCGTGCGAGACCGTGCCGTGAGCCTCTGTCCAGAATCCTTCAGCATGGGAGCAGTCGCCCCAGGCTTCAGACAGCACACCTTCCGCATGGGAGTCGTCGCCCCAGGCTTCAGACCACGCACCTTCCGCATGCGAGGCTTCGCAGTCGGTTTCTGTTCCGGTTCCTTCGGCATGGGAGCGAGGACCCAGGGCCGTGCCCGAGCCTTCCGTATGCGCGTACGCGGCGTCTGCGCTGGCGGTCGAGCATCCCTCCGCATGAGATCCGACACCATGCGCCTGCGAGCCGTCGCCTTCGGCATGGGAACCCGTTCCGTCCGCTACTGCGTGGGGACCTTGGGCAAACGCATACTGCCCGCCGGCACTGGTGCCGGCGGGCCCGATGCTGATGCTGCAAGTTGTCGTGTGACCCCTTGTCGTCACCGTCTGGAGGGTGTCTGTCTCGTTGGTGATCGCATCGTGACAGGTGCAGTCACAGCGGAGGGTGTCCGTTACATAGTCCCTCATGAGGCCCCAATTCACGGCTTCAGCGTCATCGTCTTCACTCGCTGTGGGCACGTCAACGTGACTGTTATGGAACACGACAGGGACACAGAAGTCGGCGCCTGTCGGCCCCACCGTCAGAGCGTAACCGCTCGCAGAAGCCGACGCCGCCAAGTTGACAGGGCCTGTGGCTGTCAGGGCACCGGTTACGGAAAGACTGCCCGTAAGCGTCGCGTTGCTGGCCGTGAGTCCTCCCGAACCAACCTGAACGGTGTCGAAGTTTCCCGTGGCTCCGTTGGCGACACTGATCGCCGCGACCAACACGCCGTTGCTGTCGACGATGCCGTGGCCGCGGAAACTGAGGCCGCCATCCAGGGCGGCCTCGCCACATCCGAGTTCCACGGTGTTGGTCCAGCCGTCCGGGACCGTCGCGGGCGTCCCTGTCCAGTCAACTCCGCCCAAGGCCACGTTGCCGAGGCCGTGGCCATCGGCACGTGCCCCGAGCGCTACGCCGTAATCGTAGCCGAGCGCGTGCGACCCTGCCACCACGCCGAGATTGGCGCCAATCGCGCTCGACCCTATCGCCGCACCGTTGTCGCTGCCGTCCGCCCACGGCCCTATCGCCGCACCATCGTTATTGCCGTTCGCGTAAGTCCCGACCACAGCGCCTCCACTGCCGTACGCGCAATACCCGACCGCCACACCGCAGATGCCGGTCGCGTAACTCCCGACCGCCACACCACGCTGGCTGCCGTCCGCTGCATACCCGAGCGCCGCACCATTGACACTGCCGCTCGCACAATTCCCGACTGCCGCACCACTGCCGTCACCGTGCGCGGAGGATCCCACCGCCACACCCCATTCAGTCCCCTCTGCTCGGTACCCGACCGCCACTCCGTTGTCGGTGCCATCCGCGCCAATCCCCAGCCCGACACCCATCCCAAAGCCGTTCGCTTCCCTGCCCACCGCCACACCGTCATAGTCAGCAACGGCTCCATTGCCCACCGCGACTGCGCCGTTTGACGCGCTCGCCCCGGTCCCGATCGCGATATTCCCGCTGAACTCCATGCCGTTGGACACGACAAGCGTCCCCAATACGGACATGTCGCCCTGGATCGTCGCGTTGCTAGCCGTCAGGCCGCCGGCGCCCACCTGGACCGTGTCGAAGGTTCCCGTGGCCCCGCCGGTCGCGCTGATCGCGGCGACCACCACGCCGTTGCTGTCGACGATGGCGTGCCCGCGGAAACTGAGGCCGCCCTCCAGCGCCGCCGTGCCGCGCCCGAGTTCCACCGTGCCCAGCCACCCGTACGGCACGGTCGCGGGGCAACTGCCGTCGTCGCCGCCCAGGGCAACGTTGCCAAGGCCTGCCGCGTACGTCCCTGCCCCTACTGCCACGCCGTAATCGTATCCGGAAGCGAAGGTCCCAGCCGCCGTGCCACTTGAGTGACCACAGGAGGCAAAACCGACCGCAACGCCCATGCTTGGGGCCCACGCGCTCGACCCCAATGCCGCGCCATTCTCACTGCCGCCCGCATAGTACCCGACCGCCGCACCATTGTCGTAAGCGCTCGCCAGACACCCCAGTGCCGCGCCATCGTTGTAGCCGACAGCTTCGTACCCCACCGCTGCGCCATAGTTGAAGCCTTCGGCTTCGGACCCCATCGCCGCACCAGATCCGCCACCATTCGCTAGAAACCCAACCACTGTGCCGTAGTCTCGGCCATAGGCATAACATCCGACCGCCGTGCCCTCACTGTCACCCATGCTATCGTTGCCAACAGCGACCCCATCGTTCGGCGCGTACGCCCACATGCCCAGTGCCGCACCCCAGTTGCTGCCGTCGGCGCTGTCCCCGATCGCCGTACCACAGTCGCTGCCGTCCGCCGCATACCCGACCGCCACGCCATGGTCACTTCCATGCGCACTGAACCCAACGGCCGTGCCAAAGAAGGAACCGTCCGCATCACACCCTACAGCCAGACCATAGGCGTCACCGATGGCATCATTGCCCACCGCGATTGCCCCGTAGCCGTATTGCGCGCTCACCCCGGTCCCTATCGCGATATTCCCGCTGAACTCCATGCCGGCCGACAAGACGACCGTGTTGGAGAACAGGACCGGACCGGCGAAGTCCGCCTCGGAGTAGACACGCATGACCGAGTTGCTGTCGCCTCCAATGGTCATCGCGCCGTTCACCGTCAGGTCGGTGACGGCCCCCACGCCGTCCCAGATCCGGTGCCACGAGCCCGCCTCATCCTCCCGATACAGACCGGACGCGCCGGATCCGTAATCCTCATAGGCGCACATGTAGTTCGTCACCACGTGCCCCGCCTGCCATGAGTAGTATTCGAAGGCTAGGGATGACGACCACGTCGAGTTCGTCGTGGATGTGTCCCGCTGGAGCGTCGCCGCGACCGCCGTCCCGCCCGGGGACCGGGGCAACGCGTTGGTGCCGCCCAGCCGCAAGGGCGTCAGGAAGGCTGCCCCGTTGGCCGAAAACACGAGCCACTCGCCGTTCGTGCCCCGGACGACCAAGTCGGCCGGCGCCGTGATGCCGCCCTCCGCGACCAGCGCTCCGACGACGTGGGCGTCGAGCATCACGGTCAGGTTGCTGTTGACGCCCAGGTTCCCGTCCACGGCATAGTCCGCGCCCCGGCTCGTTGCCGCCGCCAAGGCCATTGCCACGATGATCCGCAGTGTGTTGCGCTTCATTGAGTCTGCCCCTTTGCTTCGACCGTTGCCTTTCGAATTGGCCCGCGCCTGCCGCATGAGGATTATTACGGCGCGGTCGTCCACCCGCCTGACTCCAGATCGTTCGCCGACGGCGAGCGAGCGCCGTCCTCACCCCAAGGCCCCTGTAACCACGCGCCTACCGGCCGACCGCCGCCGAAGTGGTCTGCGAGGAAGATGCCCCCGCCCCCGCGGTCGCCAGCTCGCGCTGGCGGGCCATCAGGACAGCCCCGGCCTCGCCGCCCATCATCGCCTGGCGGTACTGCGTCGAGGCGGCGTCCCGCGCTTGCCTCACGGCCGCCAACTGCGGCGCGTTCGCCTTGAGCGCCGCCTCCCGCTGCAGCATCAACTGCCGCATCTGCGCCCGCACGGCCGCCAACTGATCGTCCACGGCCTTAACCGCCGGGATGGCCGCCACGGCCTGCTCGTAGGCCGCGTTCGCATCCGTCATCGACTGCCGCAGGGCGATCGTGGCCGGAGCCTCGCGCGCCTGCGCCCGTAGCGCCGCCATCTGCGCCGCCGTGGCGTTCAGTTGGTCCCGCACCGTCCCCGCGTCCGTCGCCGCCTGCTGCCCCAAGGCCAGTCCTGCCGCCATCGCCACCACAATGATCGCCGCCGTTCGCTTCATGGATACGTCCTCCTCGTTTTCGCCCTGTCGAGACGCGCCACCCGACGCATTCGCCCATTTCGAATAATAAGGAGCCTATACCCCCCCCCCGAATCTTGTCAACATTTCGTTGTGCGGATTTTATCTTTTTTTATTGGGCGGATATGGCCTGAGCGAATGGGTCTCGAAAAGCATTGCTTCGACGGGTTTTGCCGCTGGAGGTCCGTACCCAACCGGCAGGACAGAGTCGTCACGAATGGCTAGCTGTCACGGCTAACGAGAGGCGGGGCGGTCCTTCCGATAGGAATGGCGACGTTCACACTGCTGTCTCGATAAATCCGAGGTCGCGGGGTTCACACGGCATGAGCGAGGCAACTGCCCAGGCGCACGCGGCCGTGTTGCAGCGCGAGTTCACCGTTTTTCGCGCCAGTCGAGCCTGGGTAGCAACCCCGTACGTCCCTGTATGAACGGCGAGTGTTCCTGGCGGGCGCCAGCAAGGGCGGGTGGATGACTGCGAGCACGGGAAGACGTGATTGGTAGGACTCGTGTCCTGCCCCCAGCGCACGCGCGGAGGCGACTCCGTCGCACCCGTTGAGCAACGGGCTGGAAAGGTCCAGTCAACTGGACTTTTCGGGTCACCGCGACGTCGGCGGCCCGTTCCGCTCCGCTCAAGACTCCCGGGCATTCCTGCGACAGTCTTCTCATAATTGAAGCCAAACTCACCCGTCTTTCGCTTGAGAACCCACTTCTTGGCCGTCCACGCAGTATTCTAACGTGTATCCTGGCATGGCAGGGTTGATGCTACCCCATATCATCCATTGGAATGAGCGGGTCATGAAGGACGGATGGGGCCGCACAGGGTGTGCAACATGAAGATGCGCAAATCGGGATTCACGCTGGTTGAGGTGATGATCGTGGTCGCGATCATCGGGATACTGGCGGCGATCGCGATGCCAACGTTCATGAGGGCCAGAACGACATCGCAGACCAACACCTGCATCAACAACCTGCGGCAGATGGAGTACGCCAAGGAGCAGTGGTCTTTGGACGCCAGGCAGCCCCAAGGAGCCAGGGCGGACACGACACTCTGTACCACCTATCTCAAGACCACCCCACTTTGTCCGGCCGGCGGCACGTATACATGGGGCGTCATCGGCACAAACGCGACCTGCACGGTCACGAATCATGCCACGGTACAGTAATCGGACGGTTTGAGCTTTCGTGCAGACGACGGTACTTGGCTGCAGCATTCCCCGCCGTAGCCTCCTGTCGTCAGCGTCGCCTTTGCATCTCCGGGCGTTCTGCCGGCGGCGGTCATTCGTGCCGACCGCGAAGTCACCGCGGCCGACCTCGACGACCTCGACGAACCGACTCCCGCCTTGCGCTCCACACGCGGTGGTGTATGTTACCGCCAACAAGGAGAACACCCCCATGAGGCAAACCCACAGTAGACAAACGATACTCGGGCTGGGAGCGGGACTCGCCGTCCTGTTGGCGGCCCATCTGGCCGTCGCCGCCACGCCGGCCGCGGCACCCCTGATCCAGGTCACAGCCCGGCCGACCAAACTGCTGTATGGCGTTCGAGAACCGATCACCGCGACGGTGACCGTGAAGAATGTGTCGCCCGCCGCGCAGAACGTCACGGTGAGCGCCGCGCTCGAAGGCGAGATCGACGAACCGGTCGGCAAAGTGCAGGAGAAGGCTATCAGCGTCGGCACGGGGATGACGGTGGTGGCCGAGTTCAAATGGCCGGCCAGCCCGAAGCGGTACGGTCACGCCTTCAAGGCCGAGGTAAAGGTCGACGGCGGACCTGTCATCAAGGCGGAGGACTACTTCAACGTCTGCGACCACTACTGGAACGTGGCCCTGATCGCCGCCGAAGGGTTCCTGTGGCAGCAGTTCGATGGGTTCAAGCCGCGGTCGGACATGAAGTGGGCGGACGATACGATCGCCGGCTGGCGCCGCGAGTACTACAACGGCTTCGAGAAGTTCTTCTGGGCGCCGGACGATTTCCTGGAACTCACGCCCGACAAGGAAATCTGGTGGTCCGGCCAGGCCCGTTACCTGGAGACCAAGACGGGCCTTCGAACCCTGATCGCCCGAGGCCACGACGAAGGTCTGAAAGCGGTCACTTACGCCAAGCTTACGGGCGGAGGCCCGACGGGCGCCGAAATGGCCCGCCGCCACCCGGAGTGGATCTGGCAGTCCGGGGGCGTCCTCGCCGTGGACCGCAACGCGAAGCAACTGGCCGAGTGGGATATCACCACGTCCAACCACTGGGGCGGCTGGGTGGCCGTGAATTACAATATGAATGACCCGAAAGTCGTGGATATCGGGATCAAGGAGTTGGGCGACTCCGCCTCCCTGTTCGGCTGGGACGGGGCGCGGTGGGACGGCAACTTTGACGTCGCGCGCGAAGTCTACAACCTCGACGGGAAGCGGGTCGAGACCCTCACAGCCGAGCAGGCGGACGAGCGCGATGCTCAGAACATGCGCCGCACCAAGGAGGCCATTACCCGGCGGCATCCGCTGTTCGTTTATGGTTACAACTGGACCCAAGGCAACTGGGCCCAGAGCATGGCGACGAATCCGAAGGAATCCACGGAGCTTTGCCGCGGCGGCGGCCTGATCATGAACGAATACATCAATCAGGCCGAAGGCGTCCAGCATCCCCTCCACCGGTGGGAGGTGTACGGCCGTAGCGTGGCGGATGACGTGGAAGCCATAAAGAAACTGGGGGGCTACTACGGGCCGATCCTGGGTTCGCCCGACAGCGCCGACGGGCGCTACCAGAATGTGTTCGCCTACGCGGCAGGCGCCCATCCCTACTACCACCACCACTGGGGTGCCTTCATGACCCGCTACGGCACGTTCTGCTGGGATGACGCCCTCGTGCGGCGACACGACGCCGAGAAACTGGCGACCGTCACCGGGAACGCCTGGTGGCAACACTGGGTCTTTGAACGACCGCTCGACGCCAAGCACAGGCAGTTGATCCTCCACCTCATCAATCCGCCGGCCAAGCCCACCGTGGGCGAAGGGAAGAAGAAGGACGATCTACCCGCCCCATTACACAACGTCGGGGTCGTCCTGCTCCCCGCCGCCCTGGACGGTTGGACCTTCAAGCGGGCCACACGGCTGAGTCCCGAACCCATGCTCCGCGAAGAGGTGGCGTTCAAGGCCGAAGGAGATGGCATCCACCTCACCATCCCGGAGGTCGCCATCTGGAACGTCCTGGTTATCGATCTTGGGAAATAGGGAGCCGACAATGAAACACATCCAGAACCTGACCCTTGCTTTCACTGTTGCGGCCATCGCCCTGTTCGCCGGTTCAGCCGGCGCCGCTGCCAAGGCGGAGAAGAATGGCGACACGATCATCCTGCAGAACGACGTGGTAAAGCTCGTGATCGACCTCAAGAAAGGCGCGCGCGTAGCGGAGTTCACGTACCAGCCGTTCGGTGAAAACATCGTGTACCCCGTGGAGTCATCCGGCGGCCTGCTGATGGATCACGTCTGGGAGCAGACGTGGCCGGGCGAATTTCTCAACAGGGCCTATACGGGTGAAGTCGTGAACGCAGGTCCGGCCTCGGCGTCTGCCAGAGTCTGGACAGTCGGGGTCGCGCCCACGATCAAGGGTTTGCGTTTTGAGCGGGTCATGACCTTGCACGATGGAGACCGGGCGCTCTACGCCACCGTGTCGATCGTCAACACCACCGAAGAAGGCCGCGTGACCGGCTACTGGAGCCAGAACAACTACTGGTTCGGCGGCCGCAAGGAGGGGCTCAGTTGGGCCCGCCCCGCCGTGCGCGGGATCGACCGCCTCGGCCTGGACGCCAAGGGCGAGCCCTGGTTCGGCGGCGCATGGTACTACGTCGACGATGCCACCGCGGGCTGGAACGGATCCTACAGCAAGGACCTCAAGCGCGGCATGATGTGCCTCATGGACTACAACGATCTCTGGCGCATCTACGACAATACGTCCGCCCTGACAACTGAATGGATGTATGACCGCGTGGCCATCCCAGCCGGCAAGACGTGGACCACGGCCATCACGATCATCCCCGTGGCGGGCATCACGGGGTTCACGCATGGAAGCCTGAACGCCATCGCCAACTTCGAGGCAACACCCGCCGCGGACGGGCTGACGATCGAACACCAGGTGGCCCGCGGCGCCGTGCCGCTCAAGGATGTGACCCTCAAGACCCGGGTCTGGGGTCTCAAGACCCAGTGGACGGCCCAGGTGCCCGACGTGAAACTGGCCGAACTTAAAGAGACGGCCGACAGCCGAACCGTGAAGGCGACCAACCTCGGCGCCATGCCCGCCGGCATCGAGGTCACGCTCACCGGCACGGACCCCGACGGCAAGGTCGTCACCGAGGTGTACGGCGACTACCTCGGCGGCGCGGAAGGGAAGAACAACGACCCCTTCAGCATGAAGCCGTACCTGGCTTTCAACCGGCCGGCCAAACAGAAGGTGTTCCTGAAGCCGGACGCATTCACCTACAAGCCCAACCCTGAGCCGCAGGTGCTGTATCTGCGCGGCCTGTGGACCTCCATCTTCGGCGTGGACGCCGCCCTGACGAATGCGTTCCCCAAGGTCACGATCAAGGATGGCTGGCTTGATGCATCGCCCGTGGGACTGACGTTCAGCTACTTCCCTCCGGACTACCCGAGCCTCCTGTCGTTCGACCTGATGGTCCTGGGCAACGTTCCCGCCGCTCCGTTCGACCTGGTCGGGCAGGAGATGCTCAAAGACTACCTGTCCGTGGGCGGCAACGCGCTCATCCTCGGCGGCGACCAGGCATTCGGTCAGGCGCAGTTCACGAACGAGGCCCTTATCGCCATGCTTCCCGTCGAACTGGGCCAGGCCTACAACTGGCGCAAAATCACGGGCGACGGCACGCTCAAGGTCGTCGACGCTTCCCACGCCGTGGCTGCCGGCGTGAATTTCGGCCGGAAGGACAAGGTCTTCTACAGCCATCTTTGCACACCGCGGCCAGGCGCCAAGGTGATTGTCGCCGCCGGGGACCATCCGCTCCTCGTGCTCGGCACAACGCCCAAGGGCGGGCGTATCGCCTGCGTGCTTGCCACCCCATTCGGTGAAAGTGAAGGAACTGACACGGCGTTTTGGGACTCGCCGGCGTGGCGGACCCTGATGCAAAACACCGTGCAATGGCTGATCAAGCGTTGACGAGGCGTTGAAGCTCCTGGATACGGCCCTGCCGGATCTTCCGGGCCATGCCCCCATAGGGGGGCATGGCTTCAATCCATGGCGCCGCCGAGAGTCAGACCAGCGGCGGGCGGAGTGTCCGTGTCGCTGACGAAATAAAGGGCGGCGCTGTGGGCCGGGAGATCCGGTAGCAGATAGTCCTGCCGCCCCAGCGGCGTGGCGCCCTGATGGCTCCAGGCAAACACGCCGGCGCTGGCACACCCGATCAGTTCCATCAACGGCAGGCGCTGGGCCAGGGCCGCATCCGTCGGGTTCAGCACGAGCACGGCGCGGGCATTCAGTGCCGGATACTCCCTCACCGCGATCCGCAGAGGTCGGTTCTGTCCCCAGTAACAGATTCGCGCGGTTCCCCTTTCCGGCCCCGGTCGCAGAAACCGCAACAGTTGCAGTCGGTCCGCCGAAATCAGGTGAACCGGGTCGGAGGTGTTCACGACGCCGCCCATGATGCCCTGCCACAAGGCAAAGGCCATCAACTCCCGCTCGTTCATGGAGATGTGGAAGTTGCGGACGAGGATGGCGTCGGGGTCGTTCTGCCACCAGACATTGTTGAAGTACTGGTCGCCGATGGTTTCCTGGATAACGTTCTGCGAGGCGCCCCAGTTGTCGCTGACGTCGCCGGCAATGCGCATGGCGTCCGCCAATCCCAGAAAGGGGGCGTAAGGCGCGATGCAGCCCAGCCAGCAGGCGTCGTCGCCGATCTCCGCGCGGATCATCTCCAGTACTTCGCGCAGGTACTCGACCCCTGTCTTACCGGGCGTATGCCGCCGAACGGTGGTGGAATCGTGCAAGCCCCAGTAGATGAAGTCGGTCTTGAAGTAAGTGACGCCCCAGGAACGGAAGGTACGGAAGACATGTCGCAGATAGGCAAATGCTTCCGGGTGGCTGGAGTCCAGCAGGTAGGTTTCTTCATCATGGAACCCCCAGACACGGTACTCCCCGTAGTGGCGCCAGGGCGTCACCAGGTTACCCGCCTTGTCGCGCAGCATCCACTCGGGGTGTTCCCGGAAGAGCCGGCTGCGGCTGCCGACCATGAACGGACCGATCCACACACCGGGCCGGTAACCGGCTGCGGCAATCTTGCGGAAGGCGGCCTCCATGCCGGACGGCCAGCGCCAGCCGGCATCGAGCCAGTCGCCATTGGCTGGATAGTAGCCGGCGTCGATCTGGATGGTCTGAAATCCGAGCGGCGGCCGGACGGTCGCGAAGCCCGCCAGGTATTCGTCCAGAAGCTTCTCGGAGAGATGCTGGTACAGGTAATACCAGGAGCACCAATGCCAGAAGGTGGGTTGGTGGGTGCGCGCCTGCATGGCATGGCCGATTTCTATTGCGGCGGCATGCAACACGCTCCAAGGGTCAGCGGCAGCGGAAAAATGGAGCGTCGGCAGGGCCAGCGCCTGATTGCCCACCGGGATGCGTTCGGTGGCAAAGCCGATCTCAAAACTGCCGGGCTGGGTCTCGCCTTGTTCCGGATACATGGCGGCGCGCAGGGCAAATCGGCGGTAGTTGCGCGCCGATATGGCCAGGGTGGCCTCGCCCGGGGCCAGGAGTGCGACCAGGTTATAACTATCCACGCGTTCTTTCAGGGGGAGCGGCGTGAACACAGTCGATCCGCCCATGCCGCAACTCTGCCTGAACACGCGATCCGCGCCATTCACCCGGGTACCGGCCATCGGCAGTAGCCAATGCGGTGCCGTGGCGGCCCGGCTGAAGGTGGTGCGCAGCGTGAGGCCCCCGGCGTCCTGTCCAAGGACCAGTTCCAACGTGCCACCGGCCAGCGTATAGCGAATGGTTCCGCCCGCGGTGTCGGGCATTACGGTCACGTGGACAGCGCGCGCTGACATCCCGTCCAGCGCCGGGTAGCATCCGTGCAGGGTCACGGGGCCCCCGGTCAGATCGAAGGAACCATCGTCGTGCAGTTGCCATTGCATAAGGTGTGTCTTTCGTTATTTCCCGCTGTCTGCGCTGGGGCTCATGATCCAGCATCAGGAATCAGTCCGTTTCTCGCTGATCGCTGGGAAAACCTCAACACAATAGTCATAACAGCCAGACGGTTCGCCGTTGTCATGGAGCACTGGATGTGCAATAAGCATGGCCACAACATTGTTTGGCACCCAATGCCTCGCTATCACGGAAGCAACCAATGAACAAGACTCGGTCGCTGCTGGTGATCATCATGGGCGCAGCAGTCGTGGCTGCGGGGGAGCCTCAAGGCTCCTCGACCCCACCTGCGATGCGAGCGCCTCCGGCGCCCCCCCCCGCGCTGGCGTTTTCACCGGTCACGAACCAGCCTGCGCCAGGCCTGGGAGCGGAGGCCCCGGGCAATCCTGCGATTATGGGACGCTTCATGGGCGACGACTGTGAGGAAATGCTGTTGAATATGCTGTCCGGCGATCCCCTTTCGGCCCGGGTATTCGGGCTCAGCGAGGTCCAGGCCAAAGCCATCAAGGAAAGCATGGCTGCCTCGGAAGAGGCGACGATGGAACTGGACATGAAGTGGCGGCAAGCCATGGTGCGCCGAAGCAATCTCTGGAAGGCTGATCCTCTCGACGAGGCGGCGCTCATGCAGGCCGCAGGAGAAGCCAGTGAAATCAGCGCACAAATCACCAGGGTGCGCGTCAAGCAGGCCCTCACTGCAATCAGCGTTCTGACGCCTGAACAGCGTGTCGCGCTTCGTGATGCTCTGAAGCACCGCGTGGCGCGGTCACCGTGGATGCAGCCAGGTAGTCCGCGCAGCCGCCAACCTGGGACCCTCCATGGGCCGGCCAAACCGGTTCTGCAGAGCCAATCGCAGGAGGATGCGATCAAGCGGTTGATCGGGGCATGGAAGGTCACCAAATCCAAGGGCAACTACAACGCGGTCTGGACATTCCAAGAGGATGGCACCGTCCTATCTGACGAGAGCGGCGGGGATCGAGGCACGTGGGAGTTCAGGAAGGATCGAATCGAGATTGTCTGGAGCAATGGCGATGTCGATGCATTCATCCTCCCCATCGACCCGACGATCTCCTATGACGTGCAGGATGGCGTCAGGGTCGGGGCGGCAACAAAGACACAGTGATGCGACTCGATTGGAAGAGTCCAGTCAACTGGACGCTCCCCTAGCCCAGCTCCCGATGCGCGGCCGCAAGCACGTCCTCGATGGCGGCGGAGATGGCGCCGTCCAGGGGGACGGGCCGATGCGAGGCGAGGACGTCGTCGCGGAACTGGCGGCAGCGCTGTTCCGTGGTGGCGGCGCCGACGCTGCGCCAGGCCTCGTAGTACTCGCGGTCCAGCAGGCGGGGCATCCAGAGTTCACGGCGGAAGTGCGCCGCCGTATGATCCCGGTCGATGAACTGGCCGCCCGGACCGGCATCCGCGATCTCGGCCAGGCCGAGCGCGTCGTCGCTGAAATCGATGTCGCGCATGACGCTCTCCACGTAGCGGATGACTTCATGCTGCATCACCAGCATGTCCAGCGACGTCGCCTGGTCCACGCCGGAGATCCCCATGTGCCCGAAAATATCCGCCCCGGCGGCAGCCCCCAGCATCAGCGTGATTCCGGCCTCGATTCCAGCCTGCGCGTCCGGCCGCTTGGCGTCCGTCAGGCCGACGTTGATGTAGACGGGCAGTCCGTAGTGTTTGCCCATCTGGGTCATGGCCACCCCGAAGATGGCCTGTTCCGGTCCCGCAAAAATCAGTTGCGTGGTCCGCATGTCGAACGCATGGCAGATGCCGCCGTAGCAGACGGGCAGGCCGGGACAGATCAACTGGGTGATGCAGATGCCCGCCAGGATCTCCGCATTTTCCTGCGCCAGGGTGCCCGCCACAGTGGCCGGGGCGGACATGCCCATCTGTGCCATGGGACCGATGGCGACGGGCAGTTTGAGCCGGGCTGTCTCGTACAGAAGGTCGACTCCGTTGAACGGGAAGCGCAACGGGCTAATCGGTTCGAGAAACGGATAGCAGAGGGGCTGGGCCGAGGCCCGCTGCGCATCGCCCCGGACCGCGATCATGATCTCGTTGATGAAACGCGCGGAGGCCCGGTCGTGGAACCAGAAGTGAACGGGCTTGGTGGTGTTCCGCAGCATGGTGGCGAAAACGTCCACGCAGCGGAAGGCCACTGGCACCTCGTGCGGATCCGCCATCGCGCCCGGCATCGTGATCTCCTCCAGCGCGTCGCCCAGGCGCGTGGCGGTGGCCACGTCGGCCAGCGTCGGGTAGCGACGGACGCCCCCGGGCTCGTCCACCCAGAGCGCCTCGCCGGCAATACTGTTGTAATTGCGTCGCCCCTGGCCGAAGGCGGCCTGGCGCGCGAGGTCGCGGCCCTGGAGGGTGAACCGTTTCCCGGCCTGGTCGAGGCAGCGTTGCACCAGTGCCGGGCCGATGCGCACGCGTTGGGCGCGATGGTCGACCCGGGCCCCGGCATCGGCGAAACGACCCAGCATGTCGGCGTGGGGAACCTCGACGCCCACCTCGTCAAGGATGGCCAACGACACCTCGTGTATGCGCTTGATTTGCGACGGACTGAGAATGCGGCTGAACATCAGGTCTTATCCGTATATCTTGCGCAGACGCTCGGTGTAGTAGCAGACGTTTTCGAACTTGGCATCGGGCGCTACGCGGTGATCCGGGCAGGGAATATACCCGCCCAGATCGATCAACGGGCGCAGCCGCTCGATCTCGGCGTCCACCGCCGCCTTGTCGTGGGCGAAGACCACTTTGTTCATGCCGCCCACCCCACGCAATTCCCGACCATACTGCCGACGCCAGGGAGCGATGGAAGCGCCCCAGGTGCCGACTTCGATCGGGAACATGGTGTTGACGCCATTCTCAAACCAAACCGGCAGCAGCGCGTCAATCCAACCGTCACAGTCCAGCGAGACGATGTCGATGCCGTGCCGGTTGACCAGCTCCGTGATGCGCCGGTAGTGCGGCCCCACGTACTCCCGAAAGACGACGGGGCTGACCAATGGCCCGTTCTTGAAACAGATATCTTCCCAGAAGTGCGCGAAATCGAAGCCGACTCCCACCCCCAGTTGCAGAGCGCGTTCCACATTCCGGAAGCAGAGGTCGCCGACCACATCGATGATCTCGCGGAAGAGCGGTTCGTCGTCCACGTACAGGTAGCTGACCCCTTCAATCCCCAGCACGTCACGGATATGCCCGAAGAGGCTCCCGCAGTGCAACCCCAGCGGGGTATCACGCTTCTCCGTTTTGAGTTGCTCCAGCCAGGACTGGCTAACCCGCTTCTCCGACCACTGGTAGCGCCACTTGTAGTGTTCCTCCCAGGACGCCCGGTCTTTCAGGAGGTGATCGATCTCCGCCGGGATGCTGCCGGCGTCCGCGCGCTGCACCGTGATGACCCCGTTCCCGTTCAGCACATGCCGGAGCCCGTCCGGGAATTCGCGGATGACCTTGCTCTCAAAGGCCGGGTCCAGCCCCCCGCCGGTGTAGAACATGGTCTGCCAGTTGTAGTCGAACCCGAGTTTGGCGGACAGCCGGCGATCGGCGTCGCTGCCATCCCACCAACCCTTGATCTCGTCGCCGGTCAGGTGGCCTTCCTCAACCCATTTTTGGAGCGTCTCGCCCCAGTAACCAAAATGTACAATCGGCAGTCGGTCATACGACTGGTAATGCAAGACGGCAGTGGTCCGTTCCCGGTGAGTCATGTCGAGCCTTTCCTGCTTGTGCCGGCCCCCAAACGAAAATGCCAGCGGTGATATCGGTCAATACTTTGTATGTGCCAAAATCATTACTCATGCTGTCCGCCCGTCTTCCGCGGCTATGTTCCGCTCTGCGATCGGGATGACACACTATACAGAGGACCCCGGTGACCGTCCACCGGGGCTTCGTCCACGTAACTCTCCATCACTACCACGAAACCGTATTTGACTGGTTTGCGGTTCCTCCTCTTGTTACTCTTGGCATGGCAATAGTGTTTATGGACGCTGATCCAGACAGGCCACTTCCCCAGGCACCGGCTACTGCGGTAGTCGATCACATCGCCTTTGAGGATGCCCCCATCTGCATGGCGATTGTATCTCCTTCCGGTCACTTCCTGCGCGTCAACCGCGCTTATTGTCGTTTCTTGGGATATGCGAAACGGGACATGATGAGTCTGACGATCAGGGATGTCACGCACCCCGACGACTGGAAGCTAAGCGCCCAAGCCATCCGCCGAATGCACGCAACAGGGAGGCCCATCGCCCGGCTTGAAAAACGCTATCTTCATAAGAGCGGCCGCGTGCTGTGGGGAGTATTGCGCGTTCGGGAGATCACGGGTCAATCTGACAATGGCGCCTTCACCATCGCCCAAGTGTTCGACATAACCGAGAAGAAACTGGCCGAGCAAAAGCAACTGGAGACTGAGGCCGCGTATCGCAGCCTGTTCGAGGACTCGGTGGTCGGCATGACGGAAGCCACTCCCGATGGGCGTCTGCTGCGCGTCAACAAGGCCATGGCCAGAATGTTCGGCTACGAGAGTCCGGAGCAGATGACAACCGAGGTGTCGGATGCCGGCCGGCAACTCTACGTGAATCCTGAATCCCGGAGAGAACTCACCCGCGAGCTCAGCCAAAAAGGAGTATTGGAGCCGCGCGAGGTCCAGGTACGCCGCCGTGACGGGACCCCGTTCTTCGCGTTGATGAGCGGCCGGGAAGTCCCGGGCGCCAACGGCGCCCCGGTCCATTATGTAGGCACTCACGTGGATATCACCCGGCGTCAACAGGCGGAACAAGCCCTGCGCGAAAGCGAAGAAGAATTCAAGGCGTTGTTCAACGGTTCCAGTGAAGCCATCATGCTGTTGAACACCAATGGGGTTGTTGTGAAAGCAAATGCCGCGATGTGCACGCGGTTTGGGATCGCGCTCCAAAACTTCGTGGGCAGGAATCCGTTCGATTCCCTGCCTCCTGTTTTGGCCCGGTCGCGCCGGGCACATTTCCATCAGACCTTGAAGACCGGCAAGTCCCGGCACTTCGAAGATGAACGCGACGGCCGGGTCATGGAAACCCACATGTACCCGACAAAGGGGCCATCCGGCAAGGTCACGGGCATCGCCATCCTGGTCCGCGACATCACCAGCCTCAAGCAGGTGGAGAAAACCCTGCGGAAGTCACGGGACGAACTGGAACTTAAGGTCAGGGAACGCACGGTCAGGCTCCGCGCCCTGGCCACGGAACTGACTAAAGTCGAGCAAAAGGAACGGCGGCGGATAGCGCACATTCTTCACGAGGACCTGCAGCAACGCCTGGTGGCCATGCAGTACAGGATCGGCAACCTGAAAGAAGCCGTGCAGATTGGTCCCGCCAGCCAGACGGCGGACCGGCTGTTGGAGGATCTTACCGAAGCCATTCAACTTACGCGCAACCTCACCGTCCGTTTGTCCCCGCCGATCCTCTTCGAACTCGGCCTAATAGCCGCCCTGGACTGGCTGGCGGATGACATGCAGTCTCAATTCGGCCTCGTGATCAGTATCAAGGGACCCCGCGCCGTCACTTTGGCTTCCGACGAGATGCGCGCATTCGCTTTTGAAGCGGTGCGTGAGTTGCTGATGAATGCGAACAAACACTCGGGCATCAAAGCGGCCGAGCTCCGGATCAAAACCTCAGGCAAACACCGCATCACCATTGAGGTCAGAGACAAAGGCCGGGGGATGGCAGAAAGCCAGAGTGGCGAAGGGAAGTTCGGGCTCTTCAGCATCCGCGAACGTGCCCAAGCTCTGGGAGGCAACCTTGGTGTTACCAGCCACCCCGGCAAGGGGACGTGCGCGGCCTTGACATTGCCGACTCTGTAACAAGTGTTCCAGTGCCCATCAACGGGCCGCTAAGCCGCTGCGGGACTCACAAGGCAAAACAGATCACGAATGGCTTTAAGGGCCTCCGGCGCATCCTGCCCCCTGGCCTTGACGGTAAGCCGGGCCCCTTCGTCTGCACGCAACGTGACGACACCTATCAGACTTTTGGCGTTGGCCTTCCGGCCCTTGTGTTCAACAACGATATCGGCATCGAACTGGCTGGCTACGTTGACGAGTTGGCTCGCAGGCCGTAAATGGAGGCCCCTTGCGTTCGCGACCATCAACACCATCCGACATGTCTGCAAGGTTGTGCTTATCTTTATCATGAGTTTCCTGCCACGTGGTTCGCTCTCATACCCCGCTGACCCTAGCCGGTTACGGAGGGGCCGCCAATAAGGCCTCCCCCTAATCTCCCGAGGTGAAGTCCTTAGGCGAGGCTTCAACCATCCGGATCGAAAACGCGATACGCGTCCGTGATCATGACATTCCCGTCATCGTCAGATTTACGAAGATGCCCGCGTCCCGACGTACGTAACAGCGGCCCAGTAGTTCCACCAGGCCCCGTCCCGGTCCGGGACGGATGGGAACGCTTGGGACGTCGTCTACAACACAAGCCGTAAACATAAAAGCCGTCCAAGCCGACATCACGACAATGGGGGGGGCTGTGTCCGGCTGATCCGACTGGCAATCAAGACGGCTGAGTGCTAAACGGCAAGGGGTAACGCCAATGGAAATCGAACCCAATGAACATCCTCGTGATACTTGGGCATCCCCGGCCGGGCAGCTTCAACCATGCGATCGCCGATGCGGTGTGCGCCACCGTAACGCGCAATGGGCACCGCGCCATTCTGCATGACCTGTGCGCTGAACGTTTCGATCCCCTTTTGACCGCGGACGAGTTTCCTGAACAAGGGGCCGTACCGGACCCCATCCGACGACACTGCGCGGACCTTCAGGCGGCCGACGGCATCGTAATCGTCCACCCCAACTGGTGGGGCCAACCGCCCGCCATCCTTAAAGGCTGGATCGATCGTGTCATTCGACCGGGCGTCGCCTACCGGTTTGACGAGGGTGACAACGGGAAAGGCATTCCGGTCGGGTTGCTGATGGCCAAGGCGGCACTCGTCTTCAACACGTCCAACACGCCGGCCGACCGGGAGCAGACCGCGTTCGGCGATCCCTTGGACGCCCTATGGCGCCGGTGCATCTTTGATCTCTGCGGTGTACGGACCTTCCGTCGCCAGATGTTCGGCGTGATCGTCACGAGTACCCCTGAGCTTCCCCCCATCAGTTGGACAACTTCAGGGCTGAACTAAGATACAATGTTGGCTCGATATTCCTATGGTTTTGGTCCCTCCTTTTTCCACCCCAAAGGGTGGACCTATAGC
>CAITUY010000202.1 GCA_903895695.1 uncultured bacterium
GCCGCGCACAACCGGTCGATCACGCGCGTCATGTAGCGGACCTGCTCGAAGGCGTAGACGTCCGCCCGCTCCTGCGCCGTCGCGTCCGCCCCCCCGTGCCAATGGCGCGCGTCGTCGCACCCGTACTGCCCCACGGCGTCCCACTTGAAGTAGGTCACGCCGACCTCCTTCACGAGCCGGATCAACTCATCGGCGAACGCTTCCCAATACCGGCTCGCCAGGCACAGGCACTGGCTGTCCTCGGTCTCCCACACGGGGTGCGGCGCGGACTCCCGGCCGTCCCGCGACATGAGGCAATCCTTGTGCTCGACCAGCATACGGCTCGTGACGGCCGCCTCGGTCGGGCTGAACCACAACCCGAGTTTCATCCCGTAGCCGGTCAGCTTCTCGCGAACCGCCTTCAAGCCGTCCGGGAACCGTGCGCGGTTCACGCGCCAGTCGCCGGTCTTTTCGTACCAGCCCGTGTCGAGCACGAACACGTCGATGCCCATCCGGTGCGCCACGTCGATCTCGGCCAGGATCCGCTCCTGCGTCATGGAGTCCAGGTAGCGCTGCTTGTTCCACCAGAAGTTCCGTTCCTGGTACGCCCACGTATTGTAGAAAATATAGGGGGTGCGCGAGGCGGCGTTCTCCGTCATGCGCCCGAGCACGAACGCCCGGTACGCCCGGGCCAGCGCCTCCCGATCGCCTGCCACCACGGCCAGCTCGAACCAGATGGTCTCGAAGTCCGTCCCATCGCCGACCGGCCGGCCGTGCCACGTGTTCCCCTTGACGGCTTCCACATCCACGCGCCGATCCGGGTGCAGCCGGTACTGCAGGAACGCATCGGGCGCCTGCGAGCCGTGCTCATACGCCAGAAGCATCGCGTGCCGGCCATCCCCGGCGGTCAGGATCGGGCCCATCGCCGCCAGCCCGTTGTCGAAGTCCTTGGGTCCCACGGCGCGTTCGCGCGGACCGTATGCGTGCGTTGCCTCGTCGAATTCGCTGAGGCGCAGTTCGCCGCACTCCGGCCACGTCGCGAGCGACACGCCGGCATACGTGAGCCGGTCCCGGCCGGTCGACCGGGTGAGCCGCACGACCGCGCCGCGATTCAGCAGCCGGTAACGAAAACGGACCACAGGCGTATCGTCGGCCACGTGGAAGACCATCTCCAGCCGCAAGTCGGACCGGCCCCGACACGGGCCCTCGACCGTGTGCTCCGTCACGCCGTTGCGCCGCCGGACCGGATTGCGGCTCCGCCGGGGCGCTTCCACGGCCAGGACCACGGGCTCGCCGTCGATCTCGAAGACGGGCGCCGTCACGTTCACCGCCGTCCGGCTCCCCGCGAGGCGGTACTGCCAGAGGCTCCCCTCGCCGCCTTCGATGCGGATCCCGCCCCAGGCGGCCTTGATCGTGATCACACCTTGCTCCAATCCAATGCCACGCCGATGTACGTCTCCGATTCGCGCAGCAACCCTTCATACGCCCGCTTGATATCCGCCGGCGCCAGACGATGCGTGATGAGCGGCGCCACCTGCATCTGCCCGGCCTGTACCCAGTCGAAGATCATCATCTGCTTGCCATAGAGTGATGCGATATCGAACGTACGCCCGCCCAGCGCACTGACCGGCGGATACGTGGGCGGACACCACTCCAGCGCGCCGCGCACGGTGAGGTTGCGCAGGTGAATCTCCTTGAAGGCCGGCGTGAGATCACCGGAAAGGGGCGCGCGGGGAGTCCCCAGCAACAAGACCTGGCCCAACTCCGTCGTGGCCCGCAACGACTGCAACACCACCGGAGTAAGCCCGGTCGCCTCCACCGTGATGTCCGCCAGCCGGCCGCCGGTCAGATCGGCGATGGCCTTGTGGGCCTCGTCCGCCGTGCCGCCCACCGTCCATCGGATGCCGCACTGCTCGGCCAACTGCCGCCGGCTGGCCACGGGGTCGACGCCGATGACCCGACCACCGACGATCTGGAACGCCTGCGCCGCCAGGTTTCCGACCAGCCCCAGCCCGAACACCACCACCCACGGATGCAACCGCAGGTCCGCCATCACGAGCGCCGAGGTGCTGACGCCCGCCATGCGCGTCGCCACTGCCACGCTCGGGTCCATGCCGGCCGGCACCGGAACGACGAGCGACGTCTGGTCGAGCTTCACGAACGACGCGTGCGGCCCTGTCGAAAAGACCCGGTCCCCCGGCTTGAACCGCGTGACGCCGGCGCCTGTCGCCGCCACGACACCCACGTTCGCGTAACCCGAATTCCAGGGATAGGCGCACCAGGTGCCCGGCCGGAACACGTCCGGTTCCCGGCCCGTATAGTTGGCCAGCTCGGTCCCGGCGCTGATGAACGTCCATTCGGTCTTCACGAGGAGTTCGTCGGGCTTGAGCTTCTCGTCGAGCATCCGCGACTGCAACTCCACCTGGTTCTGCCCCGTCACGACCGCTTGCTTTATATTCATGGCGTTCTTTTCCTTGCATCATCCCAAAAGGCGGGCGCGCAGGGCACGGCCCTTCGCGAGCAGCGTCCTGACCCCTTCGTAGTCGTCGCGTTCGAGCATCGCCGTAAGCGCGCCGAGTTCAGCCTCGAACAGCTTCAGTTCGGCGAGCAAGGCGTCCCGGTTGGTCTTCACGATATCGTGCCAGAGTTCAGGCGAACCCGCGGCGACGCGTGTGGTGTCCCGGAAGCCGGGCCCGCAGAACGGCCTCGTGGCCGGGGCGGGGCCGCGGCCCGCGACCGAGACGAGCAATGCGGCGACCAGATGCGGCAGGTGGCTGGTCCGCGCCACCAAGGCGTCGTGCTCGGCCGCCTCCACCCTGACCGTGCGCGCGCCCACGGCCTGCCAGAACCGACAGATTCGTTCGGTGGCCGCCGAGTCATTCCCCGGTGTCACGGCCACGATCGCGCCCTCATAGAGATCCGCCCGCGCGGCCTCGAGCCCGTTCTTCTCCGAACCCGTCATCGGATGGCTGCCCACGAAAACGGCCAGGCTGCCGGCCAGCGCCTTCGCGGCCTCGCGTTGCACGTCGGCCTTGGTGCTGCCGACATCGGTCACCGTACACCCGGAACGAAACGAGGCGCCGCATTCGGCGATCAACGCGGGGATCGTGAGCACGGGCGTGCAAAACACCGCGATGTCCGCCTCTGCCACGGCCGCCGACGGCGAGTCGGCGCAGGCATCCGCGAACCCGCCGTCGATCGCCAGGTGCCGCGCATCCGGGCGCCGGGCATAGCCCGTGACGCGGGCCACCCCCCGTTCGCGCAACGCCAGCCCGAGCGAACCGCCCATCAGGCCCAGACCGATGATGGCGACGTTCATCCGCCCGCTTTCGTCCTGCCCAGGACCTTCTTGAGCGCCGCCAGGCAGCGGCGATTCTCGGCCTTGGTGCCGACGGTGATCCGGATGTGCGCCGGCATGCCGTAGGGATCCATGGGACGCACAATCACGCCTTCGCGCTGCAGGGCCTCGAACACGCGCCGCCCCTGCCCAACCTGCACGAGGACGAAATTCGCCGAGGATGGAACATACGACAAGCCCAGGCTCGCGAAGGCGTCCTGCAGGAACGCCAGGCCGTCCCGCATCATGGCGCGCGTCCGCTCGACGTGCACGTCGTCGTCCAGCGCCGCCACCGCGGCCACCTGTCCCATTGCGGTCGTGTTGAACGGTTGCCGGATCCGGTGCATCAATTGAATGCACTCGGCCGGCGCGACCCCGTACCCGATGCGCAGGCCGGCCAGGCCGTAGGTCTTCGAGAAGGTCCGCATGACGACGACCTTGCGGCCCTCCCGCACGTACCTCAGCACGTCCGGCTGCCGGTCGACCGGCAGCAATTCGACATAGGCTTCGTCGAACACGACCACCACGTGATCGGGCACCCTCCGCATGAACGCATCGATCTCCGCGCCGGCGACCATGGTGCCGGTCGGGTTGTTGGGGTTGGCCACGAACACGGCCCGCGTATCGGGGCGAATGGCCTTCAGCATCGCGTTCAGGTCGTGCCTGTAGTCGATCATCGGCACGGCGATCGTCTCGGCCTGGAACATCGCGGCTATCAGCTTGTAGACCACGAAGGCCCGGTCGGCCATGACGATGCTCGTGCCTTTCTGGAGGAAGACGTGTCCGATGAACTCCAGCAGCTCGTTGCTGCCGCAGCCCACGATGATCTGGTCCTGGCTCACGCGCAGCCGCTTCGCCAGCGCCTGCACCAGGTAGAAAGCGCCGCCGTCCGGATACAGGTGCATCTGCCGCGCGGCCTTCTTCATGGCCAGCACGGCCTTGGGCGACGGCCCGAGTGCGTTCTCGTTGGACGCCAGTTTGATGATGGCCTCGGCATCCTTGAAGCCCAGTTCGCGCGCCACTTCCTCGATCGGCCGCCCGGGTTCATACACACCCAGCCCGGCGACCCACGGTTTGGCTAAATCTTTGAAGGTCATTGGTTATCTCCTACCAATCTGCGCAGGAACGCTCACGTTCAACATTCAACGCCCAACTCTCAACGCCGAAACACTCGAATGCCTTACTTGAAAGTTGAGCGTTGAACGTTGGGCGTTAAACGTTCTCCCTCATCCCGCCTTGCCGCGCGGATACGACCCGAGCACGGTGGCCAGCACGCAATGCCCGGACATCTCCGCCAGCGCGCCCGCCACGGCGGCGTCCTGGATGTGGCCTTCCACATCGACGAAAAAGTAGTACTCCCAGGCCTTGCCCCGGCTGGGCCGCGATTCGATCTTGGTCATGTTCAAGCTGAACTTCTTGAACGCTTCCAGCGCCCCGTACAGGGCCCCGGCCTTGTGCTGCACGGCAAACAGCATCGAGGTCTTGTCCTCGCCCGTGGGTTTGCCGAAGCTGTTCCCCATCACCAGGAAGCGCGTCGTGTTGCCGCTCATGTCCTGAACGTCCGATTCCAGGATCTGCAGGCTGTAGATCTCCGATGCCAGGTGACTGGCGAGGGCCGCCGCGTTCTCCTCCTTGGCGGCCAGTTCGGCGGCCCGCGCCGTGCTGGCCACGGGGATCAGGTCCACGCCGGACATCTCGCGCTGCAACCACTGGCGGCACTGCCCGAGCACCTGCGGGTGGCTGTAGAGTTTCTTGATCCGGTCGCGCGGCCCGGGCGCCAGCAGACACTGCGTGATGGGCAGATAGATTTCCGCGCAAATCTTGAGCGGCGTGTCGACGAGCCGGTCGAGCGTGAACGTCACGGCCCCCTCCGTCGAATTCTCCACCGGGACGACGCCGTAATCCGCCATCTTCTTCTCGACCGCGTCGAACACGTCGCTGATGGTTTCGCACGACAGGTACTCGACGCTGCCCCCGAACCGGCCGCGGGCCGCCTGGTGCGAAAAGGTCGAGGGCGGGCCGAGGTAGCCCACCTTGACGCTCTTCTCGAGCGCCAGCGCCGCGGACATGATTTCGCGATAGATGGCCGCCAGGGATTCGGCCTTCAGCGGCCCGGCGCTCATGGCGGCCACGCGCTGGAGCACTTCCTTCTCGCGGGCCGGCACATACACTTCGCCCGCCTTCTGCCGCTTGACGTTGCCGATGTCCAGGGCGATGCGGGTTCGCTCATTCAGCAGCTTCACCAACTGCTCGTCGATCCCGTCAATTTTCGTCCTGAGAGATTGAAGGTCCATGGCTATTCCTTCTCCGCCTCCGGGTCCGTCGCGGCCGCCGGCGCGGCCTCGGGCGGGGCTTCGGCGGCCCCGGACGGCTCCGCGGACGCCTCGGCTGGAGCGGGGGGGGCTGCGGCCGGAGCGGC
>CAITUY010000203.1 GCA_903895695.1 uncultured bacterium
TCGGCGGCCCCGGACGGCTCCGCGGACGCCTCGGCTGGAGCGGGGGGGGCTGCGGCCGGAGCGGCTTCCGGCGCCTGGGCCGCGGCCGGTTCGGCCTGCGCCTGGCGCGCCGCGTCGAGCCGGGCCAGCTCTTGGATGCCCGGCAGGTCTTTTACGTTCTTCAGTCCGAAATGATCCAGAAACATGCCGCTCGTGCCGTACAACATCGGCCGGCCCGGCAGCTCGCTCCGTCCGACGATCCGGATGAGCTGCATTTCCATGAGCATGCGGATCACGTGATCCACCGCCACGCCGCGCACGCCTTCGATCTCGGCCCGCGAGATGGGCTGCCGGTACGCGATGATCGCGAGTGTCTCGATGGCCGGCCGCGACAGCCGCGTCGGCTTGCCGATGTCCAGCATCTGGCGCACCCACGGCCCGCCGGCCGGGTCGCTCTGGAAGCGGAAGCCTTCCGCGTTCTCGACCAGGTGGAAGCCGAGCGCATTCGCCTCGCACTCCCCTTTCATATCCTGGAGGCACTTGGCGACTTCGGCTTCCTTCAGCGAACCGAAAGCGGTCGCTTCCTCACCGTAGGCCTGGGCCGTCTCCTGAAGCAACTTGCGGATCGCCCCGGTGGTCATCGGCTGCCGGGCCGCAAAGATGATGGCCCCCAACACCTGCTTAAGTTGAAGTTGAACTGGCGTATCCATGGCCGGTCTTGATCTCCCTGCTCACTCGGTCGCTTTGACAATCACAATTTCCCCAAAGTCGCTATCCTGTTGCGCATTGAGCTGGCGCAGCCGGATCAGTTCGAGCAACGCCAGGAAAGTGCACACGATCTCATGCCGGGCGGCGATGTTGTTGAACAGCTCGCCGAACCGGATCTTGCCCCGCTCCCGGATCGTGCCCAGGATGTACTCGATCTTGTCGACCACCGTGAAGCGATCGTCGACGATCTCCCCGAACTCCTCGACCTTGACCTTCTTCAGCGCTTCGTTGAACGCCGAGATCAGGTCGAAGATGCTCACGTCCCCGATCCCGACGCCCTGCTCCGGCTCCGCCTCAACGACCGGCTCCAGGCCCCGCGCAAAAACATTCTCCTGCAGATATTCGCGCTGCTGGAGGTGAAGCGCCACTTCCTTGAACTTCTTGTACTCCACCAACTGGCGGACGAGGTCCCAGCGCGGGTCGTCTTCCTCGTCTTCCATGTCCGGCCGCTCATCGGCCGGCAGCAGCAGTCGGCTCTTGATCATCATGAGCGTGGCCGCCATGACGATGAACTCGCCGGCAATATTCAGGTCGAGCATCTTCATCACCGACAGGTACTCCATGTACTGCGTCGTGATGCGTTCGATCGGGATATCGTAGATGTCGACTTCGGCCTTCTTGATCAGGTAGAGGAGCAAGTCGAGCGGCCCCTCGAAGATCTCGAGCTGGACCTTGTAGTCATCCTGGACAACAACGTGGGTCATGGGTATCAGTCCAACCCCACGGCCAGCCGGGCCGCGTTAAGCGTCTTGCGGGCCTCGGCGCGGGCGCGCGCGGCGCCGTCCTTGAGCACCCCGTCCACAAACCCCGGATCCTTCTCCAGTTCCGCCCGGCGCCGCCGGTACGGCTCGAAGTAGGTCCACACCTTCTCGAAGAGCGCCTTCTTCGCCTCGCCGTACCCGAAGTTCCCGCCGCGGTACCGCGCGGCCAGCGCCTCGCGCTCAGCCTCGGTTGCGAACAGCTTGTAGAGGGCGAACACATTGCAGGTGGCCGGGTCCTTGACCTCCTCCAACCCCTTGCTGTCGGTCACGATCTTCATGACCCGCGACCGCGTCTCTTTTTCCGTCCCGAAGATCTCGACGGTGTTGTTGTAGGACTTCGACATCTTCTGGCCGTCAACGCCCGGCACGACGGCCACCTCGTCGCGGATCGCGGGTTCGGGAATTGTGAATGTCTCGCCGAACTGGAGGTTGAACTTCACGGCGATGTCGCGCGTGACTTCGACGTGCTGCTTCTGGTCGCGGCCCACCGGCACCACGTTCGACTGCACGGCCAGGATATCGGCCGCCATCAGCACCGGGTAGGCGAACAAGGCGTGCGTGGGCGGAAGCCCCTTGGCCAGCTTGTCCTTATAGGAGTGACACCGCTCGAGCAGGCCCATGGGGGTCACCACCGACAGCAACCACGCCAGCTCGGTCACCTCCGGCACGTCGCTCTGCCGGAAGAACACGGTGCGCTGCGGGTCCAGGCCGCAGGCCAGGAAGTCCAGGGCCACGTCGCGGGAATTGGCCCGCAGCACGGCGGGGTCGCCGACCGTGGTGAGCGCGTGGTAGTTCGCGATAAACAGGTAGGCATCGCCCTGCTCCTGGAGCTCCAGGGCGGGCTTCATCATGCCGAAGTAATTGCCCAGGTGCAATTTCCCCGACGGCTGGATGCCGGAAAGAATGCGCATGCGCTTGGCCGTTGTCATAGGTATCTCGCTTGATTCCGTGCTGAAAGCGAAGGACTCTACCCTACCCGGCCCCGCCCATAAAGCCGATTCTCAGCAGTCTCGCCTACTCGCCCTGGAAGAATCGCAGCAACAGGCTTGCCACCGGGTTGATGACCCTGTCGAGCAGGCCCCCGTAGACAAGCACGAAGACGATGATGATGCCGAACCGCTCCACCTGCATGTACGCGCGGAGGAGCCGGTCGGGCAGAACCCCCATCACGATCCGCGAGCCATCCAGCGGCGGGATGGGGATCAGATTGAAGACGCCAAGAAATACGTTGGTGATGCACAGGTACGCCAGGAACCAACCCGCCAAAGGCACGAAATGTCCCACCGGCCGAAACAGAAGCGCGCTCGCCACGGCCAGGATGAAGTTCGCGAGCGGCCCGGCCGCACCCACGATCATGATTCCCTTGCGCGGGTCGCGGAAATACGCCGGGTTGAAGGGCACCGGCTTGGCCCAGCCGAACAGGATCTTGCTGTGCGTCAGCACGAGCAGCAACGGCAGCACCACGGACCCGATGGGGTCTATGTGTCTGAGCGGGTTGAGCGTCAGGCGGTTGGACATGCGCGCCGTGGGATCGCCCAGCCGCCAGGCGGCATAGCCGTGCGCCACTTCATGAACGACGATCGAGAAGACGAGCGCCGCCAACTGAATGACGGTCAGGAAGAGGTCGGAAGGCATGGGCGAGCACTCCCCGTCTTACTCTGGCTTGTTCGTGGCCACGCCGGCTGGTGCCGTTACGTCGGCCCGCACCAGGGGCACCGCATTGGTGAGCCCGAAGAGCATGGCGGGTGTCATGCCGGTCTGCAGGCTGCCCAGGACCACCACGCGCTCCGCGAGCAACCGGCCGTCAGCCAGCGGCTTGAAATAGACTTGAAGCGACTTCGACTTGAGGCTCACATCCGGCACGACCACAAGGGCCCCGTGCTCCTGCGCGAGCACAGTCCGGAAACCGTTGAACGTGAAGTCCGTCGAGACCATCTTGCCATCCAACTCGCACGCGATGATCGGCGACGTATCCTTCGGCGCGCAGGCCGTCATTCCCCATCCCGCTGCCACCACCGCCACGATCGCCGCCACTGTCCGTCTGATGCTCATGTGTGTCGAGGCTCCTTCTTGTCACCGAGGCTCCAGGCGCTCCATGCACCAAAGCGCGGCAGTATATCCGATTCCTCCGCAAGGTACAGGCGTATCGCAAGGGGCTCCGCGGCGGCCGTGGCCGGCATGGAAACCGTTGCGTGCGGCGGGTCGCCGGCCTATAGTGCGAGCCGCTGTCAGACCAGGGCGGGTATGGCCCCGCCAGCCCAAGGAGAACACGCCGATGACTGCCGACAAATCCCGCCACCTTATGCAATACGTGGATATCGACCGGGTCGGCCTGGCCGGCATCCAGGCCGCGGCCGATCCCGTGCTTCCCTTCCTTGACTATCTCGCCCACCCGCCGCGCCCGCGGTTCCGCTTCGAGTACGAACGCAAGGCCGACGTGCTCGATTTCCTTCGCCGGCACTACGCGGCGTGGCGGACCTTCGACCTGACCGAGGCGAAGCGGCTGGCCGGCCTGACCATCGAGCAGGCCAGGACCGCGCGAGCGCTGAGCTCGGTGCCCGTCCTGGGCGAGGCCTGGTGGGCCACCGGCGATCCCGCGTGGGGCCATGCGTTCGAGCGTTTCTACCTCGCCGTGCCCACGGGCGGAATGTTCAACTGGGACTCCTTCAATGGCACGCAGGCGGCGATCGAACTCGACGCCTTCTTCCTCCTGCTCGACTGCGACGGGTTCAGTCCCGCCGGCCGCATCGCCTTCCTCGACCACTTCCACGCCGAGGCCGATAACGCGTGGGACGTGCACACGTCGAACTGGCAGCCCATCATGCTCGGGCCGGAGGGCCACAACTGGTACCTGCACGGCATGCACGTGCTTCCGTTCATCGGGCTGCTCTTCCCGGAATTCAAGCGCTCCGCCTTCCTGGCCCGCACCGGCATGAGCATCGTCGAGGAACACGTCCGCGGTCATTACAAGGCCGACGGCGGCGCCCGGGAGACCACGCTGGGTTACCAGGCCGGCTCCATGCTGAACCTGTGGGACTTGTACCTCATCGCCCAACGCAACGGCTACCCTCTGTCGGCCGGTTTCGCCGATCGACTCCTCAACGCCACGCGCTTCCTGCTGCGGCTCGCGAGTCCCGTTGGCGGGCTCCCTTCTTTCGGCGACGGCGGCCACGCGCCCGGCGGCCTCACGTCGCTCGCCGCCGTAGCCGCAGCTCTCACGGGCGACGGCGAGTGCAAGGCGTACTCTGAGCTGTTCCGCCAGCACCAGGCTGACGCCAAGGCGGAGACTCCCGGCGAATTACCCCTCTGCGCCTTCTGGGCCGTGGGCCTAGCGGGCGCCGCCACCTACGCCGAAACGCGCGAGCGGAATCCGGATTTCACGTCCGTCCTCATGGGGCCGACCGGCTACGCGGCGCTGCGCAACGGCGAGAGCGCGGATGCCGCCTACATGGCCATCGCCGCGGCCGACCGCGGCCCCATCGTCACCAGCCATGGGCACAACGACGTTTTTTCGCTCGACGTGCATGCGGGCGGCACCCGCTTCCTCGGCGAGATGGGATGCGCCCCGTACGGCAACTCCCCGGGCCGCGCCTACGATGAGAAGACCGAAGCCCACACCTGCCTGGCCATCGACGGCATGGAACAGGCCCCGCTCGTCGACGAATGGCGCTGGCGCGGGCACGTCATTCCCGCCGTGCGGCGCTGGATCAGCGAGGACACGCACGACTTCTTCCACGGCGTGCACGAGGGCTTCTACCACTACCCCGAGCACTCGACGCTCCACGCCCGCAAGGTGCTGTTCATCAAGTCGGCTCCGAGCTACTGGCTGGTGTTCGACTGGATCGAATCGGCCTCCGAGAACCCCCTGACGGCCTACTTCCACGGCTGCTGCGCCGGGAAGGCGGAAGGCGACCTGATCCTGCTCGGGCACGAAGGCCGGACGCGCCTGGCCGTCTGCCCGCCGGCCGGTGACGGGTTGCGCGCCGAGAAGGTGTGGAACGACGGGCTGGCCGCCTACATCCGGGAGAAGGACCTCAAGGCCGACGAGTACCCGTGTTTCGCCTACCGCAAGCGAACCACGTCGGACTGCCTCGTGTGGGCGCTCGTGCCCCTGGCGCCGGGCGACGCGCCGCCGTCCGTGAAGCGGCTGCCGGCGACGCTGAACGGCGCCGCCGCGCCCCTGCACCGGCTCACGGCCGTCGAAGTCTCATTCTCACGCAATGTGGACCGCGTCTGCCTGTCTCATGCGGACTTTGACGCCGCGCTCGCGTTCGGAACGGAAAAGATGTGGGGCAACCTTGCCTTTCGACGGACCGCGCCGGATGGATCGGCCGCTCTCTCCTTCGATCACCGCGTGGTCGACGGCGCGTGCGGAAGATGAAGTCGCCTGTCTGCAGAATTGATCGCCGCACGTGAAGACATGGAGGATGTCATGCTGATCGGGCTTATGGACCACTGGGTGCCGTCGCACGATGCCATCAGCCGGTTCTGGAAAACACCGTTCGCGACGCTGCGGCCTCATCTCGAACGGCTGTGCGACGAATTGGAAATCAATCACTTCACCTTCTACACCAAGTGGTACAGCAACGGCATCAAGTCCACGCTGCCCTTCCTGCACAACTGCCCCGAGAGCATGAACGTGATCACCGATAACCGGTGGGGACGCGACCTCATCGACTTCTTCCACAGCCGGGGAATCACGGTCGGCGCCATGCTCCAGTGTTACGCGGCCGACGCCGGCCGGCTGCCACCCGAGGCGCTGCTGGGAACGTGGTCCGGGCTGAAGAACTGCACGGGCTACGAACGCGACAGTGACGTCATCAATCCCACCTGGCCGGGCTATGCGGCCATCCTGGAACAGATGCTGGCGGAGCATCTCAAACAGTTCCCCGCCCTGGACGCCGTGTTCCTGGAATTCGAGGGCCTGAGTTCCATCCCCGCCGGTAACGCACTCTGGAAAGCGGGGCACGCGCCGGAGAAGGCCGGGCCCATGATACCGGCCGACACGCAGGCCTTTTGGACAACCACCGGCTATCCCTCCAACGCCGATCCCGACCCGTGGATATGGGCGCCCGCGGTGCAGGCCATCCTTAGCCGGAGCCTCCGCGCGCATTTGTCCGCCGCCGACGGCGCGCTCACGCGGGCCGGCTTCAACGGCATACGGGGCATCGTATACCACGCAATGGGCTACGAGGTGCCCTATGTCTGCGACTGCCTGCCGAGTCGCGACTGGTGGCTGTTGCCCTGGCACTACTGGGGCTGGGACTTCAGCCTCTCGGATCCCGACCCGGTGGTGCGCCACCAGATGGACTACTGCAAGGCCGCCTGGCGCGGGCTCATCCGCGATGGCTTCAGGCTGTGTTATCTCGGCAACGTCACGCTGCCCACCCGGCGTTTCAACGCCATCGAGGAGATGATTCGCTTCTCGTTCGAAGTCGGCGCAGCGGGCTACCTCGGCATGGGCAATCCAATCCCGACCTACGGCCTGCGGTGGCACAAGGCCACGGAAGAATCAGTGGCCGCGGCGCGGGATCTGTACCGGCGCCTGCTCCCCAAACAGGTTCGCACTTTATAAACGCCGGGCTGCTACGCGGCTCGCGAGGACGCTCGCCCTCCACGAATTGCAGAGCGTCCCCAGTCCATTGGAGGGCGAGCGTCCCCGCGAGCCGCAATGCCGGGCGTGTATTTCCCAACACGCCGCCGCGATCAGAGCAATTGCATGACAATGTCGCGGGCGCGCAGCATCTCTTCGCGCGTCTGGTAGTACTCGAGGATAAAGTACGGCACGTTGCACATGTCGCGCAGGCAGTGCATGTATGTGGCATAGTCCAGCTTGCCCGACCCGATGGGACCGTAGCCGGCCACCTCCCCGTTCGCGCCGAAGTGCGAATCCTTGCCGTGGGCGATCACGATGTCCGGGGCGAGCATGCGCACGCACCGCTCGAGCGGGGTGCGGTCAGGGACGATGTTGGCCGCGTCAAGACACACCTTCAGCGCCGGCGAGGCCACCTGGTCCTTGATGCGCAGAAAACCCTCCGCGCTGCCGACGCTTCCGCCGCGGGTCAGTTCAACCGCAATGTCCACATTTTGACGATCCGCGGCTGTGCAGATCGATCGCATCGCCGCACACAGCCCCTTGAACACGGCGCTGTCGCTCACGCCGGGCGCCTCGGGATAACCGGAGGGATGCCAGATCAGGATCGGCCGCGCGTTGTCGCCGCTAAGGCCCTTGAGGGCTGCGGTCCGACCCACGAGGCGGATCGCCCGGTCTACGTCGGCCTGGATGACGCCCTGCGGCCCCACCAAATCAATGTGCACCGTCATGGCCGCAAGCGCGAGCTTGCCCGGCCGCAACTCGTCCGTGATCGCCTCGGCGGTCGGGTCGCCGGCGTCATCCTGCCGGTTCCAGCCGTAGAACATCTGCTCCGCCTCGAATCCCAGTTCCCGCATTTCCGCCGCGGGCGTGCCCGGCATCAATCCGATCTTCATTTTGTGCTCCTTCCGCCCGCGCGGGGCTTCCTCGCCATACGGTCGACTTCCACAGACTTTCCGGTCCGCGCGGACTCCCAGATCGCCATGACGGTGAGCAGCGTCTTGCGGCCGTCCGTCGCCGGCGTCAGCGGCTCGATGTCCTCTTCGATGCAGCGGAAGAAATGCTGCTGGATGCTCTCACTGCGTAACTGGACCTTCTGGATATCGCCCTTCGAATCCCGCTTTCCGACAACGCCCTCCGGGTTGATCGCCGTGGCGGCCTCGACGTCAACGACCTCTTCCGGGCCGTCATGGCCGATGCGTCGGCGCACCTTGCCGTCCCTGCCCAGCATGACCGCGCCTTTGGTACCGATGACGCCCAGCGAGGATTCGCCCAGGAAAGAGGACCAACTGTTCTCAAATGTCGCAATCCCGCCGTTCTTGAAGAGGAACACCCCGGCGCCGTGGTCGTCGGTCTGGATCCCATCGCGGATATGGAAGGTCCGGCCGCAGAC
This sequence comes from uncultured bacterium, assembly GCA_903895695.1. GTDB lineage: Bacteria > Verrucomicrobiota > Kiritimatiellia > CAIKKV01 > CAITUY01 > CAITUY01. Next base: position 8,495 of record CAITUY010000203.1, read on the forward strand.
AGTCTTCACGTCGCCGCCCACCCAGCGCAGCCAGTCGACGTCGTGGCTGCCGAAGTCCAGCATCACGCCGCCGCTCTTGTCCTGCTGGCCGTACCAGTTCGCAGGATTCCAGGGCATGAAGCGGCGCATCCAGCAACTCGCCAGTTCACCAAGTTCGCCGCTGGCGACGGCGTCGTGGATCAGGCGGTAGGGCTGCCAGAACCGCAGGCAGTACCCGAGCATGTACTTGACGCCGGCCTTGCGCGTGGCGGCGAGCATCGCATCGGCGTCGGCCAGCGAGCGCGAAATGGGTTTTTCGGTGAAGATGTGCTTGCCCGCTTTAGCGGCCGTCGTCACGATCTCCACGCGGTTGAACGGCTCGGTGCAGACCCAGACGGCATCGACATCGGGGAGCAATTCGCGAAAGTCGGTGCAGCAGCGGCCCACACCGACCTGGTCGGCCAGCGCCTTCGCCTTTTCCGGAATCAGATCACACGCCCCGACCACCTTGACGTTCGCCAACTTCACGAGTTCCGCCGCATGGTAGCGGCCCATGCCGCCACACCCGATCATCCCGACCCTGATCATGCTTTTTCCTTTCGCGTAAATGACGCCGCGTATGTCGACGTTTCAGTTGCCTTCTGACAAAACCGTGCGAACGACCTCTTTCCCCAGCACATTCTGCCCGTTGGCGTTGAAATGCACCCCATCCCCGGAGAAGTAGTCGGGATGGTCGATGACGCACCCGAACAGGTCATTGATCGGCAGCTTGCGTCTGGCGGCGATAGCCCGCGCCAGCCGATTTCGTTCGCGCACCCGGTCTGTTCTGGGATCCAGCACGTTCAAGTCGTTTCCCTGGCGCACGGGAGTTGAACTGGCCCAGATCAATCTGCTCTGCGGGCTCCGCTTCCTGATGAAATCCAGGACATGGCGAAGCCCGCTCGCATAGTCGGCTTCATCGTACTCCCAGCCGTGCAGGCCGTTGTTGAAATGGATCACTGCAAAGCGGTAGTCGTCCAGCAGCAGGGCGAGCTCCTTCTTGAATGCCGGATCGCAAACACAGGTCGAGGTCGTCAGGCGCGCGCAGAGGAACCGTCCTTTCAGTTCCGCCTCAACCGGGGAAAAATAGGAGCGGGCGATGGAATCGCCGACCAGAAGCAGTCGCGGCAATGATTCATCCGGTGCACCGGTCACCCAGATGTCGCGCCATTCGATGTATTCACGCCTGATTGCAAGCATATGATACTCCCCTTCTTCTTCAGGACCTCCGGGATCACCTGCTATGCGCAGCCCCACCCCACTCTGCCGGGATTCCATCAGCAAGGGATACACGGTAAAGAAATCACCGATCTGAGGGAAGAACGAATCGAACGTGGGTTATAAACTCCGCCACCCTCGGACTTCGCTTCGTATCTTCTTAGAGCCTATCCGAAAACCTGTCTGCCTCTTGTGGAGCGGCGCGGCTTCCCGCGCCGGCCTGCCCTGAGCGCCATCGAAGGGCCGGAGCCGGAAGCGGCTCCGCTCCCTGTGACAGGAGGGTTTTCGGATAGGCTCTCAATCTCCCCGCGCAACCAGAAAGCGATCGAGCCCGAACAACCGTTTCGGGTTCTCGACTAACAGCCAGCCGGCCACTTCCTTGGCGCGCGATAGACTGAACGTCCCGTCGGCAACCTTCTGCGCCAGTGCCGCGGCCACGTTCTGGCGGGCGAGGAACTGGTGTCCATAGACGCCATCCACAAAGCAGTAGTCCCCGCCAAACGCACTGATCTTATTGGCCGGCACTGCATCCAACCACTCGACCAGTGCGCGCCGGGCCGCTTCCGGGCTAATGATCTTCAGTGACTGGATGTGGTCCAGCAACTCGTTGTGGGGGTTCATCTTGTTCTCCCGGGTTCTTTCCGCGTCGAGGCCGCTAGCGTGCATCCAAATAGAGGGCAAAGACGCGCGGCGCGCCGGCGTCCGTTCGCCGCAGCCGCACCTGGATCCGCACGGCCTGGCCGCCGAGTTCGGAAAGGGCGTGATCCCGCCAGCAGACCGGGCAATCCAGGCCGTCGCCACCGGTTACCGATCCTGCTGCAAAACCGGGAATGGTCTGGAACTGGGCGTCGAGTAGATCCACCGTCAATCCGGCCACGCCATCGGCGTTGAGGCGAAGTTTGCATCCTGTGGCGGGCAGCAGGAAGGGTGACGAGCAGATTGTTCCCTCTTCGGCATCGGGGTTCAGCGCGAGCGCACCCCAGCGGTCACGCGGCAAGGTGGCCAGCGCCACCTCAGCCTGGTAGTGGGCCGCCAGGTCCTCCGCCTTCTGGCCGACATTGCGCCAGCGGCCGTGGTAGATGCGGGTTTCGTCGCCGACGTTGAGGATGCCGTTGCCCTGGCAAAGGATCGTGTTGAAGGCGCGGCCGGGCACAGTCGTCGCCGGCGACTCGTCGCGATGGATGTATGCGTGTCCCGGGCTCGCCGCCGGTTCGCGGAAGCGCAGGCCATCGTTGGAAACGACCAGCCCCAGGTCGCAGGAGATCTTGCCGAAGTCTTCCCCGAAAGCCTGGCTGTGCCACAACCCATAGATCCCGACGCACACATTGCCGAGGCTGGCCGCCCCGACACCGAGATGAACCTGGTCGTATGGGTTACCCGCACCGCGCTTCGCCGGGTCAGCCGGTTCCGGCAGGGCGAAGGTCCATTGCCAGAGATCGGGCCAGCGGTCGAAATCATGAGTGCAATGGGCCGCGCCCGTGCGTCCGCCTGCCCCGCCGCCCTCGGTGTAGGCACCGCACCAACTGCCGGGGAAGATCTGCGAATGCACGATATACTGGCCCTTGTGGCGGATGAACGAGCAATGCTCGACAAACTGGTTCACGAACGGCAAGGCCGTCACGGTCCACCGCAAGCCGTCGGGCGACACGGCGCAAGCGATGCTGGGCAGCCCTCCATACTCCGGGATTACCGGTTCGGTCTGGTCGGGGAAATACTGGTAGACCATCTTGTAGCGACGGCCCGCATCGGGTTCCGCGTCGTCGCGAATCACCGCGGCTCCGCTGACAAGGGTGTGCGGCAGATCCAGCGCGTTGTTCTCGCGGCTCCCCTTGAAGAGGACCTGCCCGAGCGGGGGCTTGTGCCACACGATCCCGTCCGCGCTTTCGGCATAGCACAACGGCCCTTGGTGGATCTCGCACGCGTCCCGCTCGCCAATCATCCAGCCAGGCTTCCTGGCGATCTGCTGCATCTTGCGGGCCGGCCAGTCGGGATTCGTACCGCGATGGCAGGCGTAGTACCACATGCGGAAGCGGCCGCCATCGTGCAGCACCGTGCCGTAGAAATGCGCCGCCAAGTTATCAGGCGCGTTGCTCTCCGCCGGGCTCGGCACAAGCACCGACTCCCGGCGCACGGTCGGCTTGTTCAGGCACAGGTACACGTTCTTGCGCAAGGGCAAGGAACTGTCGTCAATGGCCAGGAAAACAGCAGTCGTGTCCGTGTTCGATGTGTCGTTCACGCGATGGCCCCCCGATTTCCAACTCAACTCACGTGAGGGTTATCGCCAACTTGGGCCCGCCCGTACACTGAAAAATTGACGGCTATCGTCGTTGGGCCTCGTCGCGTGCATCGGGCGCCCCTGCCTGCACCAACCACGCCGCCGCCTCGTCATGCCATTCGGGCAAGCTGCAGTGTCCCGGGACCGGCAGCACGCGCAGCGTGACATCGCGGGCCACGTTACGCGCCCGGCCGGCGGCAACCAGCGCCCGGGCAAAGGCGACGGCCTTGTCGGTGCCAACCCGCGTGTCGGCATCGCCGATCGCGATCCACGCGGCGCGGTCGGCCAGCATCTCCACGGCGTTCGCCAGCGCGAGGCGCAGCGCCAGCGGGTTCTGCTCCTGCCCGGCGAATTCACTCAAAACCAGCAGGTCCGTCACCGGCGCGAAGGCCGCGACCGCCCCGATGAGCGGGTTGCCGGCCGCGGCGTGAAAGGCCAGGAACCCGCCGCGCGAAGTGCCGGCCGCGGCGATCCGGGCGGGGTCGGCCATGCCGGCCGCCACCCTGTCTGCCACCACGTCGTTGACCCGTTGCCGGAAGGTCGCGACGATGTCGTCGCCCGCCGCGCAGCGGGCCGCCCAGCCCGCCAGTTGCGCCGGTTCCCCGGCCCGGCCATCGGCGCCGTGGCAGGGCAGATCCAGGGAGACCACGTTCCAGCCGCGCGCGTACAAAAGATCGCCAATCCGGTTATACGGCTCGGTGGTCAGTGTTTCCTCGCCGCTCCAGGCGAAGAGCAGCAGCGTCGGCGCCGGTGCGCCGCCGTGGGGCGGCAGCATCGCGAACGGGGTGCCGGCGGAAGTAAAACTTGTCAGGACTTCTTTCATCAGGACTCTGATTCAGGCCGAGACCGTGTTTCCTAAAAAACTCACTCCACCTCAACTTCCAGCCGATTGGAGATGATCTTGCCTTGCCAGTGTGCTGCGGAAACCGCCCTGCGGGGGGCCTTGTCAAAACTCTCCTTCGTCACCTCGTACTCCACCCAGACCTCGTATTTCCCGGGTTTCTTGGGCTTCTGCACCCAGAACCAAGGGTCGAAGTCCGTTTCCATGGATTTGCCGGGTTCGACTAGTCGTTCCATCCAATGACCTTGTTCGCGGTATTGTCTCTCCGGCGCAAGTATCCCGTCCGGCCCCTTGACGAAGACCTGGCCGCAGGCACAAGCCGTCTCGAAGAGCCCCCCCAGCGAGAGAGCATTCTTGCCCACATTCTCCCACCGGAGGAAGAGCGCTTTCTGCGGCACGGCGCCCGCTGGCGCCGCAGACAACGAACGATTCCTCTCAACCAACGTCACCCTCAGGCCATTGACCTCGTTCCGCCTACCGTCTGCAACCGAATCCTCTGCAAGCGCGCTCGCCGCGACCAGCTCAAGCGCTCCAAGAGCAGCAATCAGACATCTCAATGTACAGTTGAGTCTCATTCCTGTCTTCTTCCTTCTTGCCGAATGATGCGGGTGGCGGACAAAATTCGGGAAGGATCGCGAAAAGGCGTTTTTTTGCTTGCTAGTATATACAGAACGATATACTATGCGGCCATGAATACCCCTACACCTGCGAAACTTCTCGAACAACTCACCCAGATGCAACGGATGGAGCGCGGAAAGCTCTGCGTCATGCGCCAGGGGCCGGACGGGCCGTATTACAACCTGCAATGCCGCGAACAGGGGAAGACCGTCAGTCGCTATGTCCCCCGCGATCAAGTGGAAGCGGTTGCCGAGCATATCGCCAATCATCGGAAGTTCATGGCGGTGGTGGAGGAATACACGGAGCATGTGATTGAGCAAACCCGCCGCGAACGCCTGGAGGGGTCAAAAAAAAAGACGTTGCCGCCCCCATCTTCTTGTGCGCATTCCGGCCAAAACGGCCACCGATTCCGGGATCAAAGCGGACAGTTTGTCGGAGCGTAGCGACGCTGTGATTGATGATTTACGATAGTGTCCGGAATGGGTCAAGCGTTACTGTGTCGTCTTGTCCCAGTCGGAGTCCCGATTCCGATCGGGACGACGTTGGTTTTGTTTTCTCTCTCCCCCCCCATTTATGGGGTCACTCAGAGCCTGCCGCGAAGGCGGCAGGGATCGGCGAAGGATCACTCGTCCTCACCAAGCGGTGGCCGCAGGGTGCCGCCTTTGAGTTCGATGCGATGGGCGTTGTGGAACAAGCGATCGAGGATGGCATCGGCGACCGTGGGATTGCCGATGGTGTCATGCCACAGTTTGGTGGGGAACTGACTGGTGATGAGCGTGGCGCCGGAGCCCTGCCGATCATCGAGGAGTTCCAGGAAGTCGCGATATTGGGATTCTTTCAACGTCTCCAGGCCCCAGTCGTCGATGAGCAGCAGGTCGGCTTTGAGCAGCGCGCTGCTCAGACTTGTGAAGCTACCGTCGGCGTGAGCCTGGGTCAGTTCGCGGAAGAGCTTGGCCGCCACGTAGTAGCGCACGCGGTAACCGTCACGGCAGGCCTTCTGGCCCAAGGCGCAAGCCAGGAAGGACTTGCCCGTCCCGGTGGGGCCGGTCAGGAGCACGTTCTGATGGAAGCGCACCCATTCGGAACTGGACAGTTGATCGACCTGTGCACGCTTCAGTCCGCGCGAGGTCCGGTAGTCCACGTCCTCGATGCAGGCCTGGAGCTTGAACTTGGCGTTGTGTAATCGGGTCTTGAGCGAACGGTCCTCGCGCCAACGCCACTGCCGATCCACGAGCAGGCCGAAGCGTTCGTCGAACGACAAGTCGGCCATTCGCGGTTGCTGCCGTTGTTCTTCATACCCAGCGGCCAGGCCGTTGAGTTTCATGGCGTAGAGTTTGGTCATGGTTTGTTCATTGAGCATATCGGTATTCCCTTCTTTTAGAACCGGTTGTCACGTGTTGTCGTTGTCTGCACCGTTGCGAGGCTCCCGCAGAGCCCATAGCAGGCGATCGGGACGGGAGCCGTGTCTTGTCATCCCCCTCCTTGCTCCGTGACCAGACACGGTTCGGCGGCGGATTCCTGCGCGTAGTACGCCCGGCCGCGGACGTTGTCGTGATAGCGGTTGAACACGGGCACCAGCGGTTGCTCGCCCGGCATCGCCTCGCGATCCTTGCCGGTCTTCAGGATCGAGTGGATGCTGCGGTACGAACAGACGTCCAAGGTCAAGGCCCGGTGACAGGCCGCGTCCACCCGCGCGTAGTCATAGCTGCGACTCAGGCGGATGAGGCCCAGGCAGGACCGATAGCCTTGCTCGGGATGATCCCGACCTTCGATGATCCGCTGGGCGGCCGTGGCGCAGTGCGGCCCGATCTTCTGCGCCCAGTGGATGATCCGACTTGGCGACCAGTCCAGATGCTCGCGATGGGCCTTGGGCATGTGCGCCGGATCGGTCGTGTACCGGCCCTTGCGGTCATCGCGGACGTGACTGGCAACGCGCCTGCCCTTGTGGAGCGCTTCCACCAACCGGACCGTCAACCGCACCTCCACCTTCTGGCCCCTCAACTCGTAGGGCACACTGTAGTAGTGCCCGACGACTTCAACATGGTAGTCGATGTTGACCGTTGGTTGGAGGAAGTCGGCCAGTTCATACCGCGTGCCCGGCAAGGGCTTCAACGCCGGCTTGTCCAGTTCCAGGAACAGATCCTGTCGGGAGTAA
>CAITUY010000204.1 GCA_903895695.1 uncultured bacterium
ATGCCTCTTCATCCCGAAGGGATAGAGCGCGGCTGATCCCGTCCTCCGAATCCAACCCCGTCCACCCGCGCGTTGCTCGGCCATCCACCCCCTCTACTCGTCACCCTACTACCCACAGATTCTGTCCAAGAGCCTCATTTTGTTCCTCTCTTACTCGGCCTGTTGTCGGGTGACTGAACTCACGGCGTGATTACGATGTGGGTCATCAGGCCCCCATAGTCTTCCTGGTCATTGCTCAGTTGGGTGACCCGAGCGCTGTACAGGAAGTACGTGCCGGGGTGGACGTTGGCGGTATCGAGTATCACGTCGATCGTTTCGCCGCCGCCTGTCGTAACCGAGGTCGTTTTGTAGAACAGGTTCCTGCCGCCCGGTCCGCGGAGCAGGGACGCATCCTTGCCGATCACCGTCATGGGAATGCCCATCACGGTCACCGTGTAGAAGTCCGTCTCCGACACGTTGGAGATGCGGAGCAGAACACGCTGCCCCTTCTTGGCCGTAATCAGCGTATTCACGGCCTGGGCGTCATTGTTGATGGAGTTATAGATCGAGTTGGTCTTCACCGTGTCCGGATAGCCGCGGCCGTTGAGCACCGGATACGTATCGAACAAGGTGGCGAAGGCCGGGGGCTGGATCGCTATTTCCTGATCGTGGAAGAAGTGATCCAGGCCGGTGATCTGTACCGGGTACTCGACGTCGAACTCGGTGGAGCCGTCTCCATCGGTATAGGCGTAACGGTAGCCCGCCTGATGGGTTGTGCCCTTGCCCGGAGGCAGATTGGTAAGGACTGTGCCAACCGGAATCCTGTTTTGGCGGGACTCCACATAGAGATTGCCGATCATGCCCTGCTGCATGTGCTCGGTGGCTTCCACGTGGCAGTGGTAGAAGTACGTGCCTTCGGCCTGCACTTTGTAGAAGAAGGGAACCGTAGCGCCCTCCAGTACCGCCACCGATGCCAGGGGCATGCCGTCGAAGATCGACGACGCCTGCGGGAATCCGTGGAAGTGGATGGTGTGGGGGTCGAACAGGTCGGGCCTGAATGCGAAGCCCACATTGGCCAGATCCAGGTGGAACTCCTGATCCTGATTCACCACGAGGGTGGGGGCCGGCAGGTCGGCATTCGCCAGTGCATGGGCGAGAATCTTGTCCGGGCCCAAGTTGGGGTCGTTGTTCGGGTTGTTGGCCGTAGGCGTCTGGTCGTCAAAACCGAAGATGTACAGCTCTGTTCCGTCGGCCATCTCCGCGAAGCCATCGCCGCATACCAGCATGGCATAGGCGACATTCGGATCGTACCAGCGGCGCACGTCCGTGAACCCGTCCTGGATGACCGAGCGATCCAGCAACTGGACAGCCAGCCGGCGTGCGGACAACGAGGCCACAGGCGGCAAGTTGGTATAGAGACTGGTCGAGCGGGTCGTCGGCGTATAGCCCGTCTTGCCGATGACCGTGCCGTACGCGGTGAGGACGTTATTGGAGATCCCCAGCGGATTGCCGCTCTTGGCGCCCAGGATGTTGTTGTTCAGGTCCGCGATAACCATCGCGAGCACGTCTTCGTCCGCGGGTGCGTAGAAGGCGGGCTGGACATACTTAACCCAGCCGCCGTTCCACAGCGCAAGCAACGACTTGGTGCTATACTGGGGCGCAGGCGGTTCCTCGCCGTCGGTGGGCGGCGGGGCCGGCCATGTACCTGAAAGATGATCGAACACGAATTTCGCGACCGGGTCGTTCTGTGCGCCGGTGCTCATCAGGTCGGATACTGTCCCGATATCTGCGTTCGTGTCGCCCTGGTTCTGCAGGCGGGTCAGGAACGTCACAAGGCTCTGGATATCGGCGCGCACGAACAGGGGCGCCGTGTTGCTGCCCGGATCGGTCGTCATCCATACCGGGTTAAGCGGCGGCGGCGGCACCTGGGCGCCGGGCGGGACCAACGGGTTGAGCTCAGGGGTCGGCTCACCTTCGGGCAAATGCGGTACTTCGCCCGCGACGGTGAAGGGAGTTGGCGCGTATGGGGCGTTCCCCGGATTGGGAAGCACGCCGACGATAGGCACGAGCAAGCTCGCGCTATTCGTGTTGCCGGGCAGGAATGCGCCGGCAGCCACACCGGTGAACTGGTCGGCGCCAATGTCCGGGGATGCCGGACGCGGCTGCCCGTCGTAGTCCGTTGACAGGCCGGGAATCGTGTTGATGTTGGCACCGACCCCGAGGGACGCTTTCAGATGATAGTCGCCCCGCACTAGTCCGGCGGGCGTGTAGAGGCTGATCTCCTCGAACCGCAACGATATGCTGTTGTTGCCGCCCTCGTCATAGACGATACCGGTGTGATTGCTATTGGTGTACGCACTCACGAAGCTCGGGGTTGCCCCGATGGTGGAGGTGACGCAATTCGAGGGCGTCATCGTCCCAATCCCGCCCACGACGGCCAGGTCGTTGTAACCGTCATAGACCAGGCCGAAGCTATCCGCGATCGGCATATGGTTGGTCGGGTCGTTCAACAGGCGGCCGGCCTTGGAATAGTCGAAGTGGAAGGACCGGTTGTGCCAGATGATATTGTCCTTCAGGACCGGATTGGAGAACGGGAAGTTATACGGCGCTGGCGTATTGGTCGAGATCGCCATCGTGTTGGGGTGGCTGACAATGCCGGCTCCGCCGGAGACGGATACGTCGCGGGTGGGTGGGAACGCGTTTAAGGCCACCGCCGGCGCATCGTTGTTGGCGATGGTGTTGCCGATGATGTTCACCTTGATCGAATCCTGGATCGAGATGCCGCCGCCCGAGAAGCCGGCCGAGTTGTTCACGATCATATTGTTGAAGATGTTGATCGTGTACCACTGGGTCGGGTCGGGACTGGGCTCGCCGACGAAATCATCCGGGAAAAGGGTCGGATTTGCGTAAGGCGGGTTGTTCTCAAACACCGGTAGGTTGTTCGTATCCAACATTTCGGGGCCATTGACACCGGCCAGGCGAATGCCGCCGCCAAGCCCGGCGCCGGCGAGGTTGCCCATGATCAGGTTGTTGATGATGGTGACCGAACCGGCGCCGCTCGAGCCCGTGGGGGAGCCGTCATCGGCTTCACCCTGGATGCAAATGCCGCCGCCGTCGCCGCCGCCCGTGGAGTACCCGAAGTACACCTCGTTGAAGGCGATGACGTTGTCGGCAATCAGGCCGCCGGGGCAGAGGCCCATGTGCAGGATGCCGCCGCCGCCCATGCCTGCGCCGGCCGCGGCCACGGCTGCGCCTGGGGCGTCAAAGCAGAAATTGCCCATGATGTAGTTGTTGCGGATGGCATAGCCAATGGCGCCGCTATGAACAGCGATACCACCCGCTCCATCCAAACTGCTGTTTTTGAGAATCTGGTTGTACTCCATGACGACGTTCGTGTTGTTGAAGGTCGTGGCGGAGCCGGGGTCTTCCTGAACGCCGGCCAAGGACGCTTCCACGCCGCCGCCCGCCGGCGCGCCGATGGATATACCGCCGTTGAAGGTGTCGCCCATGTTGCCGGTAATGCGGTTATTGCTGATCCGCAGGTTGGAGCAGTTGTCATAGGCGTTAATGCCGCCGCCATGGACCGCGCCCTTGAACAGGAAGCCGTCGATGCGCGAGGGCGTCGCGGCGAACCCGGTCATGTACATCGTGTCGCCCGGATTGGCACCCGGACCGAAAGAATGGAGGCTGTTCGTTTCGCCGTACACTTCGACACCAGGGCACTCGTTGATCACGAAGGGGTCATCACCCAGCGTGGCCACAATCTTCGCATGCCAGGCATCGATCCGGCTTTGTGGGTCCGGCGTCCCGTTAATGACGGTGCCGAGCCCCGAACCTTGCAGCCGGATGGGCTTGTACATGACCATGTACTCGTTCCATTGCCAGGCACTGACAGGGACAATAACCAAGTCGCCGGCCTGCGCCGCATCGATCGCGTCCTGAATGGTCGTGCTCAACGCACTCGCCTTCAGTGTGGAGGGGTCGACCGGCAGGGCCATGTGAACCCTGGCCGAGTTCGTCTCGAACGAGAGGGTAACGCCGATGGGCGTGGTTTTGCTCGTGTCCGTGCGGGTGACCATGAGTTGCCACTCCCGGCCGCCGCTGGGGGTCAGCGTGCCCGAGTTCGTGGGCACGGACGACAGGTTGAACGTGATGTTCGAGGCGTTCCAGGTTGAGGCTGTCACTATCCGGCCCGTGGAGGAGCGGTCCGTCGGCGTGAGGGTTATGAAGCCGCCGGTGCCGAACCCGAAGTCGCGGACGACCTTATTGGACGAGGTTGAGCCATGCAGCTTGTAGGTCGGGTCGAGGACTTGGGTCGCACCCAGGGCGGTGATGGTTATGGTATCGGAAAAGCTGGCGACATAGGGGCCGGCATTGCCGCCGATCGGAGTACCGGCGACGCTCTTGATCATTGGCGTGCCCGCGGGCGGTTCCACGTCAAGCTGGCCGTTCGGACCGCCGACAAAGGCGCCGATGGGTACTTCCGGCGTATCCGCGTAATTCACTTTGCCCGCCCAGTATTCCAGGACGACCGGGCAGATCGTGAAGCCCGGGTTGTAGTACGGGTCGGGAATGCGGACCCCGTCCGGATTGGTGGGGTCGGCCGGCATCGAGGGGTCGTTCAGGATCACGGTCAACATCTGGGGCGCGTAACCGCTGGGGCAGGGGACGTCCGCGTTATAGGTGGTGGGAACCATGGCGTCGTAGCAGCCGAATTCGTCCGAGTACGTGCGCGCCACTTCATGGCCGGCCCAGTCGCGGAATGAAACGGGTATCCAGGCGCAACCTTCCCGTTCGCCGTAGGTTGGGTTGTTGGGGTCGAACTCGGCCGACACGTCGTTCAACACAAAGCCGACGACATGGCCAACCTTGGGCACTTCACTGTACATCTGGAAGTCGCAACCGCGGTTCCTGAACTCGTCGACGGTGACGAGTTTGCGGTCAGCCAGCGGCCGCCACTGATTGGCGAAGTCCGAAGGCCATTGCTGGTCCGGGAAGAGGTTGAGATAGGCCGGCACCAGGTGGAAATCGCCGATGACTTCCGGGGGCAGGTCCAGTTTGCTGGGCGTGTAGGTGTCGCCCGTGACGATATTCCGGCTCTCCTCCGTCTCGATTACGTAGCCGCGCGGCGGGGACGCCTGCACGACATAGTCGCCGGGCGGCAGGTAGTTGACTTCCGCGCTCCCGCTGGCCATGCCGCCCGGATGATACGAGTTCAGCACGTAGGCGCCGTCGAAGACGCCGGGGCGAATCTGCTCCCAAGTCGCAAAGTTGTCGCTGCCGATGATCTTCCGCCCCTGGATGATCGGCGGATTCAGTTGGATCGTGCCTTCCGGCCAACCGCCTGCAGACGCGAACGCCGGATTGGCGTTCTTGTTGACTTCGTCGTCCCAGCTATCCGAATGGGTGATTTGGATGGCATCGCCAGGATTGAAGGCCCGGCCGGAGTCCGCGAACAGGGTGTGCGTGGGGTCATCGCGGTCGATATCTTCGGGGCCACGAGTCGGGATACCGTTCGTCGGGTGGGTCCAGTTGAAGGGATAGTTGTCCACATCCGCCAGCCTCGGGGTGGTCGCTTGAACGTGCGTCGTCGCATCGATGCGCGTCTGAATTTTAATCATCCACATGTTGATATCGTAGGGCTGGTCGTAGACTGTTTGCTTGCCCGCCGCGTTATTCGAGGCGAGCAGGACATAATTGGTCTCGAACTGATAGAGTGCGACTTGGACGCGGGCCAGGCCAGGATCCCACAATTCCTGCACGGAGTAGCGCGGGTCGGATTCGGCGCGCGTATTGTTGTACGAAGTTATGCCGTAAATGCCGCCGTTTTGTCCCGGAGCCCAGTTTGCCTTGCCCCAGTCAAGCCGGTCGTTCTGGCCGTTGTAGACTTGAAGAGCCTGGGTCAGGAGAGGATTGGCGGGATTGGTCGAGAGCTGTGTGCGGGAATAGGCGTTCCGCGCAGCGGGATCAGCGGGAGCCGTGTTGATAATGGGGGGCAGGTTGGTGAGCACGGTTCCATCGGCCGCGACCTGATATTGGATCTGGGGATTGCGAACCGCAAGGGTCGGATCGGCGATGTCGGCTGACGGCATGGCCCAGCCGTTCGGCGTCGGGAGTGCGCCGCCGTCATCCACTACGGCCGTGGCGCCGCTGGCGTGCCATTTGCTGTTATCGCACTCAGCCACGAGCCACTTGAAGAACGGGAAGACCTCTTTAAAAGTATAGGTGCCGTCGATGACGGTCTTGGTGATCTGATACATGCTGCCATCGCGGAAGCGAAGATGCATGGGCACCTGGGGGATAAACTCTTCGCCCGCATCGGGAAAACCGTTGGTGTTGGCATCATAGAAGACGCTGCCTTCCAACTCGCCGAACCAGCGGACCATCAGGACATCGCCCATGTTGTACACGCCATTGACGACGTTGCTGCTTCCCGGAGGCGGCACGATCAGGTCGACTGAGTTGAAGATGTAGTCCAGGGGACGATCCCACGAAACCAACTGGTAGGCGCCGGGCGCGACATTCGGGATCGTGAAGGTTCCATCCTCGGGGTCGCAGGGTTGGGCCCAGACACCCGTGTTGGCCGGGAGCAGGGCGCGGTCCACGCCCTCTACAGGAACGCTTCCCTCGACGGCCGGATCGGCAATGTTCAAGCCGACCCATCCGTCGACCACCGGCGGTCCAGCGGAAATCAGCGACGTGTTCGGAGGACGGCCGTAGTGATTAATGACCAGGCGGCCTGTGACCGTCACGCCGGTCGTATTGGTCGTGAGCGGAGACGGGCCGGGCAACTTGTCGGGATTGCAGAACCCGAAGCACACATGAAAGAAGCCCGAGCCCCATCCTTCTACGAACGTGCGGGAACCATTGGCCACGGTCCAGGCATCGACCCACGGCGTGCCTTCGATCGTGGCGGTCTGCCAGTTATAGCCGCCGCTCTTCTGGGTCGCGTGCCCGCCGTTCCAGTTTTCCCCGGTCGGCGGTATGCACTCGATCGAGTACTTGCCGTTCCACATGTTCTTGATCAACGCTTTGCCGTCTTTATCCGTATAGATAACGCCGTTGCCCAGCTTCTGGACCGCGTACTTGCCGGTGGAGGGATCGATATAGTAATCGCCGGTGGAGTTGGTGGCGTACTCGGTACCAATCGGATAACCGAAGGCATCCTGAGTCGTGGGTCCGCCCAGGATGTCGTACATTTCGACGCGGCAACCCGGTATGCCCTCTTCCTCGGCATCCGGTTCATTGTTGATGGGCAGGTGGTCGTGGTAGGCGAGGACCGAGAACTGACAGGTCGGCAGAGGGTTCCGGTTCATCCGCAACGTCACGTTCGTCTGACCGACCGCGATGAGCTGACCGCCCATGGAGTAACCGGACGCCATCACCTCGATCGCGTACTTCTTGGTGAGGTCGGGGTCGGAGTCATAGGCGCTGTTATACGGATAAACCGTCGCGGCCGGGCCCGCGAGCACCGTGCCGTCGGGCACCACGACCGGCAGGGTGAAGTTCGGCACGCGGATCGGCCAACTGCTGCTCGTGGCGTGACCGTTCGCGATCACCCGCGCGTCGCTTACATGGGATACGATCGAAACCGTATCGTTGGTCTGGCGATAGGGAACGCCGGGTTTGGAGATGTCCTCCTGAAGAATCCAGCGGAAATCCGTGACGGGATTGCCCGCATCGTCCACGACGTTAACGGTCAGCGCGGCGTGCGCCCCGGGACTGGCCAGAAGCACTGCCGTGGCCATTGTCGTCGTCGTCACCTTTCCCAGGTGGCGTTTGAACTCGCCCAGAACTTGATGCAGCGTCATGACGGGTCTCCCTTTTCTTGCGGTGTTCACATGCACGTGGTCGCGCATCGGCACAACATGGTTTCAGATAAGATAACGCTAAAAGTCACACTAACGATTGTTCTCGGACATCCGGCGAACCCTCAAAGTGAACGGGGCAATTCCTTAGAGCCGAATCGACTTCCCGTGCCCCATCGTCGCCCAAGCCCATCGCCGCCACCAATAGACGGTGAAGGGTTGTAAGAGATGTCTCGTCCAAACCGCTGGGGCGGACGTCTCCCGGTGACCTCGCGGTCGCTCGGGCGACAAGCGCATGGCCGGCACAGGCCCTGCGCACACCGGCCTTGCTCACCAGCGGGCAGAGGTTCAGCGGTTGTTCGTCGGCGGCGGCCCGGTGCAGTCGGCGGCGCGCCCGGTGCAGCAAAAACTTAAAACTGGCCAGGGTCATGCGCAACCGGGCCGCCGACTCCTGATCGGCATAGCCGTGCACGTCCGACAGCAGCACGGCCACCTCCTCGGCCATCCGCAGCCGGTTGGCCATGCAGAAAAGACAGCTCTCGATGCGGGCCTTGGCGTCACAACTGGCCTGCACGCAGTCGGGGGCTGTCTGAGGCTGCCGTTCCGCGTGTTGCAGGCCGCTCTCGGTGAATTCCACGAATTGGACGCCGGCCCGGGCCCGGGCCCGGTTGGCAATCTCATGCCGCGCGAGGCACAGGAGCCAGGCGCGCAGATTTCCACCACGAAAGGAATCGAGTTTGCGAAGGGCCTGCTGCAGTGTCTGCTGCGTGACATCGTCAGCCTCATGGCGGTCGCCGAGCCTGGACGCAACAAACTGCAGCACCTCGCCTCGGTAATTCGCCACCAACTCCCGGTCATCCGCGTGGTCCGCGCGGAGAGGCGGATCGCGCGGTTCGGAAAGACGTGACGTCAGTCCGCCCGCCGCGGAAGCGGCGTGGCCGGCGTCGTCAAGTTGATCGCGGAAACTCATGGGCAAAACGATAAGGTGAACGGCATCCGTCGCCTATCCGTAGAAAACCCTGATTGTGGGGTTTCACGCGGAGGCGCGGAGGCGAAACAACAAAGGGGCTTCCTTTCCAAGCTTCTCTGCTCCGCGTCCTCCGCATCTCCGCGTGAACTACCGACGACCGCTCTCATGAAGCCGCCAGGAGTCCGTATTCCATCGCGAAGCGGACCAGGTCGGCGCGCGTATGGAGGTTCAGTTTCTCGAGAATATGCATCCGGTGGGTCTCGACGGTCTTCACGCCGATGTGCAACCGGGCCGCCACTTCGGCATTCGTGTGCCCGAGCGCCAGTAGGCCGATGACCTCCCTTTCGCGTGGGCTGATCGTTCCCGGCGCCGCGGCGGGCGCGTTCGGTCGGGCAGGGGGCGTGTCAGTCAATGCCGACCCGAGCGATGCGGACACATGGCGCTCCCCCCGGTGCACGGCGCGGATGGCCACGAGCAGTTCGGTGGCCACGGCCTTCTTGAGCAGGTACCCCGATGCGCCGGCCAGCAGGGCCTGGCGTGCATAGCACTCGTCCTCGTGCATCGTCAGCACAAGCACCTTCGTTTTGGAACAGGTCTGGCGAATCTCGGCGGTTGCCGCGACCCCGCCGCGCCCGGGCATGGTCAGGTCCATCAGGACAACATCGGGCGCGAGCCTGAGGCAAGGTTCAATGACAGCGGCGCCGTCCGCCGCCTCGCCGACGACATCGATGTCGCGCTCGACGGCCAGCAGCGCGCGCAGTCCCGACCGCACCAGGGCGTGGTCGTCCGCGATCAGCACACGAATCTTAGGCATTATGATGCTTCTCCACGGGAATGTTTACGAAGATGCCGGTGCCGACGCCCGCGCGTGATTCGATGTTGAAACGGCCACCCAGAAGGTTGGTGCGTTCCCGGATTCCCAGCAGTCCGAGATGCGTGCCGTCCTTGTTCTGGTCCTGCCAGGCGTGCGTATCGAATCCGCAGCCGTTATCCTCGATAACGGCCAACACATTGCCGTTCTGACGCTGCAGCAGCACCTGGATGGCGGCAGCCTGGCCGTGGCGTACGGCATTGGTCAGCGCCTCCTGGACGATGCGATAGAAGGCCACTTCCAGTTCGCCCGGCAGGCGCTTGTCATCGAGCCCTACGGCCTCGCAGTCCACGCGCACGCCGAAGCGGCTGGCAAAACTGCGGCAGTGCTCCTTGACCGCGGCGACGAGGCCCGCCTCGTCGAGCGCGGCGGGTCGCAGCGTGCGGGAGAGGTCGTGGACTTCCGTGTAGGCCTCCGCCGCCAGGGCCTGCAGGTCAGCCACGCGCCGGGAGGTGGGATCGGCCTGGAGCGCGGCAAGCCCGGCGATGAGGCATGTCAGCGTCTGGCCGGCCTGGTCGTGCAGTTCGCGGGCCACGCGCCGCCGTTCTTCCTCAGCCGCCACGATGGCCTGGCGCAGCAGGTGCCGCCGGTTGCCGTCCTTCTGCTCCAGTGTTGCGGCCATTTCGTTGAAGGCCTGGGCGAGCTTCCCGATCTCGTCCGCCGCCCGCACCGGTGCGCGCGTCCCGAAGTTGCCTTCCCGGACTGCCTGGGTGGCTTTGACCAGGTCACGCATGGGCCGCGTGACCTGGCGCGTCAGCCACCACGCGCCCAGCAGGCCCAGGACAGCAAATGAGGCGGTCGTCAGGGCAAACCTGCGGATCATCCAGTCCACTTCACGGGTCACGTGCGCGTCTCGCATGAAGATGCGGACTTCGCCGCCCGGCACGCCCGGCAGCGGTGCGGTTGCGGTCCGTAAGTGCGCGTCAGGCGGCGTCGTGGCGCTGTCCATCACCACGTTACCGCGACCGTCCCGTATCTGCATGGACGCGACTTCGGGCGAGGCGTAGACCGCTTCTTCCTTGGCGTAGCGTTGCAGTGCCGCGCTGTCGCCGCTCTGGACCCAGGGCGCGATTTCCCCGGCCTCGTGCGTGGCCAGGAACGCGCCCCGCCGGTCCAGGTCGCGCAGAGCCAGGGCATGCCACGTGTTGTTGATCTGCCAGAACAAGCTGGCCAGGATCAGGACAAGCAACCCCAGTGTGACCGTCGTAAGTTTGGCGACCAAGGGTGCTTCCATGATCGCGCGCTTGACTGTATGAATCCAGCTCACAACGCATCAGAATACGCAGAGCGCGCGGAATCGGTATCGGCCAAACGCTGAGATGGGGGGGCAAAATTCCTGAACGCGGTTTTCGAGCCTACCCGGAAACCTATCTGCCGTTTGTGGAGCGGCGCGGCTTCCCGCGCCGTCCGGAGCCGGAAGCGGCTCCGCTCCGAATGGCAGGACGGGTTTCGGACAGACTGCATTGACTGGATTCGCACCGTGCCCGCAGAATCCCTCAGCGTGCGCGGGGGTTCCAACGGTCCACATGGTTCTGCGGGTCGTAGGTGTCTTGCAGGCGGAGGCACTCGACGTGGTTATCCACGAACAGGTAGTTGGCCTTGCCTCCATGCCGGCACGCGTCTACGTCGGTGCAGTCCGACAAGGTGGTCCAGAAATGAGGCATGACGTGGTCCGCAGTCCCGGGCACCTCGGCCAGCAGAATGGTGGCCGAAGGACTCGGGACGTTTTCCGCGTGGCGCCATGTCTGCGGGCTGTCGGCATAGTCGTCGGTGTCGGGGCTCACCTCCAGGTAAACGTTCAGCCCGTAACTCCAGGGGGGTGCCTTCCGGTGGCTCGGGCACCGATACACGGCGGGCAATGCATCAGTTCCCGCAGTCGACTTGGCGCCCAAACCTGGCGCGAGTAGGAGGCCCCAGGGCTGAGTTCCGTGCGCAAACGCTGAGTGCTGGCTGCGCGGAAACTCGTCCTGATGATCATCCGCGTACATTCGCATGGCCAGCCCGATCTGGCGCATGTTGCTCGCGCAGCCACAGATGCGTGAGCGTTCCTTACATGAGGCCAGCGCTGGCAGCAGCAGTGCCGCCAGCACGCCGATGATCGCGACGACCACCAGGAGCTCGATCAACGTGAACCCGGTTCGCTCTTCCGGTCCCGGAAGACCGTGAAGGGCGGCGGGCTGACATGACGGTTTCATGGCATCAGCCGCATCCTGTAGAAGCCCTGCGGATTGGAATCCGGGACGACGGCTCGCTGCCCGTCGACCACGGTCGGCGCATTGGTGACGATCATCCAGTTCGTGGATGACAGGGTATCCGCCGTTTCCAGTACCCAGTTGGTCGCCGTGCCTGGCCAGGTGATTACGACTTTCAACCCGACATTCAGCGGCGGGCGGCCGTCCGGCGTGTTAGTCCAGGTCAACACGAAGGGTCCGGTGGCCGTTCCGGGGATCTCCGCTCCCGACTCTGCACCGGCCAGAAACGCTTCAAACGTGGCCGTGTAGACGTTGGTGCCGGCCGGCGCCGCTACGCCCGGATGGAACATCATGCCGTTCCACTGCAGCGTGTTGGTGGCGCCCGAGGTGCCGAATATCGGGGCCCATGACTTGGGAACGGAGCTCCGGTAGTTATAGAACCCGATTCCCGGCGAGCTGGAAACCTTGCGGATCCAGATGGCTGTATCGGCCGGCAACAGATCCGTCATGGCGTCCATCGTGAACCCGTAACGGCGGCTGAAGGCCAACCCTTGCCGATGCGGGTCGAGGCAGTCGTACCAGGGGTCGGCGGGGTCAAAGTCGGCGCCCGGATTGCTCGCCAGTAGCGGCGTCAGTTGCGGTACCGTCGGGTCTACCGTCACATACAAGGCGCCAAGGTCGGCATCGTAACCGACCATCGGCATGACCATTCCTCCTTGCATGGGGACAGAGGTGAGGGTTTGAGCGTGGGTGGGTGACACGGTGGCCGCCACTCCCAACGCCGTTAGAAGCACAGTCAGAGTTCGGATTTTCATTCGGATCTTTCCCAGGTAAGCATTCCTGATAAGTGGCGGAGTCGTATTGACGACGGCCAACCTTCGATGGTTCGCAGAACAAGTTCGTGTCGCGGCGTACAGGCACCGCGCAGACTCAGATTACGCCTGGCAGCAGAGGCGCCTGGGCGGCGGCACGGGCGGGGGATCCGTACGGGAGGGAAAGGTGAAGGATGCGTCAAGGGTAAGCCGCGACCAGAACGCGTCGGCACCCATGACAAAGCAGGCTTCGCAGAAGAACGTGTCGTGCCTTACGGATGGTTGCTGGAGTTCCTGCTGCCGTTCCGTCTGCTGCTCCTTCTGGATCGCCTTGCACAAGTTGCAGGGATGCTGGCCGTCGAAGGTTTGCTCCAGCGCGGTTCGAAGCGTGGCAGTGCGGGAGTAGGCCACAATCATGCGCGACCAGGCGACCGACTGGAGAATCGCCCAATGGCTGCCGGAGACGCCAAGCGCCAGCACGGCGGCGATCAGCCGCATCGACTGTCGGGTCCTTGTCTTGAGACCGTTCATGGTGAACTGCCGCGTCTAGCGCTTGTCGGTTTCCCTTTCGGCTTCAAGGTGCGTCAGCCGTTCACAGAGCGCGGCCGCATCCGCCACGACGCGATGTTGCGCGGGTGTGAGGTCGACCAGGGCCACATCGCTGGCGATGCGCTCAAAACTCACCAGGGCGCGGCGCAGGCGGGCGCAGGCGTCGGCCAGGGTCACGGGCGGCGCGGTCCTGGCAGTGGCCTCTTCGGGTGCCGGGGCCAGGATGCGCAAGAGGGTCCGCTTGCTCTTGCCGACAACGGCCCCCAGGGCGGGCAGGAGGGCTTTGGTCCCCGTGCGCGGGCGGCCGGCCGTGGCCTGAAAGCCGGCCGCTTTGAGGCGTTCGGCCAAGGCGCGTACTTCGGTGGACGTGTAGTCGCGGCGCTGCTCGTTCTCGGCGACTTCCACGGCGAGCGCCTGGGCAGGTTCGGTTTCGGCGTCAAAGTCCATGCGCCGCACAGGTACCTTGGCCCAGCGGCCCGGGTCTTGCGCGGCCAGCCGGCGCAGGGAAAGAAGGCGCGTCTTGCCGGCCAGCAGGCGACCCAGGCGGTCCACCACCAGCGGTTCCAACAGGCCCAGGGCGTCTATGCTTTCGGCCAGCGCCTCCAGGGCTTCCAAGCTCGGTTCCCTTGTGTCCCGGCCCCCCACGCGGTCGAGCACGTCGGCAAGCGGCATCACACTCACGTCACCGGCGTGGACGGCATCCGCGGCCAGGCGTTTGTCCAGGAGCGCTTGGGCGTGTCCGGCCTGGATTCCGGCCAACATTCCGGCGCGGGCTTTGTCGTGGCGGTTCATGTTTGCCCGTCTATCCAGCCGGCCACGGCGCCCAGGTCGGCGGCGGCCCTTCCGCTGGCCGGCGGCAGCCGGCCGGAGTTCAAGGCCTCGGCCAGGGCGGAGTCCTGGCGCACGGCCATCACGGGCACGGCAAACGCCCCGGCCAGTAGATTCGGCGCGGCGCGGTCCAGGCCTCGGCGTTCGTCCAGCCGGCCCAGCACGAGGGCGCAGCGCGGGTGCGGCTGCAGGGCGTGGGTTTCGTCCAGCACGCGGGCGGCCCCGGCGATACCCAGCCGGTGGGGTTCACAGGCGGCGAGCACAACGTCGGCCGCCTGCAGCGCCAGACGGTCCAGGGCCGCGTGCCCGGGCGGACAATCCATCAGCACCACGTCCATCGGCAGGCCGGCCAGGGCCTCCCGCAACGGGCGAGGGGCGGTCATGCATTCCAGTGCCGGCCCACCCGCCAGCAGGCCCAGCGCGGGACTTTCGAAAAAGGTGACATTTGGCACCATTTCCGGTTCGGTGGGCTTGTCCAGCAGTTCGGCCAGCCGTTCCCCGGTGGCGTCGGAGGCCAGGGCCAGGCTTGCGCTTCCCTGCGGGTCCAAGTCAACCAGCAGCACGCGGGCGCCCTTCCGGGCGTAGTGGGCGGCAAGGCCCAAGGCCAGGGCGGTCTTGCCGCTTCCCCCCTTGCGGCCGACAACGGCTATCCAGCAACTTTTCATGATTTCCTTTTCAATGCGAGGCCGGCCGAAGCTCGCGCTCGCGCAGCCAGGCAAAGAGGACAGGGGTGACGATCATGATGTGAATAAAGCTGCTGACCATGCCGCCGATGACCGGCGCGGCCAGGGGGCGCATGATTTCGGACCCTGTGCTCGTGCTCCACATGATCGGCAGCAGGCCGACCACGGTGGTCGCCACAGTCATCACTTTCGGGCGCAAGCGCAGCCTGGCGCCGTCGCGCACCGCTTGCAGCAGATCTGCGCGATCGAACGCCGCGCCCCGCTCGGCTTGTTTCTTCGCAAGCGCTTCCTCCAGGTAGACGACCATGACAATGCCCGTCTGGATCGCCGTGCCGAAGAGCGCGATGTAGCCCACCCATACCGCCACGCTGAAGTTGTAGCCCAGCAGGTACTGCAGAAATACGCCGCCGGTCAGGGCAAAGGGGACGGCCAGGATCACGTGGGCCGCCTCTTTGGCGGAGTGGTAGACGATGTACAGGAGAAGGAAGATGATCCCGAGCACCGTGGGAATGATGATCTGGAGCGTGTGCTGGGCGCGCAGTTGGTTCTCATACTGTCCGGCCCACTCGATCGTCATGCCTTGCTCCAGCTTGACGCTGCGCGCGATCCGCTCCCGGGCCTCCTTCACGAAGCTGCCGAGATCGCGGCCCTGTACGTTGGCCTGGACAAAGACACGCAACCGCCCATTTTCGCTCGCAATTTCGCTAGGACCGATCGTGCGCGAAATCGTGGCGACCTGGCCGAGCGGGATGGCCTGGCCGGCCGGGGTGAACACGAGCACGTCGGACAGGCGCTCGATTTCATCGCGTTCGTCCCGTTGGTACCGCACCTGGATAGGGAAGCGCTGCCGGCCCTCGATGGTGGTGGTGACGTTCTTTCCGCCCAGCCCCGTCTCCACCACGTCCAGAACCGTTTGCGCGCTCAGGCCGTAGCGCGCCATGGCCACGCGATCCACGGCGATATTGACGTACGGCTTGCCTTGGAGCCGCGAGGGCGCCACGCCGGCGGCGCCGGGAATCTCGCGCATGATTTTCTCGACCTCGAACGCCTTCTTCTGGAGCGCGTCCAGGTTATCGCCGAAGATTTTGACGCCGATTTGGGCGCGGATACCGGTGCTCAACATGAGGAGCCGGCCCTCGATGGGGTGAAGGAACCCGGGCACATAGCCGGGCGCCTGGCTAAGTTTGTCGGTCAGTTCGGCGATCAGTTTTTCCTGTGTCATGCCGGGGCGCCACTGTGCCTGCGGTTTCAGCTCGATCGTGGTTTCGATCATTTCCACAGGCGCCGGATCCGTGGCTGTCTCGGAGCGGCCGAGTTTGCCCGCCGCCGACTGGACTTCCGGCACTTGCTTCATGACCTGGTCCTGCCAGGCGATCAGCCGCTTGATCTCGGTAAGCGACGTGCTGGGCAGCAGCACGGGCATGAAGAGGAGGCTGCCTTCATTGAGGGTGGGCATGAACTCGCTGCCCATGCCGCGCGCGACATTGGCGGCGCGCGGGCAGCGCCACGCGTCCAGCGCGGCCGCCACGGGGCGGGGCAGCCCCAAGGCCAGCACTGCGGCGAGTGCAAGCAGGCCCGCGGCGGCGCCCAGTACGGTACGCCGATGAAGCAGGGCCCAGTCGAGCGCCGGCCCGTAGACGTGCAACAGGCGCTTCATCAGCCAGTTGTCTTCTTCGCGGCGGAACGGACCGCGGACGAGGAAGGTGCACAGGGCCGGCACCAACGTGACAGCCAGCAGCGTGGCCCCGACCATGGCGAGGGTCTTGGCAAAGGCGAGGGGATGGAAGAGCTTGCCTTCCTCGCCTGTGAGCGTGAACACCGGGATGAAGGCCAGGATGATGATCAGCATCGCGAAGAAGATGGGCCGGCCAACCTGCTGGGCCGCCTCGAGCGTCACCCTCCACGTCTCCGCGCGCGTCAGGCGGGTCAGGCCGCCGCGTTTGTCCTCTTCCCGTTCACAGTGCCGGATCACGTTTTCGGTCATGACGATGCCGGCATCGACCAGCACGCCGATGGCGATCGCAATGCCGCTCAACGACATGATGTTGGAGGTGATGCCGAAGTACCGCATCAGGATGAAGGAAACCAGGATCGAGATCGGCAGCGGCAAGGTCACGATCAGGATGCTGCGGAAATGCCAGAGGAAGACGATATGCGCCAGCGCCACCAGGAGGATTTCCTCAAACAGGGCTTTCTTCAGGGTGCCGATCGTCCGCTCGATCAGCGTGCTGCGATCGTAAAACGGCTTGATGCTGACCCCCGGCGGCAGGCTGGGCGCGATTCGGGCGATCTTTTCTTTGACGCGATGGATGACCGCGAGCCCGTTCTCGCCGTTGCGCATGACAACGACGCCGCCGACAACTTCCCGTCCGTCGACGTCAAGCGCACCGCGCCTGAAATCTCCGCCCAACTGGATCGTAGCCACGTCCCTGAGGTAAACCGGTGTCCCTCCGCTCTGCTTCAGGACGATGTTCTCCAAATCTTTGGCCGACCCGATGAGGCCCAGGCCGCGCACGACGAATTCCATGCCGCTCTCTTCGATGACCTTGCCGCCGACGTTCAGGTTGCTTTGCTTAACGGCGTCGAGGACCTCCTGCAGCGAGACCTGCAGCGTCCGCATGCGGGTGGGGGAGACCTCGATCTGGTATTGGCGGACGAAGCCGCCGATACTGCCCACGTCCGCCACGCCGGGGAGTTCGTTGAGCTGGTAGCGGATGAACCAATCCTGCAGCGCGCGCAACTGGGCGAGATCGTAGCCGCCCTTGGGCGCCTTGGCCGGGTCTACGGCCAGGTAGTATTCATAAACCCAGCCCAGGCCGGTGGCGTCGGGGCCGAGCTTGGGCACGACGCCGGGCGGCAGGTTGTCGCCCAGGTAGTTCAAGCGTTCGAGGACACGCGATCGCGCGAAGTAGTTGTCGACGCCTTCCTCGAAGATCACCGTGATGAACGTGAAGCCGAACATCGAGGACGCCCGCACCGTCTTCACGCCGGTCAACCCTTGGAGGTTAACCGACAAGGGGTAAGTGACCTGATCCTCGACTTCCTGCGGGCTGCGCCCCGGCCAGTCGGCGAACACGATCACCTGGTTCTCGCTGAGGTCGGGGATGGCGTCGACGGGCGTTTGGTGCAGGGATTGGATTCCCCACCCGATGGTGAGCAAAACTGCGCACACCACCAGGAAGCGGTTGCGCAACGACCATGCGATAAAGCGGTTGATCATGAATGAGCCGCCGAAACGATAGGGGAATCCGGGCGCGGAAACCCTAGGGGAAAGGCGCAGATTGAACCGCCAAATTCCTTGGTCTGCCAGAAGAGCCAATCCAAAAACTTCTCTGCCACAAGGAGCGGAGCCGCTTCCGGCTCCGGCCCTTCGATGGCGCTCAGGGCAGGCCGGCGCGGGAAGCCGCGCCGCTCCGAGAAGAGGCAAATAGGTTTTCGGACAGGTTCTAAGACGCTACTGCCCGGTCCACAGTCGTTTTGCGCACCACGAGCCTATGCCGCACATGGCCTCGATTCTTGCCGCGACCGGGGCGATGTCGTACGGGAGGCGGCGCCATTCAATGGTGCGTTCCCGTTCGTCGAAGAGGACGTAACTGGCGCGGGGATCGCCATCGCGCGGTTGACCGACCGAGCCGAGGTTGACGATGTACTTCCGCTGCGGGTCGAGCCGGATGAGGTTTGCGCCGTCCTGGGGGTAGTGGCAGGAGAGGTCGGACGCGATGGCGCAGGGGATGTGCGTGTGGCCGCAGAAGGCGAGCCACGGGATGGCGTTCAGAAGCTCGCAGATTCTCGGGGGCGACCAGACTGGACCGCAGCGATCGGGGTAGACGTACTCGAAGGTTGGGTCCAACGCAGACCCGTGCACGTAAAGGACGTCGGCTTCCCGGTGGCTGGCCACGAGGCTTTCAATGTATTGCCACCGGGCGGAGGGGGGCTGGGCGATCGCGAGGCAGGCGGCGCAGTTTCCTTGCGCGGCGTGCGGACAGGTCTCGGTGTTGGCGGGCGTCCGTCCCCGCATCCGGTCCGCCGTCAGGCGAATGACCTCGGCCGCGAGGGGGTTGAAACCTTTTGGACCGTGGAGGAGTGCATAGTCGTGATTGCCCATCAGCGACCACTGTGCCCGGGCCATTACCAGGTCAATGCACGCCTCGGGGTCAGGGCCATAGCCGACGATGTCGCCCAGGCAGTAGATCTTGTCCGCATGTCGGGCTTCAATGTCGCGCAGCACGGACTCCAGGGCCGCCCGGTTGCCGTGAATATCGCTGATGAGGGCCTGCATAGGGAGCAGCGGGCAGGGGGGCCGCGGGGGCCGGAAGCCGCAGGACGAGGCACGACCGAAGAACGCGGCTCGCGAGGACGCTCGCCCTCCAGATCCTCAGAAGGCCTGTGTTTCTTTGGAGGGCGAGCGTCCTCGCGAGCCGGAAACGTGTTGAAGATGCTACACCGAAATGACGCTGTTCAGCGATCCATGCTCGTTCGGCATCCATTCGGAACAGTTGGGATCCACGCGCCATTCGCCGTTGACCACGAACTTATACTCGTGGCGGCCCGGCGGAATAGAGATGGCGGCCTTGTAGATCCCGCTGTGCGGATTGTCGCGCAGCGCGTGCTCCTTGGGGTTCCAATTGTTGAACGTCCCGGCCACGTAGACTTCACTTCCGGGCGCAGCGGAAATCTGGAAACTGATCTGCTTGCCCTTTTTGCCTGCTTCCTTCTTCATCTCGCCTCTCCTTGTTTGTTTGGCGATCATTGGGCGATCGAGATGGCCTCGACGGGGCAGCCTTCCATGGCTTCCCGGCACGTGCTTTCGGCCTGCTTGGGAACAAGCTTAACCTTGACCTTGGCCGTATCTCCGTCCATTTCGAACACTTCCGGACACGTTTCCGGACACAGACCGCAACCCGTACAGACATTCTGGTCGACTTCTGCTTTCATGCTCTCCTCGTTTTGGTTTCGATGTTGCCGTTCCAGGGCTTAGACATGGGTGTATCCATTGGCTTCCGCGTTTTCCTCGTTTGCCCATCCCATGGCGATCAGGAGTCGGTGAACATTCCTGACAGTGCCCACCTGGCCGTCGTACAGGAGCTGTACTGTCCGGCGTGGGGAATCGATCTGAACTTGGATTACACCGGTGACCCCGCGCAGGCAGGCCGCAAGAGCCGGCGCGAGCGTATCGCACGGCCGGTCCATCTTAATGACGGCCAGGGAGAGATGCTCGGCGACGGGGGCACAGCGTATTTTCCGCCACTCCGCCATTGGCGAAATATCGGCGCGTTGTTCTTCGTAGGTGCTCGTCAGAAGCTTCATGACGAGTCGGATAATCCAAGAAACGATGAAACCCCGCCATCGGGCATTGGATGGAGACCCGGTTCGGAAAACCCTAGGGGCAGGGGGCAGGGGGCAAGGGGCAGGGGGCAAGGGGCAGGGAGCAGGGGGCAGGGAGCAGGGGGCAGGGAGCAGGGGGCAGGGAGCCGAGATCAGGGGGAGGGAGAGAGCGTGAACTTTTCAGGCGTCTTGATCATCGCGCCGAGCATACTGCCAACTTCATGATTGATTGCGACGAACTCGGCGTGCTCCTCTGGGCTGATGTATTGGCAGTCACGTGCAAAATCGAGGGATG
>CAITUY010000205.1 GCA_903895695.1 uncultured bacterium
ATGGCAGGCTCCATCCGATTCTTCGCCGCCGTCCCCTACGGCCACCTCCACATTCCCGCGCCGCCGTTCCTGGCGGTGGCCGCCTGGTACGCGGCCATCCTCGCCTGGCGCTTTCACCTGTGGGTGAAGAGCCCGGCGGCAACGCCGGAAGCCACGTCGAAACCGGAGGCGTGAATGCCTTCGTGAAAGCACCGCGTTTGACAGATGCCAGCGGATGGCGCACTATTTCTCTAGCGAGTGGAGCAGATACCATGACCTACTACCAACGACTTGTGCATCGCGCGACAGCAGCCATGGATCAATTCCCCAGAAGCACGGTAGCTTTGGATGCCGAAAACCTGACAGTCCTGGCGCGAAGCCGCAGTGCCTCGAAAGTCGCTAGATCGGCGCAACGGGCACTCGCCAGGGGTCGGACCCCGGTGATCGTTGAGAAACCTCGCCACGAAGAGACGTGGATCCTGTGATGTCACCCCGTGTCTTGTCATACCCCGCCGTGGGCGACAGTCCGGTTCTCTTCGTCAACATTCTCAACCCCCGAACCGGTCGCCCGCAAATATTCCAGATGCTCGTGGACACGGGCGCCTCGCGGACGTGTTTACCGGCGACACGGGCAGAATTCCTTGGGCACGACAACCTCGACGGCAGAGTCAAGACGACCGAAGTCAGCGGGGTGGGCGGCAAGTCCGCGGCCTTCATTCACACCCTGAGACTTGAGTTGGTTGATCCCGACGGCAAGATTTGGCGGAAACTGATCCCGCCGTGGAGGTCCGAGGTGATGCCCGTCCTATTCGTCGAGAAGATGGATACCCAAGCGGGAATTCTGGGTCGGGACATCCTTTCACAATGGAAGTATGTCGGTTTTCGTCCCACGCCCAAGACACCTCAGTCCGCATGGGTCGTGGAACTCCAGGTGTGAAACTAATGGGATGCGGGGAATGCCGTTAAACTCTATTATAAGGTCCGACCCCGTGCGCCAGTGCGGCATGGGCCGGACCGGCAAGTGGTTCGGGTTCCAGCACACCGGCGCCCTGCCCGACGCCTTCTCGGTCGCCAAGTCGCTCGGCAGCGGTTACCCCATTGGCGGCATCGTGACCGGTCCCAAGCTGGCCGACGTCTTCCAACCCGGCAAGCATGCGAGCACGTTCGGCGCCTCCCCGCTGGCCTGCACGGCCGCCCTGGCCACGATCCGCGTGATCGAGGAAGAAGGCCTGCTGCGCCGCGCCGAGGATGCCGGCCAGACCCTGCGCGAAGGGCTCGAGGACTTCATCGGCGCGTATGAACACGTCAAGGAAGTCCGCGGCCGCGGCCTGATGCTCGGCCTTGTGCTCGATACCCCGGCCAAGCCGCTGTGCAAGTCGCTCGCCGAAAAAGGCCTGCTGGCGATTCCCACGGGCGATAACGTGGTTCGCTTCCTGCCGCCGCTAACAATCAAGGATAGCGAGATCGACGAGTCGCTCGACATCATCGACGAAGCCCTGGCCGAGGCGCACGGCATCTCGGTCGACAACGACGCCGAGTAAGACCGGAGTCCAGCGGCACCCGTACCGCCGATGAACGCCACCCGGCGGGCGTCGGCGGTTTTTGTTGGCAGGGCGAGCGTTACGGGCGCGCCGTTCTGTAGAACGAGGAGATAGACCATGATCATCGCGGAACTCAGGAATCAGAAGGTCGGTGTATGCGTGTCGGGCGGGCTGGACAGCCGTACGATCACAAAGAAAATGGTCGAAATGGGCGTGAACGTCACGTGCTTCACAGCCGATCTCGGCCAGCCGGATGAGAAGAACATCAACGACATCAGGACCAAGATGGCCCCGTGCGGCGCCGAGACAATCATCGTCGATCTCAAGCCCGCCATGGCGGAAGCCTGCTTCGAGGTGCTGGCCGCCCAGGCGATGTACGATGGCGGCTACTGGAACTCCACCGGCATCGCGCGCGCCGTGACCGTCCGCGGACTGATCCCTGAAATGCGAAAACGCGGCTGCACGGTGCTGGCTCATGGCGCGACCGGCCGCGGCAACGACCAGATGCGGTTCGAGCGCTATACCAACGTGCTTGCGCCCGACATGAAGGTCTACGCCCCGTGGCGCGATCCGGGCTTGCTGAAGGAGTTCGCCGGCCGAACGCAGATGGCGGCCTACCTGGCGAAGTTCGGCATCCAGGCCACGGTGGGCGGCAAGAAGCGCTATTCGACCGACGCCAACCTGGCCGGCCTTTCGCACGAGGCCGAGGATCTGGAGAGCGTCGAAACGCCCTGCACGATTGTCGAGCCGACCATGGGCGTGTGGCCGCACAAGGCGCCCGATGCCATCGAGGAAGTCACGGTCCGCATCGAGAAGGCCAGCGCCGTGGCCATCAATGGCAAAGCCGTCGACGCGCTGCAGGCCATGCAGGAAGCCAATCGCATTGCCGGCCGCAACGGCGTGGGCATGAAGAACGCCTTGGAGAACCGCATTATCGGCACCAAGAGCCGCGGCGTCTACGAGGCGCCCGGCATGGAACTGCTGGGTACCGCGCTCCGCCAGGTCTACCAGGCGGTCATGGACCGTCGCGCCACGCTGCTTTTCCAGAATCTGTCGAAGCTGGTGGCCGACCAGATCTACGACGGCCGCTATTTTGACCCCGTCACCCGGGCGGCCCGCGCGGCCATCGACGTGCTCGCCGAACGCGCGACCGGCACCGTGAAACTGGGCCTGTACAAAGGCAACCTCTACTTCATGAGCCTCACTGATTGCGCCGGTTCGCTGTACAACGAGGCCGACTCGTCCATGGAGGCCAGCGAAGGCCTGAACCCGGTGAGTTCCCAGGGCTTCGCCGAGATCCAGAGCGTCGAGGCCCGCGCCCTGGCGCGTGCCGGGCAGATCAAGGCGTGACCGTGCGTCGCCCTGCCACTCTCCCTGTCGTGCTGACGATCGCCGGCTCGGATAGCGGCGGCGGGGCGGGCATTCAGGCCGACCTGAAAACGCTCACCGCGCTCGGGGTCTTCGGCACGTCCGCAATCACCTGCATCACGGCCCAGAACCCGGACGCCGTGACCGGCATAGAGGCCGTGTCAGCGAGACTGGTCGCGCTGCAGATTGAGGCCGTGGCCACCGGATTCCCCGTGGCCGCCGTCAAGACGGGCATGCTGTATTCGGCGGCCATCGTCGCCACCGTCGCGCGTTCGCTAAAACGACTGCCCGGCGTCCCGGTGGTCGTCGATCCCGTCATGGTCGCCACATCCGGCGCGCGGCTACTGAGGGAAGATGCGCAAGACGCCCTGTGCCGACGCCTCCTGCCTCTGGCTACCGTCGTCACCCCGAATCTGCAGGAAGCCGAAATCCTGGCCGGCCACCCCATCCGCACACTGGACGAACTCATCCAAGCCGCCGTCGCCATTTCAGGGCGCTACGGCATCGCGTGCATCGCCAAAGGCGGTCACCTGCCCGGCCGCCGGGTGGTCGATGTGCTGGTCGCCAACAGCCGCATCGACCTGCTCGAACTCCCGCGCGTCAAGGTTGGCGAGACACATGGCACGGGCTGCACCTTCTCCGCCGCGCTGGCCGCCGGCCTGGCCCGCGGGTTGGGCCTCAAGGACGCCGCAACCGAGGCCAAGACCTTCGTGGCAGGCGCGCTCACGCACGCCGCCAAGGCCGGCCGGCATGCCCCGCTTCGGTTCATGTGGATGAACGCAAGCTGAACCCATGACTCCACTGCCCAGACGACCGCTGGTTGGTCTGGCCCTGGCCTTCGTGACCGGTACGGCCATGGGCCTCCGCTACGACGTTGCGCCCGGAGCTTTTCTCGGGTTCGGTGCCGGTCTGACCCTCGCGGCGATCCTGACGGCATGGCTTGCGCCCCTCAGGCGCGATCGACTCGGCGCGGCATCTGGAACGGTCGCGGCGCTCCTGGCCGTGGCCTGCCTGGGCGTGGCCAATGCGCGGCTGTCGATTGTCCCCGACACCGCACCGGCCCTGGCACCCACCGATGCCGGCGAGGCGGTCATCATCAAGGCCACGTTAACCGACGAGCCCATGCCGGCCGTCACGCGCGCCGGTGGCGACGCCTACCGCTTTCCTGTGACCGTCGCCGCCATCCGAACGGGAACGAACGCGCCGTGGCGTGCCGTTTCGGGATCGCTGACGGTCCGCTGGTTCGGTTCTCCCTCACGCCTGCCCGCTTACGGCGAGGAGTGGCAGTGGTCAGGCCGGATGGACGCCTTTGTTCCCTCTCATCCATCGGGGCCACCCGGCTCAGCACCGGGGCCGGTTCATCTCAGTCTGACCACCACGGCCCAGGCCGGCGAGCGCCTCTCGGTCGGGCACGGCAATCCGCTCGTCGCCTGGTGCCTGCGCATTCGCACCGTCTGCGTCGGCTTGCTCACCGCCGGAATCCGTGACTTCCCTGAAACGGTCGGGATACTCACCTCCCTGATCCTCGGGTGCCGCAGCCAGATCGCCACCGACCTCTATCAAGCCTTCGCGGCCACGGGGACGCTGCATATTTTCGCCGTTAGCGGAACTCACGTCGTCGTCATTGCCGCCGCCGTCATTTTCGTCCTGTCCGCCGGCGGCATGCCGCGCACGCGCTGGGTCCTGCTCCTGGCCCCGGCCCTGATCGGCTACACGATCCTGACGGGCCTGCAGCCCAGCGCGGTCCGCGCCTGCGTGATGGGCGTGGCCTATGCGGCGGCCCCGATGCTGAACCGCCGGGCCGACCTGTACGGCTCGCTGGGATTGTCTGCGCTCCTGATCCTCGCCGTCGACCCGGGCGACCTGACCAAGGCGGGGTTCATCCTGTCGTTTGCCGCCGTGATCGGGCTCGGGATGTTCTATCCCGTGTTCATGGCACCCATGCGGCGCCGGCTCGAACCCGATCCGCTGCAGCTTGTCCCCGACCCGCGTTGGAAGCGGCTCGTGCGGGCCGGCGTGCACTATCTGGCCGGCCTCATCGCCATGTCCATGGCCGCCTGGGTGGCGACGCTTCCGCTGACGGCCTGGTATTTCGGGCAGTTCTCGCCGATCGGCCTGCTCGGGAATCTCGCCGTCGTGCCGCTGGCCGAGGCGATCCTCATCACCGGCATCATCTCGCTCGTGGGCGGCAGCGTGAGTGTTGTCCTGGCCGACGTGTTCAACCACGCCAATCTGGTCTTCGCGAGCCTCATGGCAGGCTCCATCCGATTCTTCGCCGCCGTCCCCTACGGCCACCTCCACATTCCCGCGCCGCCGTTCCTGGCGGTGGCCGCCTGGTACGCGGCCATCCTCGCCTGGCGCTTTCACCTGTGGGTGAAGAGCCCGGCGGCA
>CAITUY010000206.1 GCA_903895695.1 uncultured bacterium
AGGGGCGCCTTTTCGACGGTCTGACGCGGGGTCAGAAACATCTGGATTTCCATCGGCGCCAACTGGAGGCCCATGAGTTTCCGAACCGGGCCATCCCGGGTCACCGGCACGGCCTGTGTGGTCCTCACGTCCGTGCACCAGGCCGGTTCGAGGCCCGGCGCGAACACGAGGTCGACGGTGCGACTGCGTTTGGCGTCCCGATTCCACAGCGTCCAGGCGTCATAGAGCCCATTGTTGCTGACGCTGCGACGCAGCAAGACACCCGCGTAGACATTGTTTTCGGTGACGTCGGCGTTTTCCAGTCCGTTGCGACGCATGGCGTCGTCGACCGTAGCCGGAATGCGTGGCAGGTTCGCCCAGCCCAGCAGTTGGCTGAAGAACTTCTTCGTTGAAACTGTATGGTTGCCGGACCAGATGCGGTCATTGCAGAACTTGGCGCCGACGTGAAACACAAAACCCTTCCCCAGCGGCCGCATGCCAACCGCGACTCCGCCGTCCTGCCAGAGCATCAGGTCGCGGCACTGCGCGTCCTGCTTCGCCAACGTGAGGCCGTTGCCGGTGAGATCATTGGTGGTCCACTGGCTCTCGGCAAAGACATCCTGGCCGGCGGCGAACTTCAGCGTGCGCCAGTGTTTGACAACGCCGTCGGGCTCGCACGTATCCATGCCCGTCACGCGATAGCCGGTGAGCTTGCTGATGGGCCAGGCGTCGGCTTTTTCGGGCAGATGCCTGCCGGACTGGACGAACGTGACGAACACGCCGCCCTGGCGAACCCAGGCCTCAATGCGGTCGACGAGCGCGGCGTCCATGATCGTGGTGTTGTTGTCCACGACGACCCGATAGGCATCGGCCACCGGCGAGCCGAAATCCTCGTCCGTCACCGCATCCATCGCGAATGTGTCTGCCACGTAGTCGTTGATGCGCCAGCGGAAATAGCTGGAATCGGGGTTGAGGTTGGGATACTTGGAGCCGCTCCACGGCGTCGTCGTCAGGTTCCGGGCGCGATCGCTGAGCAGGATGGCGGCCTGCGCCTTGGGGATGTGCGTGCGGCCGAGCATCATGAGAAGCGGCAGATCCTTTTCGAACTCCGCGCGGATATCGTCCTTCCACAGGATGCTGCCGATGTGGATGAAATAGTGGATGGCGTTGACGCCCTCAACGGCATACAGGCCCATCTGGTTCTTGAAATCGGCCAGGTCGACCGCGGGGCTTCCCGGTTCCAGCGAGAACGGCAAGTCGACGCTGCGCATGAGCATGGGCAGGCTCTCGGCGTGGAAGACGCCCATGTAGCCGGTATTGTGAAAATGAGCTCCGTACTCCTGGCACAGTTGCCGGATGCCGCCGGCAAACGGATCCGGCGCCATGCAGATGATGGAGCGGTCCGGATCGGCCCGGCGAATGGTCTCGATGCCTTCGCGAAGTTTCTCGACACGCGTCCAGGTGTGCCAGTCGTTGAAGTCCACCCATTTGGCGTTCTCCCCTTCGCTCATCATGGGGTACGGCGTCGGCGGCTGGCCCGACAGATAGACGCGATACGCCAGGTACCCGCCGGGCAGACGCAGGGCGATCAGGTTCTGGCCGTCGAGCAGGATCTTGCCGACCTCGAACGCGGCCCAGTGGCTCATGGGATGGGCGATCAGGTCATGGCCAACCTGCTGCCCGTTGACCCAGGCATCCACCCACTGATTGTAGTTCTTGTTCAAATCCCAGACATACAACCAGACCTGCGGATGCTGGCGG
>CAITUY010000207.1 GCA_903895695.1 uncultured bacterium
CCTGTGAGAGACCGTGAACTACAACTGCTCACCTCATCCCGTTTGGCCTGTGCCCGGTCTTGCCAGCGGAAGCATTACTACCGCTACGAACTGGGCCTCTCGCGGATTCGCTCGGCCGATGCCCTGCGCTTCGGGGCGGCCTTCCATCGCGGCCTCGAAACCCGCAACAAAGGCGCCGACGAAGCCACGGCCATTGCCCAAGCCAGCGCCGGTTATGAGCAAGTGCCGCAGTGGGCCGATCCCGTCGAATGGGCGGTGGAGCGCGAGACACTCCGCTCCCTCCTGGCCGGGCACTTCTGGCGGTACAGCGAAGACAACCTTCAGTTCGTCGCCGTCGAGCAGTCGTTTCAGACGCCGCTGCTGAATCCTGGCAGCGGGCACCCGAGTCGGCTCTTCCTGGCCGCCGGGAAGATTGACGGCATCGTCAAACTCGCCGATGGCCGATTGGCCGTGCTGGAGTACAAGACCGCTGGCGAAGAAATCGGTCCCGATAGCGAATACTGGCTCCGTCTGCGGTGCGACCCGCAGATCAGCATGTACATCCTGGGGGCGCGGGCGATGGGGTTTGATGTCTCCACCGTGCTCTATGACGTCACCCGCAAGCCGACGATCAGCCCGAAGCTCATCCCGACGCTTGACGATCAGGGCCGCAAGATCGTGCTGGATGCCAACGGCAAGCGTGTCTTCAAGAAAGACGGGACTCCCCGCGAATCCGCCTCCACGGCCGATGGTTTTGTGCTCCAGCAGAAGACCGAATCCCCCGAACAGTATGGCGAGCGTGTGCTGGCCGATATCGGTGAGCGACCGGACCATTATTTCTCCCGTCGCGAGGTTCCGCGTCTGGAAGAGGAGCTGGCCGAGTTCCGCCTGGAGCTCTGGCAGCAGGCCCAGCAGCTCCGCGATGCCCAGCGGTCGGATCGCTGGTTCCGCAACGTCGGCAAGATGACGTGCAGCTACTGCTCCTTCTCTTCGCTCTGCCTCAATTCCATCCAAGTCAATCCCGATGCGCCGCCGGCCGGATACGAAGTCCTGGCCGATGTCCATCCCGAACTTTCAACGGGGGGCGATGCCTCCCAAGGAGACTGAATCATGACTGCCACAGCAGCACCCACTCGTCCTGCGCCTCCACCGCCCCGGCAGGCACCACCGCCCACGGTAACGTCGCCACAGGTCAAACGGACGTTGCCGCCCATCCGCCGGGTGGCGGCCGGCGGTATCGCCTCCGTCCGCGCGGTCATCAATGCCGTCGAAGGATGGGGCAAGACCACCATCGCCGCCTATGCACCCGATCCGCTGATCATCCAGGTCCGCACCGAGACCGGCTACGAGACCCTGCGCAGTGCCTCGCTGGTGCCCGAGGTGGACTGTGTCACCGTCAACACCTGGGATGAACTGCTCGGCATCGTCGATGTCGCTCTGACCACCGAGCACAAGACCATCGCCATCGACGCCATGGGTGGCGCGGAGCGGATGTGCCACGAACTGGTCTGTGCCCGCGACTTTGGCGGGGACTGGTCGGAGAAGGGATTCACCAACTATCAGCGCGGGTATGAGGTCTCCGTCCTCGATTGGGAACGGCTGCTGCTGGGGTTGGACCTGATCTACCGCAAGCGGCAGGCCAACATCCTGCTCCTCTCGCACGCCCGCATGCGCACGGTGAATGACCCGGCCGGGCCGAGTTTTGATCGGTACGAGGGGGACTCCCACAAGAAAACCTGGGCGGCCACGGCACGCTGGGCGGACACGGTGCTCTTTGGCACGTTTAGCACCGTGGTTGTCGATGAGCAGAAGTCCAAGACCAAAACCTTCGGTAAGGGCAAAGGGGTCGGCACGGGCGAGCGGATCATCCGCACCACCCG
>CAITUY010000208.1 GCA_903895695.1 uncultured bacterium
AAAATCGCGAAATGTTACGACCGCGATGGGGACTTTTTACGGTCATATCGCGGGAATGCGGGCCGTTTCAGACAGGTTTAATTCGGGAACCGCGTACGGTGGCAATTCGGGCGACAACAACTCAGAGGAGAAGATCACGGAGAAGAGCCATAGAGACGGGGAGAATGCCCACTTCTCATCCTCCGTATTTCTCCCGCAAAGACGTTGCACGAATTTCCCGTGGGGCGAGGACTCCACAGGCGTCTGATCGGACTTCACAAAGGCCGGTGCCCCATGAGAAATTCGTGCAACATTGACTTCTTGGAGGAAACTGGCTCAACGCGCCGTGCTCCTCCGTGCCTCTGTGCCTCCGTGGTTCAATTCCTCTTCTCCTCCTCTTCCGGGCCATGTCAGCGAAGGACAAGGAAACCTGACATGCTCACAGGCCCATCCGCCGGCGGGGCTGGATTTGCGCGTGTTGGTTTAGTTCGTCGTTCGTGATCTACCACAGAGGCACGGAGACTCGGAGGAGGAAATCACGGAGAAAAGGCACAGAGACTGGGAGCATGCCCCCTTCCCTCCGCATTCCTCCCGCAGAAACGTTGCACGAATTTCTCATGGGGCGAGGACTCCACAGGCGTCTGATCGGACTCCACAAGGGACGACGCCCCATGTGAAATTCGTGCAACACTGGTATCTTGGGAGAAGATGCCTCAACGCGCCGTGCTCCTCCGTGCCTCGGTGCCTCCGTGGTTCAACTCCTCTTCTCCTCTTCTTCCGGGCCATGTCGGCAAAAAACAAGAAAACATGACGTGATCACAGGACCATCCGCTTGATGCCCTCCCTGAGGACCTGCACGTTGAAGTTGATCAGCAATCCGACCCGGCACCCGGTCAACTTCATATAAGTGAGAAGCTGCGCTTCGTGAATCGGTTCGAATGCCTTGATGGCCTTAAGCTCCACGACCACTTTGGCCTGTGCTATGAGGTCCAAGCGTAGATCATCCCCCACCCTTTCCCCTTTGTAGACAAGGGGAAGCCTCACCTGCGTATCGAATGCCACGTTGCGCAAGCGCAGTTCATGACAGAGGCTCTTTTCGTAGACCTCCTCGTAAAGTCCGGGTCCCCAGTGCCTGTGGACTTCAATCGCTGCACCGATGATTTGTTCCGTCAATGCGGACTCGATCATACCTTCCTTAGTGGGGGATTTCACCACCCGCTTCGCTGGAGCCACCAGGGCAGACGCATCCAATGTCGAGAGTTGAACCACCCGCTACACTGGAGGCACAGAGATACGGAGGGCTATGGAGACATCATTCCGGACTTTCTCTTCCGTGATATTCCTCAGTGCCTCTGTGCCTCCGTGGTTCAACTCACCTTTCCACCCGCTCACTGGACGACGCTGCCCTCTTTCAAGGTCCAGGTCCAGACGCGGTTGGTCGTGAACTGCAGCTCCATGATCTTGTCCCGATTCGGGAGCTTGGCCGGGAAAGCCCCGCCCTGATTGAGCGGCTGCCGAAGAACCTTCCCGTCAATGGTGTATTCCATCGCTGCATCGGGGTGGAAGGTGATCGAATCTCCAAGGCATGTGCTTTTGTCCGCGTCCGGACCACAATACCCGAACGCCACATGCGGATCGCTCCCCGTCAACCGCACGTCGGTCAGTATCTCCGAACTCAGATTACGTACTCGGACGGTGGCCCATCCAAGGGAACTGCATCCCACAACAACACAAGTCAGAGTTAGGGCCAGAACCAACCAACCAACCGAAGATGGCCGCGAAAAAGCGCGGCCCTCCACGACAATCGCCTTAAAGTTTATCCGGAAACCCTTCTGCCACAGGGAGCGGAGCCGCTTCCGGCTCCGGACGGCGCGGGAAGCCGCGCCGCTCCCCCAAGAGGCAGACAGGTTTTCGGATAGAATTTTCTCACAATCTGTCATTATTGCACCTTTACTCCTGCTGCCTGGGCACTCTTGATCATCCAGTCGAGCGCCCCATTGTTTAACTGCGCACCGATATCGTTATGACTCGTATGCGTTCCGTCGTACCGATTGAACTCCTGCACATTCTGCCCTTTGACTTTCGTGGTCGGAAAGAACGGTTGCCACCCCGTCTTCCGCGCGTGATCGAGTCGCCCGACGTTGGGTGTAATCGCGTCCGGCCAACCGACGCCCGGCAAGGCGTCCGCAGGGTTCGGGGTCATGTCCACGGCATCGAACAACCCAATCCAATTCACGGGAACGGGTTTGTAGATTGCGTACTCTGTACGCGAGCCCAGCCCGAACAGGGCCTTCTTCTCTCCGCACGTACACTTGCACCCTGGATTATTGAGTTTCTGCGCCAGCCCAAGGCAGATGGTCGCCCCTCGGCTCCATCCCACCAGATTGACCTTGAAGACGGTACCAGATGTCTGGGCGTTGCAGACGTCACTGCATATCTGGCCGTAAACCTCATCCCGAATACTGCCCGAGTCCCAACCTGTCGCACCATTCACCACATGGCGCGGGAGTCTTTCTCCCGCGCCAGACCCCCTGTAGTAGTAACTTGGCTTCTCACGACTACGCAGGTAGAACCGATGCACATTGGTGTCGGGTGCGTTCGGCGCCTCCGCATCCGCCCACGTACCGTCAATGGCATACAATGCCAGGCCCAGCGGGTCAATGTCATTTATCGGCTCATTGTAGACGAAGCTATACAGGTTTAACCCGCCCTGCTCCTCGATTGGATCGCGCGTAATGAATCGCCCCAGCACGCTGGAGTATGGTCGCAGGGGGTACAGGGCCAACCCGGTCACGGCATCCGCATAGCGGGTCGAGAACCGCCATCCGCCTCCGCCAAGGCTACGGCGGACTTCGGGGGTTTCGATGGCCTGAAACAGTTCGCCGAAGGGACCATACGCATACTCCGCCACCGCTTCGCCGGTCGCGGCGTCGGCCAGACCGATCACGTTCCCGTTGCCGTCGTAGGCATAGGTTACAGTAGCCGCTGCGCCGCAGGCGCCGAACTGACCGAAGAGCAGGCCGCCGATCCCGCCTGCCCCCTCAAACGTGCCGCTCAGGTCCAGGCCCCACACGTAGGTGTTGGTGTAGGAGCCTGTGGCTCGGTCCCCCACTTCGGCCACCGCGTGCCAGCCGTCGTACACAAACCGGTTGGTTTCCACCCCCACCCAGCCACCCCCGTCCCACACCTCCACCGTCCGCCAGACGCGCCGCGACCGATAGTCGTAGCCGAGCCGCACGCGCTGGACTCCCGGCGCCACGGCAAGCGGCTCGACCGATACCAACCGGTTCTCCGCATCCCAGGCATAGGCGCGGGTCCCATCGTTGGTCAGGTTGCCGTCAGCGTCGTACGAGAGATCGGTATGCCGCGGGATCAAACCACCCGAGCCGTTCGTCTGCAGTGTCGGGCCTGCCGCGCCGCCAAAAGAGAAGATAGTGCCCCGGAACCCGTTCGCCCCGAACTCCAGCGCGTCCAGCCCGATATACTGGTTCAAGGCGTTGGCCTGATAGTCCGTTCGCGGGCCGTCAGGCCGGCCAGCCGTCGTGCGGTTCCCGCACCCGTCGTACGCATACGTCAGGGCCACGCCTGCATCCGGCAGGGCGGACGTCAATTGCCCCGTCGCATCATAGCCGTAGGTCCAAGCGGTCCCGTTTTCGCGGGTGCGTCTGACCAGCCGGTCGGACGCATCGTATTCCTGGGCGACGCTCTTCCACACTGCACCGTTTGTGCGCCACGCAAGTCCAGTCACGCGCCCGGCCGCATCGTATTGCCGGCACCCGCCCACGATCTCGCCAGCGCCCGCATCCACGCTCAGCGCCGCGACGGCCCGACCATCCGCCGCATACGCATAGGTGCCGGTCGGCCCGGCCGCCACCGACTGCACGCGTCCGGCAGGATCGAACGCGTAGCTCACGCCTGTGGCGACCACGCCATCCGGGGTTCTCAGCATCAACCTGGCGCGCCGCCCGACCGCGTCGTATCCGTAGTCCGCCTCGACTTCCACGTGTGGGAACGTCGCTGCCACGAGACTTCCATCGTCGGCAAAACGGTTGCTGGATGTACCGAGACCGTCGCGGACGGCGGCGATGCGGCCCTGGCGGTCGACCTCAAGCGCTGTGCCCGGGGAGCCGTCAGAATACGCCACGTTCGTCAGCGCGCCGGCCGGATCGTACGCATAATCCGTCGCCACGCCGCGCGCCGACACCCGCCGGACAAGTTCTCCGTTAGGCGAATATTCGAACGCATTGGTAGTGCCGTCGGCATACCCCTTGGCCGCCAGCCAACCTCGCGCCACATCATAGCGCCACGTCGTCACGTCGGCCGGCCCGTTCGTGCCCGCCCGAAACGTGCGCAGTTCACTCAACCGGCCCTGCGCGTCATAACCGTACTGACGCGGGTTGGCGCTGGTTCCCCACTGGGCCAGTAACTCACCGGCCGGCCCATACGCCTGCTCGAGCGTGCTGCCATCCGGCAACACGGTCCGGACGAGACGGCCCATGGCATCGTATTCGTAACGCGTTTCCCGCCGCAGATCCCCGGCGACGCGCACCTCGTTTGTCACGAGGCCGCCCGCATCGAACCCATACGCGATGGTCCGCGCGCTGCCGTCCGGCCCCGTGTCGCCCGCCAGCACGACCCGGCCGAACGCATCGTAAAGGCTCGTCGCAACGGACACCACCCCGCCCGTGGCATCGCGGCGTTCGACGCGCACGGGCAGGCCGTTGGTATACGACGTCGTCATGCTGACGCCCGCCGGATCAGTCGCGGTTTCAAGGCGCGTAGCGGATTCCGGCGACCGCACCACGTCGACGCGAGCCGTGCGGCCGAAGGCGACATTCCATGTGGTGGCGCCGTCCAGCGCCCGCCAGTACTCCGACACCGTGGTCCGCGCATCGCTGCCCGCCTCAGCGAACACGCGCTGCACCGTCCTCTGCGCGGGCCGGCCGGCAAACAGCTCGCACGTCGTCACCGTCTCCTGGATCCGGTCCATGCCCGCGGGATCGAGCCGGCCGTTGCCATCCATGTCGACGCCCTGGCGCATCGGGGAACCGAGGTCGTCATACTCAGTGAGTCGCACGGTGATCCCATCCGACTCCCGCACGAGCCGGCCGGCCACGTCGTAGGTCGATTCGCTCGCGTAGCCGTCCGGATACTCGACGCGCCACACGCGCCCGAGCAGATCGGTGCAGGTCCGCACCCATTCGGCGGCGTTCGTATCCGCGCCCCGGTATTCGACGGTATAGTGACCTTGCTCGTCAGCCCCGTAGTCATAGCAAACGGCCTGCACGGCGGTCCCGGTGACGCAGCGAAGCTGGCCGTCACGAAAGTAGTTCTCAACGGCGAACCCGCCATCAGGATAGACGGTCGTTACCACCCGACCGCCCGCATTATTAGTGGCGTAGGCATAGCGCGTCTCGCCGCCCCGTTCGTCGACACGTAACACCGCGCGGCCGGCTTGGTCGTACGCGGTCCGGCTTACTTGATCCGGCAGGCCGGCAGCGGTCAGACGGGTTTCCAGCGTGGCATCGGCTCCGTTGTACGTCGTGTACGAAGTTGTCGCCGCCCGCTCCACCGCGACGGGCCGCTTCAAGGCGTCGTAGGCATAGCGCGTTGCCAGACCCTCCGTGTCCACGCTAAGTTCCGGCCCGCAACACCCATACTCGGTGCGCGTCGCCGACCCATCGACGCGATTGGAGGCCACGAGGACCCGGCCGTAGCCGTCGAGCGTGTAGTCGGTGGCGGCGAGCAGGAGGCCGCTGGCGATATCGGTCCGGGTTTCGGACACCACGCGCTGGTTCGCGTCGGTGAACGTCTCGCGGCGGGTGCCGTTGGTTACCCCGCCGCCGGCCGGTCCGCTGCCGCTCTCCTCGGTAACGCGCGCCCCATCGCCCCAGGCTGCGTAGGTATACACGCTGCGCGTGCCGTCGGGCCGCTCGATCCGGCTTACACGCTCCGTGAAAGCTGAGTCAGTGGTGAGATACGTCACCGTGACCAGATTGGCGAGGTCGTCGTACCGCGCGCCGGGGACGACGCAGCGCTTGACCGTCTGCAGCCCGAGCGCGAATGCAAAGTAGGTGCGCGCCGTCTCGTGGCCCTGCAGCCGCTCGATCGTGAGACGCGGCCGGTCGTCACGTTCGGCCGGCGTTTCGCCGGACGCGCCGAGCGGTTCCAGGCGCGGGTCGCCGGCATAGACCGATTCAATCTCGCGGCATTCGTTGGTATCCTCAGACGGGCCGTCGCGGAACCCGTCCCGTTCCAAGATCACGCGGCCGAGACTATCGTAAACGAACCCTTGCC
The DNA here is from genome assembly GCA_903895695.1 of uncultured bacterium. Classification (GTDB taxonomy): domain Bacteria; phylum Verrucomicrobiota; class Kiritimatiellia; order CAIKKV01; family CAITUY01; genus CAITUY01. Next base: position 6,277 of record CAITUY010000208.1, read on the forward strand.
AGGCACCGCCCGGTTGTTCGGCCAGCCGCAGGTGGCCATAGTTGACGCCGTCGTCGGTGTTGGTGTAGTAGGTCCACCGCTCGGTTTGTTCCTCCGGCGTCCCCTCGGCCACGGTGCGACTGACCGATGCGAACCCCCACGGGTACTCGGCTTCGGCCGTCACCGTCGCGTTGGTTTCCGCGGCGCCTTCGTCCACTTCGGCGATGACCGAATCGCGCGTCAGGGTCAGGCCGGACGACGCGTCGCCCCATCGCTCGCGCCGTTCCATGCGGGCGACCTGCGTGGCGCCGTTAGTGGAAATTCCGTGCCAGATCTCAGTCAGGCCGTTCGCGTCGTCGGCCACGATGCGAACGTCGTCCAGCATGCGCCCCCACGCATCCGTGGTGCGGTAGCCGTCACTTCCCTTGTACCACTGGCAGGTGTCGACGTGGCCGTCCGAGTGGTAATGGTATTCGACGGACTGCGCCACGCCGCCGGCATACACCGGCACGGCGTTGTAGAGGGGGCTGTCGACGGACGTCACCTGCCCGCCGTAGACGTCCCCCGCATAGCCGGTGATCAGCTTTGGCCATGACCCCGGCACGCCGCCCCATTCGACGGTTTCCTCGTTACCTGCCGACTTGCGGCCCACGGCCACGAGCCAGTACCCGCGGTAGGTGTGCGTGATTTCGCCATCCCCCACGGGGAAATGCAGCGTGTAATCGCCCGTGGTGGAACGGGTCAGCCGGTACCGGTAGCCGCCGTCGACAGGCCGCCCCGGGTCGCGGCCGTAGACCGAGAATACGACCTCGGCCCCCTCGGGCCGCTTCACCGCAACGAAATCCCAATCGCCGTCGTTGGCGCGTGCGCCGGTGGCCCTGGTGTTGAGGCTGTAGACATCGCCCAGGACGCCGTGATCGCGATATTGCGTCAGGTACGCCTTTACGCGAAGGCCACCCGGCGCAGCGCTCCCCGAGAGCCCCAGCGGGAGATGGGCGTGTGCGCCTGCGCCTCCGCCTCGCCACGCTACGCCGGCCTGCGTCGTGCAGTCCTTACACCCGCAGCCCGTGTCGGCCAGACCATCGTCCTCCACATCGTCATTCGCCGGCCGCACCAGGGAGGCATCGGTGAACTGCCATTGGACGGTCACCATAACGTCGCTCACCTGGTAGCCGAGCAGTTGGAAGCAGTCCTGCCCGGGCATGGGGCACCATGCCGGGCGGTTGGGCGAACCGAGAACGGCCGAGCGCTCAGAGGCGCTGCTCGACCGCTCCGACTGACTCCATTGCGTCCAACGGTTCTGCTCGAGCGGATCGCCGTTCGCCTCGAATACGCTCGTCGCATTCCAGAGGTACACGGTGGACGGGTTTTCCGCGTAGGCATGGAAGAACAGGCGGTGCGGCCGGCTGGTGGTGAGCTGGCGCACCTCGTAATAGGCGAACAGGCGCGTGATGTCGGCCATGTAGTCCCGCGTGCCATAACCGCGCGTCCAGGCATAGGGCGCCTTGTCGTCGGGCGAGGTAGTAGCGGCACCGTCGAAGGCGTGATTGGCATCGGACACTTGGCCCGGCCAGCCGCCGGTCGAATAGCCGCCCCACCCGTTGCGCGCGTTGGCCTCGCCGTTGGCCGTCCAATGCGCGGGCGCGCCATAGGGGAGACCGCTGCACTGGAGCGAACGGATCGCGCGGTCGAGTTCCTGAAAGTGGATCCAAAGCGGCGGCACGTCCAAAAACGTGGCCGCGTAGACGGCCTTCCCGGATACCGTGAACTCGTCCGGCACCCGGGTCCAGTTCCCCTGTCCGTCCCCGATCGAGTCCATCAGCGAGGGGTGCAGCAGGACGCCGTCCCGATAGCGCACGCCGAGGCCGAAGGCATTGGCGGCATCGCGCTCGGCGGGTTGGGACGGGCCAGGCCCGGTCAGGAAGCCGTGCCCCATCAGGTAGCCGACACGGCTGCGCAGCACATCGAGGTCGGCCTGGGTCACGGTGTCGCCCTGCGCGGCGTTCTTGCGGGCGACGGCCGGCGCGGTGAACCCGAGGTCGAGGCGGGCGTTGAGGTTGTCGGCCAGCACGTTGTAGGCGTCCACGTACCGGGTCGACTGGGCGCCGGCGGTAACCCCCGCGCCGCCAACCGCAAGACCGAACAGGATCCGCAACAGCCGGTGACCGCGAGCAGAAACAAGGATATGCATAAGCCGACTCCTCGGCGGCGGCAAGCCTGCCGTCCAGCCGGGCGTCGGTTTAGATAATTAGTATAGTGTTAGTCAATAATTAAATTCTCGATTTAGCCCAGTGGGCATCGCCGGCAACCCAACAGGCAGGGCGAGGGCGTCCCGCCCCGCCGAGACAGTGGCGCGACATGAGCGCATCAGGCACGGCGCGGCGAGGACGCCGTCGCCCTACCGAAGATGCTCTCGACATCCGCACCGCTGCCGGAAGAAACGTCACCCCGGCGGGGCACCGACGGCGGCGAGCATGAGCCCGGCCAGGTCGGAGGCCGAGAGCAGGTCGCGAATGGACAGCACGCCCAGGAGCCGGCCACGCCGGACCACGGGCAGATGGCGGATGCCGCGCGCGGTCATGAGTTGGGCGCATTCGGCCAGGGACTGGGTGGGCCGCACCTTCACGAGCCGCCGGGTCATGATGATCCGCACGGGCGTTTCCTTGGAGGACCGGCCCTTGAGGACGATCTTACGGGCGTAATCGCGTTCGGAGACGACGCCCAGCAGGCGCCCGCCCTCGACGACCATCAGCGCCCCGACATCCGCCGCGTCCATGCGGCGGACGGCCTCATAAACCGTATCGTCCGGGCCGATGGTGTGGCATTCGCTGCCCTTGCGGTCCAATAGATCCTGAACGGTTTCCGGCATAGCGACCTCACCCCACCAGTTTTTCCAGGTACTCGATCCAGGCGTCCATGCCTTGGCCCGACCGGGCGCTGAGCTCGAAAATATAGACGCCCGGCCGGATGCGCCGCAGGTACTCGCGACACTTGGCCAGGCTCCAGTCCAGATGCGGCGCCAGATCCATCTTGGTGAGTACCACCACCGGCGCCTGACTGAACAGCGTCGGGTACTTGACCGGCTTGTCTTCCCCCTCGGTGGTGGATAGCAGCGCCACCTTGAAGGTCTCACCCAGGTCGAACGCCGCCGGGCACACGAGATTGCCCACGTTCTCGATAAAGAGCAGTTTGATGCCCGGGGACGCGACCTCGGGCAGCAGATCGCCCACCCGCGCGGCATCCAGGTGGCACGCGTTGAAGGTTTCGATCTGGCGCACTTCCGCCCCCCTGCCCATCAGGCGGCGCGCATCATTGTCGGTCCGCTGGTCGCCGGTGATGACCGCGCACGGCACCCGGCCGCGCAGCCGTTCCAGGGTGCGTTCGAGCAAATAGGTTTTCCCCGAGCCCGGGGACGAAATGAAGTTGATGGCCACTACGCCGCGCTCCGCCAGCCAGGCCCGGTTGGCCTCGGCCCGGGCGTCATTTTCGGAGAGCACCTTGCGCTGCAGGGTGAGGGTCCGCCGCGTCAGCCCGCTGTCCGCGGGTACATGGGCGTGGACGTGCGGGTGTTCGTGATCATGGTCGTGGGGATGATCATGATCGTGTTCGACGTCTCCGCAGCCGCATTCTTTGCACATATTGACCTCACTGCCTTTGCGGGCTTCGCCCGAGAACCAAGGTAGGGCGTGGGCCTCCGGCCCCGCCGTGACCGGGACGCGACAAAGGCGCAGCAGTCACGGCGCGGCGAGGACGCCGTCGCCCTACCCAATACATTCCAAAACGCGAATTATTCTCGAAAGGACCGCCTCTACTCCAGCTTCGCCTCGGGCCACATCGCGATCCCACCTTCCATGACGGCTACGCGTTCGAAGCCCGCCGCCTTGAGGATCAACGCGCCCTCGTAGGCCCGGACCCCGATGTCGCACACCACGACGATGTCGCGGTCGCGCGGCAGTTCGCCCAGCCGTTCGCGCAACGCGCCGAGCGGGACCGACGTGGCGTTCGGCAGCCGCTGTTCCTCGAATTCCTCGGCGGTCCGCACATCGAGCAGCACGATCGGTTCATGGCGCCCAAGCCGGACCTGGGTTTCGGCGGGCGTGATGCCCGTGAAGGCGCCGTCGAGTTTGTCGCGCGCGACGTTGGCGGCCGCGATCAAGTTGTCGCTCACCGCCGAATAGGAAGGCGCATAGCCGAGATCCGCGTTGGCCAGGTCGTCGACCGTGAGGCCCGCCGCAATGGCCATCATGGCCACATCGATGCGCTTGTCGGCGGCCCCGGGGCCCGTCGCCTGGGCGCCCAACAGCCGACCCGTCCCGCGATCGACGATCAGCTTGATCAGCAGCAGCCCGGCTCCCGGCATGTAGTGCGCCCGGTCCAGGCCGGCAGCGAGCACGGTCGCGACTTCATGGCCGGCTTGGCGCGCCTCGTCCTCGCCGAAGCCGGTGCGCGCCACGACATAGTCGAACACCTTGCAGATCGAACTGCCCATGACGCCCGGAAATTGTTCCTTGCCGCCGGCGATGTTCACCGCCGCCACACGCCCCTGCTTGGCGGCAGTCGATCCGTGCGGGATATAACACGGCTGGCCCGTCAGGCGGTGCGTCGTCTCGGCGCAATCGCCGGCCGCGTAAATATCGGGATCCGACGTGCGTTGGAAGGCGTCCGCCCGCACGGCGCCGGTCGGCCCGAGTTCGAGGCCCGCCGCCACGGCCAATTCCACGTTGGGCCGGATCCCGCACGCCAGGATGACCAGGTCGGCCGGGAACACGCCGCCCGCCGTGGTCACGCCCCGGACCGTATCCGTCCCTTGCAACCCGGTGGCGGCTGTGTTCGCCACAATGCGCACCCCATGCGCCTCCAGGTGCCGCTCGACCAGCGCGGCCAGGTCGGCGTCCAGCATGGGCAGGATGTGCGGACGTTCCTCGATGATCGTCACCCGGGCCCCCTTGCGGGCCAGGGCCTCGGTCATCTGGATCCCGAGCAACCCGCCGCCCACGATCACTACGTCGCGGGCCATCGCGTCCGCCAGGGCCGACTTGATGCCCTCGGCATCGCGCATGCCGTGCAGCGTGAACACGTTGCGCAGCACCGTCCGCAACGACGGCGGCACGAACGCCGACGCGCCCGTGGCCAGCAGGAGGCGGTCGTAGGGCAGCCAGGTTTCGTGGCCGCCGGCTGCGTCGCGAACCCTCACGCGCCGGCCCGCCCGGTCGATCTCACACGCCTCGGTCCGGTTCATGACATGCACGTTCATGACGTTGCGGAAGAACACCGGATCACGCACCACGCCCGCCGGGCCCGACAGCAGGCGCTTCTGGTCGCGCACGACGCCTGAAACGTAATAAGGCAGGCCGCAACCGGCGTAGGACAGCACGCTGCCGCGCTCGACGATGGTGACATCCGTATCGGGCAGCAGGCGGATAATCTTGGCCGCCGCCTTGGGGCCGGCCGTGACGCCGCCGACAATGACGACGCGCAGGCCCGGCGGTTTGCCGGACGGCCGCGCCGGCGTCTCCGGCGCGAGCGGCAGCACGAGCGTGAAGGCGGCTCCGCCCAGGTCGGCCGAGCGGTCCACGGCCACCGACCCACCGGCGGCCTCCACCACGCTCTTGACGAACGCCAGCCCCAGCCCCACGCCGGGACGGGCCGATGTGCGGGCGGTCGACGACCGGAAGAAAGGGTGGAAGATCTGCGCCCGCTCCGCCTCGGGAACGCCGATCCCGGAATCCGCCACCTCCACCATGGCCGTGCCCGGCCTTGGCCCGGCGGCGACCCGCAGCCGCACGCGTCCCCGATCGGGCGTGTACTTGATGGCGTTGCCCAGCACAGCGTCGAGCACCTCGACCAGCGCCGCCTCGCCCAGCACGACTGGACCGGCCGCATCGCGAATGTCGACCGCGATGCCAATCTCCCGCCGGGCCGCCTCGGCCACGTGGCTGTCGTGGGCCTGGTGCACCGCCTTGACCAGCAGGGCCGGCGGCTCGGTGGCGGCTCGCCCGGCCCCGGCCTTCACGATCGCCAGCATCCGGCGCACCGACTCGATCGCCTGGTCGCAGCGGGCATTGGCCCGTTCCAGCGAACCGCGCTGCGGCGGCGACAACGGGCCCGTGTATTCGCCCAGCACCGCCTGCAGCGCCGCGCTCACGGCGTTAAGCGGCGACTGGAGCTGATGGGCAATCAGCGTCGCAAACTTCAGCGGATCCTGATTGAACTCGTCGTTCTTCACAATGCCCTCACGCTTCGGTCTCGATTTCAGCCGACTTGATATACAGTTCCCGGCCTGTCTCGATCGCCACGTTCCGGCTCTTACATTCCGTACAATATACGAATGGCGGCTCGGGCGTCGACACGGCCTGGCAATCCGCGCACCGCACCGTGGCCGTCACCGCCTCCACAGCCAGTTCCGCCCCCTGCAGCGGCGTTTCCTCGGCCGCCAGGGTAAACGCCATGCGCAGGGCTTCCGGATCGACCCCCGACAGCGTTCCGACCACGACGCGGATGGACACGACGCGTTTTGCCTTCTGGGCGTCAGCCGCTTCCTGGACTTGGTCGACCAAGGCCTGGGCTATGGCCAGTTCGTGCATCAGCAGATCCTCGGCAGCAATTCCCCGCGCGGCACGTCTACCAAGCGCCGCCCGCCCGTGATCGTTTCGAGGATCACCCGGCCGGGCTGGAGGATCAGGCTCCCGATGTCGACTGCGCCGACGCCTTCCGGCAGGGCGTGCCAATGCTTCAAGATCGGGTCGGCCACGGATGGCGCGCACACCATGACCATCCGGCCTTCGGAGGCCACGTGCAGGGGATCGAGCCCCAGCAGGTCGGCAACGGCCCGTACGCCGGGCGACAACGGAATATCCGTCTCGCGGAGCAGAATACCGAGAGGACTCTCCTCGACGATCTCGTTCAGCACGGACGCCAGCCCGCCGCGGGTCGGGTCGCGCATGAAGCGGACACCGGCCGCCCACGGTTCGGCGGCCTGCACGAGCCGGTGCACGGGACCCGTATCGCTGACGGGCCCATTCGCGATCCCGATGGCCTCGCGCGCCGCCATCACGGCCATGCCGTGATCGGCCACCGGGCCGCTGACAAGCACGCGATCGCCATCGGCGATGTGGCCGACCCCGAGTTCGAACGCCTCCAGGCGCTCGCCAATGCCGGCCGTGTTGATATAGATGCCGTCGCACTGGCCGTGCGCCACGACCTTGGTATCGCCGGTCACGACCGTGACCGAGCAGGCGGCAGCCGCGCGCTTGACGGAGTCCAGCACGCGGCGCAACACGGCCAGCGGGAGGCCCTCCTCGAGGATCAGAGCAAGCGACAACCACTTCGGCACGCTGCCACACACGGCCAGGTCGTTCACGGTTCCGTGCACAGCCAGATCGCCGATATTGCCGCCGGGAAATTCCAGGGGCCGGACCACGAAGCTGTCGGTCGTGAACACGAAATAGCGGCCGCGGGGGGTCGGCAGCGTGGCGCCGTCGGGCAGGCCCTGCAGCGGCCCGTCGCCGAAGCGGCTCACGATTTCCCGCCGGATTAGATCCCGCGAGAGCCGACCGCCGCCGCCGTGGGCCAACTGGATCAGTTCGTCATCCATACATTTTCACCCGGTAGCCAGTGAACAGTAAACAGTGAACGGTGAACAGTGTCCCGTCCGGCTGTAGGTTGACACTTGGATAGGAGGTCCAAGTGGGGCAGAAGGTGGTGGTGCGGTACAGT
>CAITUY010000209.1 GCA_903895695.1 uncultured bacterium
CTGTCTCCGGCTGCCATTCCAGCCCCAACTCCACCCCGCCGCACTCCGTAACACCGCCTCAAAACTCCCCGCAACCCGCCGCTCCCGCTTTCCTTCCCACTCATCCTCTCTCATTCCTGCCAAAAGAATCAGCCATAACCGCACGGCGATGCGTTCGGTCCTGCCTTGCGGAATCTAAGACATATGGTAGCATTAGACTAGGTTTGTATAGACAGGCTCATATTCAGCATGATGCCCGCGGAACCCACATTGCATACGACTGGCGATGCCGCCATCCTGGATCGGCCGAAAGTCGCCCTCTTCTGCTCCGTCAAGTGCCCCGGGCGCCTGATTCTGGACACCTACGACCTGGCCAACCGCTTCCGTGACGAGGGGATCACCGTCATCGGTGGTTTCCATTCCCCCATGGAGCAGGAATGCCTCCGCATCCTGCTGCGTTCGCCGCACCGCGTCATCTGGTGTCTGGCCCGCAGCCTGTTGCGTCAGATCCCCGCCAAACCAGTTGACTGCCGGGCAGCGGTTACCGAGGGTCGCCTGCTCCTCGTGTCGCCCTTTCCAGGCACGGTTCGTCATGCCACCGCCAAGACCGCGATCGCTCGCAACCGGCTCGTGGCCGAAATGGCCTCCGTCATCGTCGTCGCCCATGCCGCCCCGGGCAGCAAGATCGAGGCCCTCAGCCGCGAGCTTCTGGCCGCCGGCAGGCCCATCTACACGTTCGACCATCCCGCCAACGCCGCCCTCATCAAGGCCGGCGCGCAGGTCATCACCCCGGCAACGGACTGGAAGAGCACTATCGCGCTGCTTTCCCTCGGCGGAGTGCGTGGAGAAGCCAAATCCCAGGTGACGGAACGGGAGGCCTTGGCGGCCGAATCGGCCAAGCGTTCGCGTGCCTCGTGAGGCAGGTCTTTTGCCGCTCCGCTCAATCGTTTGGCGTGGACCAGATCGCCACGTTCAACGTGAAGGATTTCAAGCGTCTTGAAGCCGCCTTGTACCCTTGGTGACCGCACAACAATCGCTTCACGGCGGGCCGCGCGTTTGCCATAGTGGCTCCCCATCCACCGGCCCTGGTCGGTCCGTGGCAACGTCAGAAGGAAGGATTTCCATGATCACAGGATTGGCGCATGCGTGTTACGTGGTGAAGGATTTGGCGGTGGCCGAACGGTTCTACTGCGACGGCCTGGGGCTGAAGGCGGCTTTCGAATTCAAGGACGACAAACGAGGCAAGTTCGGCGTTTACCTGAAGGCCGGGCCGCGCGCCTTCATCGAGCTGTTTGTCGGCACGCCAGAACCGGTATCGGACAAGGCTTCGTACCGCCATATCTGTCTTGAGGTCGACAACATGGCCGCGGAAGTCGCGCGCATGCGCAAGGCCGGCGTCAAGGTCACGGATCCTCAGATGGGCCTGGACCAGAGCTGGCAGGCGTGGCTGGCTGATCCCGACGGTAACGCGATCGAATTACACCAGTACACGCCGGCGAGTTGGCAGACGCCGCACGTTTCATGACGCGACGTTTTCGTGCGCCTGCTCCTGGTAAGCGTCCGGGCGGCGGGCCGTCGGCGGGCGCCTGGGTGGCGTTGCTCGTGGTGATCGTCGCGGCCGTGGCCGCGTGGCTGTTCGTGGCGCACCAGCGGGCCTCCGAGCCGTCGGTCGAACCGGCCGCGGCGGTCCGCCTCGACGTGCCGCCCCCCGCGCCACCCCCTCCCCAGTCGGCATTCGTCAACGCCCGGTTCCCGACGGATCAGAATATCCTCTCCGATCCCACGATCCCCGGCGTGTTCCAGCCGACGGCTTCGGGCAATCCGATGTCGGCCCTGTTCGGTTCCGTCCGGTCCACGGAGGTGGGTGGCCATTTGGTAGCCGCCTTCCACGAAGGCATCGACATCGCCCCGCTGCGACGTGACCCGCGCGGCCATCCGCTGGATGACGTATGCGCCGTGGCCGACGGCCGAGTGGGTTATATCAACCGGCTGGCGGGCAACTCGAACTACGGCAACTACGTGGTGCTTCTCCACAGCGATCCGCTCGGCGAGGTGTATACGCTTTACGCCCACCTGGCCGCGATCGCGCCCGGGCTGCGGGCGGGCCTGCCGACCCCGAAGGGCACGGTGGTGGGGCGCATGGGCAACACAGCCACGCCGGCGATCCCCCTGTCGCGCGCCCACGTGCATTTCGAGGTCGGGGTTGTCGCCAGCGCGCACTTCGACCGCTGGTTCCACGCGCAGCGGCTGACGCCCGACCATGGGAATTACAATGGATGGAATTTGCTGGCCGTTGACCCGCGCGGGCTTTTCAAGGCCCAGCAGGGCGGCTCGAACTTCGAAGTGCAGGTTTACCTCAGCACGGTGCCGACGGCATTCGAGGCGGTCGTGGCGGCATCCGCGTTGCCCGACTACTTCCGGCGTTACCCGCGGCTGTGGCAGGGCGCGCCCTTCACGGGTGGCTGGTTCGTGCTGGCGTGCTCGGAGGACGGCGTGCCGCTGAGCGGGCGGACGGCGACGCCGGACGAGGCGCGGCTGGCCGGCTCGCGGCGCGCCGCCGTGCTGAAGGTCGATACCGTCGCGCTGGGCCGCAATGGCGCCCACCTGGTGACGAAAGAGGGGGACGCGTGGCGCGTGGGGCGGAGCGGCGAGCGCTTGATCGAGATTCTAACGTACTAGGTCTTGTACGTATGCTCGGCGGCCGGGAAGTCTCCGGCCTCGACTTCGGCTTTGTAGGCGAGAAAGGCCTGCTTCATCTGCTCGCCCAGTTCGGCGTACCGCTTGGCGAATGACGGAACCCGCTGGCCAGAGAGCCCCAGCAGATCGTGCGTGACCAGGACCTGGCCATCGCAGCCGGGGCCGGCGCCGATGCCGATGGTCGGCACGGACACGGCTTCCGTGAGGGCGCGGCCGAGGTCGCCCGGCACGCACTCCACCACGATGGCGAACGCGCCCGCCGCCTGCAGCGCTTGGGCGTCGGCCACGAGTCGGTCGGCGTCTTCGTGTTTGCGGCCCTGCACTTTATAGCCGCCCATCTGGCGCAGGCTTTGGGGTGTGAGCCCGATGTGTCCGAGCACCGGGATGCCGTTCTGCACGAGCGCGCGGACGGTGTCGGCGCGAAAGGCACCGCCTTCCAGTTTCACGGCGTCGGCGCCGGCTTCCTTGACAAACCGTCCCGCGTTGGCAAGCGCCTGCTCCGTCGAGACCTGGTAGGACATGAACGGCATGTCGGCGACGACCAGGGCCGAGGCGACCCCGCGCGCCACGGCGGCGACGTGGTGCAGCATTTGGTCCATGGTAACCGGCAAGGTGGTGGCAAAGCCGAGCATGGCGGATGCAAGCGAATCGCCCACCAGCACCAGCGGGAGGCCAGCCTCATCGACCCAGCGCGCGGTCGTGAAGTCATAGGCGGTGAGACAGGCGAAGCGGCCTGTTCCCTTGAGTGCCTTGATGCGATCGGCGGTCCATTTGGGTGTACTCATGGCAGGGTCTCCTTCTAGAAATGCAGGTTGAGCGAGACGGTGAGGCACATGTCGTTGTTCTTGGTGTCGGGCGCCGGCGCATTGTCGAAACGGTCCGATAGCGTCACGTTGAGACTCAGGTTGCGGGCCAGCAGGGACGCGACGCCGGCCTCGCTGTTGATGTAAAAGACGCTCGTGTCGGCGAGCTTCGGAATGTATTCCGCCGCGCACCAGGCGAGTACGTGGTCGTTCAAAATGCGGTCGGCCGATGCCGCCAGGCGCGCGGCGGCGAACCCATTCTGCACGTCGCCCTTCCGTTGGTCCAGGTAACCCGCCCCGACTTCCAGATTGACGATCGTCCGATCCGAGCGGATCAGATTCCAGCCGGGCGACACGATGACGGTGCCCCGGTAGTCGATGTCTGCGATCGGGTCCGTCGCCCAGTCGGCGTACGCGAGACCGTAGGTGTGCTGGGAGATCTGGCGTTCGTAGCGGGCCCGGGCCGAGGCGTTTTGGGTATCTTTGACCCCATCGCTTTCGCCGTATACGCCTTGGGCGCGGAAGCTCATGAGGTCCTCGGCTCGTTCGCGGAACGCATTTAATCCAAGCGAATAGCGCAGCGTGTCAGTGTTGCCCTTGTTCAGGTTCATTCCGAAATCGATGGCCCGGTGCCAGGACGAGGTGGTTGCGGGCGCCGGAGCGGCCACCGCGGCCGGCAGTTTGAGGACCCGGCCGGCGACGCCGAATTTTCCCTGACCCACATCCAGGAATACGCCCCGCATGGTTGCGCCCGTAAGCACGGGCGCGGCATTCGTGCCCGCCGTGACCCGGGCTGGCACATTGGTCGTCACCACCGGGGGCGGAACATTCGTGATGGGTGTCACGGGAGGTGAAACCACCCAGTTCGTCAAGGCCGGGGCCAGTCCCCCGACGCCGTTGGTTTCGGGTGTGGACGTCTGCTGCGCGAGGAGTGGCACGAGCGTCAGGCAGCCCAGGAGGAGCACGGTGAAAAGAGTCCTTTCACCCGTGGAAAGGCGGGCACGACGGAGCGTGCCCATCCATCGGTGGAAATGGAGGGCGGCGCTCTGTCGCCGCTGCATCGGCAGCGGGTGCGTGGGCGGGTGCCCTGAATCTGTACCGTCTTCCCGCTTCATCGTCCGATCTCCCGGTAGCGTTTTTGGGCGTCGCGCGCCCAGGCCAGCATCACGCCCTGGCGGCGGCGCGGGTCCTTCCAAGTCTTGGTCAGCGCGTCGAGTTGGCGCTCCGACAGCGGCGGCGCGCCGAGGGTCGACACCTCGGACTCAGGCGCGCCGTGGTCAATCACGCGTTTCCAGGCAGCGCATAAGTCGGCATGGGCGTCGATCAGCCAAACGCCCATGAGGTCGTTCAGCACGTTCCAGCGCCGCATTCCCTCGTCGTTGTCGTAGGCGAAGCCGGCCGGGATTGAATAGGGGTTGGGCTGCGGGGCCTGAGGGTCGGCGTACAGCGCCGCCACGACCGGCATCCGGTAGAGCGCGTTGCGCTGGCCGTTGACGCCCACGGGCTGGTAGAGGAGCCGCTGCCCGGCTTCCGATAGGGAATACTCAACGAACCGGCGGGCCAGGTCGGCGTGCTTCGCACCGCGAATCAACCCGATGGCGTCGGGTCCGATCATGGTGTGCCGCTGGGGGAGCACCAGGACGAGCGAGTCCTGCCCCACGGAGCGGATGACGGTCTGGGCATACTGGTCGATCACCATACCGGCGGCGATGTCGCCGGACGCCACCTCGCGCGGCACCGTGCCGCCGGCCTCCCCGAAGCCCCGCACATTGGCGCAGAGACGTGTGATGAGGGACCAGCCCTGTTCGAAGCCGTAGGCTTGCAGGATGATTTCGTAGCACATGTGCACCGAGCCGCTGGAGCGCGGGTCGCCTGACCCGACCCAGGAATAGTACGCGGGCCGCCCGAGATCCGACCAGTCCGCCGGTACCGGAAGGCCGAGCCGCTCGACCAGCGGGCGGTTGTAGAGGATGCCAAAGCCGCTCAACGCGATGCCGAACCAGCGCCGCTGGGGATCGTAAACGGGGCTGCCGGCGCAAGTCGGCGGAATGCCCGCCACGATGTTGGAGGCCAGGTCGAGCGGGGCCAGCCAGTTCTGGTCGATGGCGGTCAGGTAGGGCGCCACGCCGCCGCCGAACAGGAGGTCCACGCCGGGATCGTCCGGCGTCGTGGCGAAGCGCGATTCGAGTTCTTTCAGGATCTTGGAAGTGCCGCCCACGTCGAGCCAGCGGATGTCGACGCGGCGGTTGTACCGCGACTTCATCCACTCGGCGAAGCCGCGCGTATATTCCAGCCGCACTTCACGGCGGTGCGGGGAGAGGATCGCCAGCGTCTCCTCGGCCTGCGGCGCGACGGATGGGGCCGCGTGCGGCGCGAGGACCATGGCCGCGAACGGCAGGGCCGCGATGAGGACGAAGACGATTCCGGCTACGATGCGCATGGCCGACGCTTCCCGTCAGGTGAGCTCGACGCGTTCGCCGTATTTCGGGACCGCGGCCTCGAAGCCGTTGGCGCGGAGCGTGCCCGCGAACTGGGTCGCCGATTCCGGCTCGCCGTGGGTTACGAAGATCCGGCGGGGCGGCCGCGCTTTCACGCCCTTCAGCCAGGCCAGCAGCTCGTCGCGGTCCGCGTGTGCCGAACAGCCGGGCAGGTGGGTCAGCCGGGCGCGGACGGGCAGGCTCTGCCCGAAAAGCCGCACCGGCGAAACGCCCTCCATGATGAGCCGGCCCAGCGTGCCAACCGCCTGGTAGCCGACGAACAGCACCGTGCTTTCCGGCCGGCTGATGTTGTTGACCAGGTGGTGCTTAATGCGGCCGCCCGTGCACATGCCGGCGCCGGCCAGCACCGCGACCGTGCCCGTGATATGGTTGATGGCTTTCGATTCGTCAACCGTGTGTACGGGCTTGAACCCCGGGAAGTGGAACGGCGAGAGATGATCCCGCACGTGGCGTTTCATGTCGTCGTCCAGCAACGGTAGGTTGCGCTCGAAGACCTCGATGACCTTGACGGCCATGGGGCTGTCGAGAAAGACCAGGATGTGGGGGATGCGGTTCGCGGCCAGCAGGTCGTTCAGGTAGTAGAGCAGATCCTGCGCGCGTTCGATGGCGAAGGCCGGGACAATGAGGTTACCGCCGCGCTGGCGCGTGTCGTTGATGATGTCGGCCAGTTGGTCGGCAGTATGCGAACTGTCCTCGTGGACGCGGTCGCCGTAGGTCGATTCCATGACGACATAGTCGGCGGCAGGGCAATCGGCCGGGTCGCGCAGAAGAGGGCGATGGTGGCGGCCGATGTCGCCGGAGAATACGATGGAGCGGCCGTCGGCCCGAAGGAGAATGGAGGCGGCCCCGAGGATGTGGCCGACTTCGACGAAGGTGGCCTCAATGCCGGGCAGGACCGTCGTGGGCTGGTCGTAGGGTACCGCCTGAAAGCGGCCGCAACAGGCTTCGACATCGGCCGCGTCGTACAGGGCAACTTCCTGGAACGGGCCGCGGCGCCGTTCCTTTTCGTGCCGCGTCTTCTTGAACGCGGCATCTTCCGCCTGCAGCTTGGCCGAATCCAGGAGCGCAATCCGGGCTATCTCGGCGGTGGCGCTCGTGCCGAACACGGGACCGGCGAACCCGTTCTTGACCAGCCTGGGCAGGTAGCCGCAGTGGTCGACGTGCGCGTGGGTCAGGAGAACGGCATCGATCGAGGCCGGCGGCACGGGGAAAGGGTCCCAGTTGCGGTAGAGCAGGTCGTGCTCCTGGTAGAGCCCGCAATCAATCAGCACGCGTTTGCCGGCGGCCTCGAGCAGGTAGCGCGAGCCCGTGACGTTCTGCGCGGCGCCAAGAAAAGTGAGATTCATAGGGCGGATAGTATGACGCAGAGAGGGGGCGGATTCAATGCGGAATGGCCGCAAGCGAACTCATTGCGGCGAAGTCGCAGCCAGCGGCGCGGCGGGCGACGCGGGAGAGCCGCCTGCAGTCCAGTTGACTGGACTCACCGAACAATTGCCAGCCGCTGCCGGACGCATTGGACGGCCAGGGCTGAGAGGCACGATTCCACAGTGGCTTCGGCGCCTTTGACGACCTCCATCACGCCGGCTTCCCGAAGCGCGGCGTGCGTGGGTTCGCCGATGGCCGCAACCGTCTTGCCGGTGAGCGCCCGGGCACCCCACAGGTCGATGAACGCCTTGACGGCGGAGGCGCTGGCAAAGAACACCGTGTCGAACTCCGGCAGTGTCTCGTAATGGATGGGCTCATTGCGGTAGAGGATGCAGTCATCAACCGTGATGCCGTGTTTCTGCAGTTCGGTAACGATGGCCGCCCCGGCCTTTTCCGAACGGAGCCGCAGCACCCGTTGGGGCGCCTGGATGTGGCGCGCGGCCGCGGCCAGCAGGCCCGTGGCACCGAAATTGTATTCGGCGGTCGCGTCGGGAATGAACCCGAGAAGGCGGAGTTCGTGTTCGGTGCCGGGGCCGCACGTCATCAGGCGCGGCACGGATCGATTGTCCACTCCCGCCTCCCGCAGGCTTGTGCCGAAGCACCGCACGGCCGAAGGCGAAGTCAGGATCACCCAGTCGAACGCGGCGAGCCGACGCAGGGACGACTGCGCCTCAGGCGTCGGCACCAGGCGGATCAGCGGCCGGCTTACCGGCAGGCCACCGTGGTCGTGGACGCCGGCGATGGCTTTGGCCTGAAGCGCATCACTTGCGGTCAACAGGACTCGCCGACCGGCGAGCGCTCCCCATTGCCGGCTGAACGTGTAGCGCGTCACGGCACCCACCAGCAACAGGCCCGGCGCGTCCGGGACTGGTCCCTCTTGCTCGACGGCGGCCCGCGCGCCAATGTCCGCGAGCGTTCCCCGCACAATCCGCTCTGAATCCGTGCCCGCGCTGAAGACGAGGGCCGCCGGCGTGTCGGCATCCGTGCCATCGGCGCACAACTGGCGGGCCACCTCTTCGACAATGCCCGTCGACATGAAGAAGACCAGGGGCAGTTTGCCGCGGGCGGCTCGATCCATCGCACCGACCGCGCCTTCAGCCAGCCGCGGGCTCATGGCGCAGAACCCGCGCGAGACGCCGCGCCGCGTCAGCAGCATGCCCGTGCCTGTGGTGGCCGCATTCAAGCTGCTGACCCCCGGAATCACGCGATAGGGGAGTTGCAGCGCATCGAGGGCGTCGATTTCCTCGGCCAGCCGGCCGAACAATCCTGCATCGCCGCCTTTGAGGCGGACCGTACGCTGTCCCTTCCGCGCATACAGCGTCAACATTTCGGTGATGCGGTCCTGGCTGACGCTGTGATGCCCGCAGCGTTTGCCGACATCCACGCGTGCCGCGCCCGGCGGAAGGGCTTCAAGCAGGGCGGCGTCCAACAGGCTGTCGTACAGGCATACGTCGCAGGTCTGCAGCGCGTCGAGGCCCGCGAGTGTACAGGTGCCGGCGCTGGTCCCGGCGCTGACGAATGTTACCGCCTTGACCCATAAGCTTCGCAAGCAGAGCCAGCGCGGGTCCCCACTCCGGAAGGTCAGCGCCAGTACTCCCTGTCCTTCTGGCGGCGTGAGTTCCGTCAGCGGTATCCATTCCGTGATGCGATCGCGGAGTCCCAGCCGGTTGAGAGCCGCGCCGGCCATGAGGAGCGCGTCGTAATGCCCGGCGTCAAGCTGCGCCAGCCGTTCCTCGATGTTGCCGCGGATCGGCATGAGGCGGGCTGCCGGGAAGCGCCGCCGACACCACGCTTCCCGGCGTTCGCTGCTTACCCCGAACCGGGCATCGGGCGCCAGACCGGCTGGCGCGCGGCCGGGCGCGAGAACCAGGGCGTCTCGCGGGTCTTCGCGCCAGGGCAGCCAGCACCAGTCGAGTCCGTCGGGGACCGGCTCGGGCAGATCCTTGGCGCTGTGAACGGCGCCGTCAATCTCGCCGCCCAACACGGCGGCATCGAGGTCGCGGGTGAAGAAGTCGCCGGGGCTGGTCCGCAGATCGGTGGCGCGGTCGCGATCGCCGGGAGAGGAGAATGCCTTCTCCTCGAACGTGAGGCCGGAAACCAGCGCCGACAGTTTTTGCAGTGCTCCCCGGGTCTGGGCCAAGGCGAGCGGGCTCGCACGCGTCCCCACGGTGAAGCGCAGCTTACTGTCGTGCATTTCGGTCCCCTTCAAACAAAGGCGCAAGAATAATCAAACTACGAAACACGCGAAAGGCGCGAAATGTCGTGCTGCATTCATGATGGAATTCCTTTCGCGCCTTTCGCATGTTTCGTGGTGGCCGGTCTTGGCTGAATCAGTTTCAGGGCCGTCTCCGCGTGGTCGAGCCACACGGCCGCCACGTCGTCGTTCTCGACCAGACCCCGCGGCACCGGGGTGCCCACGATGCCCTCTGCCGCCAGCGCCGCAACCCAGGATCCGGGTCCTGTTGCCGCAAGGGCATTGCGTAGGGTCGAGCCGGCCGCGGTGGTGAAGGGGAGCAGAAGGGCGCGCTTCACGCGGGCGGCTTTGCACTGCCGCAGCACGGCGTCGAGCCCGGGCGGCCCGTTCAAGCAGCCGAGGAAGGCCAACCGGTCCAGGAAACCCAGCATCCACGCCGCGGCGAGATACGCCAGGCCGGCCGCGGATGCCGCGCTGCCGTGGCCGAGTGCGATCACGGCGGCGCCGCGCTTTCGTAGCGGGGCCGCGCCGGCCAGCAGCGCCCTGACGACGCGCTCTACATCGGCGCCTGATGCCAGGAGGGGCGCGCCAACGGCGATGCGAGGGAACCGGCTCCGCGCGATTGGCTGACGCGCCACGGTCGCGCGTAATCTCTCGAACTCCGATCCGCCGACGACCTGGAGCGGTTGGACGGCCACGTGCGTGAAGCCGTCGCGCCGCATGCGCCCCAGCGCCTGAGGCAGAAAGGGCGGCCGGTTGACGGCGCGCATGGCATCGCGGGACGGGTGTTGCATCGCGCTCCAGCGCACGTCCACGCCCGGGAAGCGGCGCGCGGCGAGGCGGTTGATATTTGCCACCAGGGAAGCGCCGGCGTCGTCGCCCACGACCGCGGCCGCAAAGAGAATCCCGGTCTTCATGCTTCCTCGAAAAAGCGGGGACTGGATTTTTTGAACTCGCGGGCCGACATCAGGAGCAGGCCGCCGGTCAGGCCGGCCGCCGCGGCCATGCGGTCCCGTACGTGAGGTACGGTGTCGCGGCTGCCGACGTGAATCATCGCGAACAGGTTGTAGGGAAACCGGGGGTGGGGCCGCCGTTCGTAACAGTGGGTGACTTCGGGAAAGCCTGCCAGGATGGCGCCTGCATCGGCGGTCCGCAGCGGGTCCACCACCCACACGCACATGGCGTTCGCGACGAATCCAAGTTCGCGGTGCCTGACGATCAGCCCAATCCGGCGCAGGATGCCCGCTTGCTGCCAGTGCGTCAGCAGTGCCAGCAATTTTTCCGGCGCCCACCCCAACGCCTCGCCCAGCGCCGTGAACGGCTCCGCGGTAACGGGGATAGAATCCTGGAGGCGCCGAACAATCGCGCGCTCCTCCCCGCTCAGGGTCTCGGGCACGAACTGGCGACGGGCGTGATATTGCTCGGGCTGCGGCGCGACGCCGCCCCCGACGCGGCGCGTATCAAAGACGGCCTCGATCTTGAACGTGCGCCAGGCCGGCAGGTCCAGCAGTTCGTACGGGCGCAGGGTGGCGGCGAGGAGGGTCCGCTCGGCGGGAAAATAGTCTTTGGGCGCCGTGAGCGTGAACCACAGATTCGGCCGGCCTTCGCGTTCGTAGCAATGGGTCACACCCGGATGCGGGGTCAGGCGGGCCGACACCTCCTCGATATCCGCCGGTGGCACGTCCACCGCGCACAGGGTGCTGTCATAGCCCAGGTTGCGCGAATCGAAGACCGCTCCGAACCGGCGCGCGGTGCCCCGCTCGAGCAGGGCGGTCACGCACTCCAGGACCGCGGTCTCGTTCGTGCCAAGCCGCTCGGCGACAGCAGCGAAGGGCCGGGGAACGAGCGGAATCCCGCGCTGAAGAGCCAATAGCAGGTCCGGTTGGGTGGCAGCGTTCGTCGCGGCCCCGCCCGTGACGTAAGCGCAATCTGGATCTGCGGCCAGGAAATCCGCGGTTTTCGCGAAGGCCCGCGCGCGGCACCCGGCGCAGATCGTTCGATACCCGCAGGCGTGGCATTTACCCTTGAGCGCCGCTGGATTGCGCAGGGCCCCGAATACATCGGAATCGCGCCAGATCTCAGGGAAGCGCCGCTCGCGAACATTGCCGGCCACGACCGGCAGATAGCCGCACGGCTGGACGTCGCCGGTCCGCGATACGAAGCACACGGCCGTGCCCGCGAGGCAACCCCGGGTCATGGCTTCCATCCCGCGGCCGGGCCCGCCGACGGGCAGGCCGCGGGCGCGGGATACTTCGCGGACGATCCGGTAATACTGCGGCGCGCAGGTGGCTTTGACGTGGACGCGGCCGCGCAACTCCAGGGAGCGATCGAAGAGCCACCTCAGCACGTCCTCCATCTCCCCGGGAGCCAGCCGCGCCTCCTCGCCGATTTCCGCGCCGCACCCCACGGGAACCAGCACGAAGACGTGGAACGCGTCGGCGCCGCGGCTCACGGCGAGTTCGAGGATCGACGCCAATTCCGCCACATTGTGCCGGGCGACGGTCACGTTGACTTGAACGGAGAGTCCGGCTTGCCGGAGGGCGTCGAACCCTCGCAAGGCGGCCTCGTAACTGCCGGCAAACCCGCGGAACGCGTCGTGGGTCGCGGCGGTGGCGCCGTCGAGGCTGATGCTCACGCGCTGGATGCCGCTGGCCGCGATGCGGGCGGCCATGACGTCGTCCACAAGAGTGCCGTTCGTGGCCAGGGCCACGCGCGTGAAATGCTGCGTGCAGTGGCGGGCGATGTTAAAGAAGTCTTCGCGCATCAGGGCTTCCCCGCCGGTAAGCACCAGGATCGGATCGCCAGCCTCCCGGATGTCGCGCGCCACGCCCAGGATCTCCTCGGTGTCGAGTTCACCCTGGACGGCGTGCTCCTGCGCCGAGGCCCGGCAGTGCCGGCAGGCCAGGTTGCAGCGCGCCGTCAGCTCCCAGAAGACCAGGCGCAGATCGGCTCCTGGCGCGGCGCGGTCCTGCGCCCGGGCTTCCGTCATCGCCGCCTGCGCCGGTCCTCCGGGGTGGTTCATAGCCCGATCTCCTTGTCGGTCAGGTAGCAGTCCGGATCGCGCGCCCACACATCGCCGGTCACTGCCTCGGCCCGGACCCGGAAGTTCCCGTTGCATACGTCAAGCCACCGGCAGACCGCGCAACGCCCTTTCAGGCACTGTTTGCGGTTCCTGAGTTTGGCCAGGAGCTCATTTGATGTGTCGGACCAGATGGCGCTGAAGGGACGCTCCCTCACATTGCCTAAAAACGCATGCCGCCAGAACTGATCGGGATGCACGGTGCCGTCCCAACTCACGCAGCCGATGCCGAGGCCGCTGCTGTTCCCGCCGTTCATGCGCAGCAGGCGCAGGACGTCGCGCGCCCGTTGGGGATTCTCGCGCAAGAGGCGCAGGTACAGATAGGGGCCGTCGGCGTGATTATCGACCGTCAGCACCTCGACCGGTTTCCCCTTGTCGTGCAGCGCCTTCGTGCGGTCGATGATCAGGTCCACGGTGGCGCGCGTTTCTTCGTAGGACAGCCGGCTGTCCAGGAGAAGCCCGCTGCCGCGCCCGGCGTAAACCAGATGGTAGAAACAGATGCGCGGCACGCCTTCACGCTCAACCAGATCGAAGATGCCCCCGACATCGTGCACGTTTTGGCGCGTTATCGTGAAGCGCAAGCCGACTTTCACGCCCGCGTCCAGGCAGTTGTGGACCCCGTCCATGGCCTGGCGAAAGGCGCCCGGCACGCCGCGGAAGCGGTCGTTCGTCGGCTCCAGGCCGTCCAGGCTGATGCCCACGTAGGATAGCCCCGCGTCGCGCAGCCGGGCCGCCGTATCGGTGGTGATGAGGGTGCCGTTCGTCGAGACCACGGCCCGCATTTTTTGTTTCACGGCGAACGCGATCAGGTCGAAAAGGTCGGGTCGCAGGAGCGGCTCGCCGCCCGAGAAAAGGACGACCGGCGCGCCGAAGGCGGCGAGATCCTCCAGCAGCCGTTCTCCTTCCTCGTGAGAGAGTTCGCCGGTATAGGCGACATCCGCTGAGCGCGAATAACAGTGGGCACAACGCAGATTGCAGCGGCGTCCCACGTTCCAGACGACCACCGGCTTCTTGTCGGTGGAGAACTGCAGCAGATGCGACGGCAGGTCCTTGGAGCGGCGGCCGTACCGCAACGGGTCGGACGCTTCCACGGTGCCGCAGTAGAGCTTGGAGATGCCGATCATGGGAGTTCCTCAAGAAGCATAACTATGCAGACCGCTCATCAGGTAGTTGACGCCGAAATACGTGAACAGCACGGACGCAAAGCCAAGCACCGCGACCCACGAGGCGCGCCGGCCCCGCCAGCTTTCCAGAGTGCGGCAGTGCAGGAAGAAGGCGTAGACAAGCCAGGTGACCAGGGCCCATGTTTCCTTGGGATCCCAGGACCAGTACGTGCCCCAGGCCGCGTTGGCCCAGACCGCGCCGGTGACGATGCCCACACTGAGGAACAGAAAGCCGAAGGTTACCGAACGGGTCACAGTTAGCTCCAGCGTCGCGCGTGTTTCGGCGGTCGTTCGGCTGCCGGGCCGGGCCGCGGCCAGGTGCCCGAGCGCCGCCAGGAACGACACGGCCAGCCCGGCGTAACCCAGGAAACACGTGAAGACGTGCACCGCCAGCCAGTTGCTCCGCAACGCCGGCATCAACGGATGTATATCGGCCTCGTAGGTTCCCGCGTAGGCCAGGGTCAGGGCGGCGAACAGGGCCGTCGGCGCGGTCAGCCAAGGCGCCTTGAGCCGCGACTGCGCGACCTGATACGCCACGGGCACCGCCCAGGCCATCAGCACGAGCGATTCGAACATGTTGCTGAACGGCGCCCGCCCGCTCGCCTGCCACCGGCGCCCTATATAGGCGGTGAGGGCCAACGCGCCCCCCATCAGGACGAACTCCGCCACGCGTCCCAGCCAGCGCCGTTTGACGGCGAGGTTGACCGCGGCCAGCACGAGCGCCGCCAGATAGATGCCCAGAGCGAGGTTAAGCAACTGATTCATGCCGGTCCCGTCACTTGCTCCGGCGCGCGTTCCCGCGGCCAGACGTAAAGGCCCATGAACAACCCGATGAGGAGGCCCCCGAAACCCGTGAAGACCAGGGGCACGCCGGGATCGCGGACCACGAGGAGCGAAGTCCAGGACGTGTCCCCGGGGTCGTAGCCCGATTGGTAGAAGGTGTAGCCCCGGTAGGACAGGGGTGCATTCACGGCCAGGGACGCCTGCTTCACGGCCTGGCCGTTCTCGGCAAATTCCAATGTGCTGCGATAATTTCGAACCGGGCCGGCCGCCGAGCCCTGTCCACGGCGTTCGTAGACCATCCGGAACGGCGCGTCATCCCCCTGGCGCATGGGCATGGTGACGGCCGGGTACTTGGCGAACAGCCAGTTCGTCGTGGCGCAACCCGGGCCGGCCACGGCAACCTGGATGGCCGGGTTGCGGGGCTGGGCCGAGCGGGTCTCCACCACGTGCGAAACAGGGTCCATCATGAAGTCCGGTATGGCGCGAAGGATGCGCACGGTGAAGGTGCCGCGGGCCGCCGCGGCGGCGTCCCCGGGCGGAACGACTTGTTCGGCGCCCACGGTGACCGGGAGCGAGGAGGTCGCGCCGCCCGCCCAGAGGATTTGGAGCCGTTCACCGTCGTCCTGCGGTTGCGCCGCCCCGGCCGCGGCCCCGTCGCGTTCGACGTCGAACCGGAGCAGCCGGACGTCAAAGGGCAGCGGCACGCTTCCCGCGGTGCTCTCGAATTCCGCGGTGAACTCGCCGGTGTGCAGTTGCAGGGAGCCCTTTTGGCCCCAAACGCCGCGAATCAGTCCGCCGGCGAGAATGGCCACCAGGCTGAGATGGATGAGCAGGGAACTGACGGCCCTTCCCTTGCACGTGGCGCGGGACAGGGCGAGCGCCTGGGTGATCCCGCACGAGACCAGGCTGAGAGCCAGCAGACCGAGCAGGCCGATAAACCACGCAGAGTGGAAAACATCCGTCAGCCCCAGGACGCGCAGCAGGCCAAGACGCGGGGCGGCGTCCGGGTGCTGTCGCACATAAGACGCCACGGCGTCGCCCTGAGGCAACACCGTGCCGGTGATGCAGGCGGCAACGAGGACGGCCACCAGGGCCAGCGCGAAACGCATGGAGGATAGGACCGCCCACGGACTGCGGGGGACGCGCGTCTTCGAGGCCGCGCCCGCCGTCTCTGCTTCCCGGTTCTGTGAAGTCAGTGTCATGATGGGGACTGGGGCGGCGGCGGCCGGCCGGCGGCGATATCGACGAACGTTTCCTGTGCGGCCCCGACGAACCGGCGCGCGTCATCGGCGGTGTGGGCGGCCGAAACGAATGCGACCTCGAATTGCGAAGGAGGCAGGTAGAACCCGCGCGTTAGCATGCCGCGGAAGAACGCGCCGTAGGCCGCGGTATCGCAGGTCTTGGCATCGGCCAGGTTTCCCACCGCGCGACCCGTGAAGAACGGTGTGAAGACGCCGCCCAGGCACGGCACCTGCAGGGTCACGCCAGCCCTGGCGGCGCCGTCCGCCAGGCCCCGTGCGATCACGGTCCCGAGTTCGGCCAGCCTGGGATAGGGGTTTTCGAGCGTCAGGATCTCCAGCGTGGCGCGGCCCGCGGCGACAGCCACGGGATTGCCGCTCAAGGTTCCGGCCTGATAGACAGGCCCCAGCGGCGCCAGCCGTTCCATGATGCCGGCCGAGCCCCCAACGGCGGCGATCGGCAGGCCGCCACCGATGATCTTGCCCAGGCACACGAGGTCAGGGTGCACGCCGTGCAAGTGTCCATAGGTGGTGGGGCCGAATCTAAAGCCGGTGATCACCTCGTCGCAGATCAGGAGTGCCCCGGCCCGGCGCGTGATGTCCCGCAAGCCGGCCAGGAAATCCGCGGCCGGCCGCACCAGGCCCATATTCCCGGCCACGGGCTCGACGATGACCGCGGCAATGTCGGCGCCGTGCCGCCCGAACAAGGCTTCGACGGCCGCCAGATCGTTGTAGGGGGCGACGAAGACGTCGGCGACAACCCCCGCGGGCACGCCGGCCGACGACGCCAGGCCGCCGGTGAGCACGCCGCTTCCAGCCGAAACCAGCATCGCATCGGAATGGCCGTGGTAACACCCGTCGAACTTGACGATCCGATTGCGCCCGGTGAACCCGCGCGCCAGGCGCAGCGCCGTCATGACCGCTTCCGTGCCTGAACTCACGAGACGTACCCGGTCCAGGCCGGGCACGAGGCGGCACAGCAATTCGGCGAACTCGACCTCGCGCGGGGTGCTGATGCCGAAGCTGGTTCCTTCCAGCGCCGCCGCGGCGAGGGCGGCCACGACTTCCGGCCGTGCATGCCCCAGGATCAACGGCCCCCAGGACCCGCAGAAGTCCGTCAATTCCCGTCCCTCGGCCGTGATCAGCCGGGCTCCGCGTGCGCTGCGCACAAACAACGGATCGCCCCCCACGGCGCCAAACGCCCGCACCGGGCTGTTCACGCCCCCCGGGATGACACGCGTTGCGCGGGCGAACCATTCTGACGATGTCGTGCTCACGCGCCCGTTTCCTTCGCGAAGATCTCCGTATAACGTCCCGCCCAGTACGAGATGATGATGTCCGCACCGGCCCGTGCGATGGCGGCGGTGGATTCCCTGACCATGGCGCCCAAGTCGCCCCATCCGCGCTCGGCCATCGCCACCATCATGGCGTACTCGCCGCTGACGTTGTACGCCGCGATCGGCAGGTCCGTGCGGTCACGCAGCCTGGCCAGCACGTCGAGGTAGAACAGCGCCGGCTTTACCATCAGGATGTCGGCGCCCTCCGCCTCGTCCAGCGCCGACTCGCGCAGGGCGGAGCGCAGGTCGGCATACGAGGCTTGATACCCGTGCCGGTCCCCGTGCTGCGGGGCCGACTGTTCGGCGTCGCGGAATGGGCCGTACAGGGCGGAGGCAAACTTGGTCGAATAACTCATGAGGATCGTATCCGCGAAGCCGGCCGCGTCCAATGCCCGCCGGATGGTCGCCACCTGGCCGTCCATCATCGCGCTGGGCGCTACGGCATGGGCGCCGGCCGCCGCGTGCGACACGGCCACCCCGGCAAGTTGCGCATTGGCGGCGTCGTTATCGACCCGGCCGTCCGCGCCGAGCGGGCCGCAGTGTCCATGGCTCGTGTAGGCGCAGAGGCAGACGTCGGTGAACACCGGCAGGTCGGGGAATTCGCGGCGCACTGCCCGCACGGCGCGCTGCACGACACCTTTCTCGGCCTGGGCCGCGGACCCCACGGCATCCTTCCGGCCGGTCTCCACCAGGCCGAAGATCAACACGCCGCCGAGGCCGAGCCCGGCGAGGGGTTCGAGTTCCCGGAGCAGGCGGTCAGTTGACAGTCGCTGTTGCCCGGGCAGGGAGGCGATCGGCTCGGCACGGTTCTCTCCCTCGACGACGAATACCGGCCAGAGGAACTTTTCCGGCCCGGGCAGCGTCGACTCGACCAGGCGCCGAATCGATGCCGTCTGGCGCAGCCGCCGCAATCGCACTTCAGGATACTTCATGGTCAGATGGTCTCTGTGTCGCCCCCTCGTGACGTGCACTTCAATTTGTACCCGTCTTCGCGCGCCGACGCTCTCAGGGAAAACCCGAGTCAGGACTGCGCAATTCCTTAAGCGATACCTTTCCGGGCGCGGGTCTGCCTATCGGGCGGGTCCGGGCGGGTCAGGAATTTGGCGTAGCGGACTCAGTGTTTCACCGATTCTGTGAAAACGTCAAATAGGCGACAACGACAGCATGCAAGAACGAGAAGGCAGTCCGGGGCGCGGCGAAGGCGGAGGGCGCGTCGGGATGCTGGGGATGACTGATTCGCAATAGGAGAATGAGATGCCGAACAGGACCCAACCGGGAGTTGAAACGGTGTTTCCCGTCTGCCTGATGCTTGGCAGCCGGCCATGCGTGGTGGTGGGAGGGGGACGCGTGGCCGCTCACAAGATCGGCCTGCTGCTCGACGGGCAGGCGGACGTGACGGTGGTCAGTCCGCAAATCGTGGAGGAGATCGCGCAGTGGGTGCGCGAGGGGCGCGTGCGCCATGTGCCCCGCGACTACGAGGACTCCGACCTCGACGGCATGTACCTGGCATTCGCCGCGACGGACGACCGGGTGGTCAATCGCCGGATGGTGGAACAGTGCCGCGACCGCGGCATCCTGTGCTGCTCCGCGGACGGCAACTGGACGGCCGGTGACTTCGTGACCCCGGCGGTATTCCGCCAGGACGGCTTGACGGTCTCCGTCTCAACCGGCGGCAAGTCCTGCCGGCGGTCGCGAATGGTCAAGGACAACCTGGCCCGTCACGTGGCGCTGATGCAGACGGCAGACCTGCTCGTGGTGGGGACGAGCCATCAGCAACTCCCGGTCGAAGCGCGTGAACCGTATCACCTCATCGGCCAGCATCTCCAGAAGACCGGACAGATGATGTCGCAGGTATGGGGCGTCCATGAGTTCATGCTGCTCAATACCTGCAACCGCGTTGAGATTCATGCCGTCGTCAGCCGCCAGGCGGACCTGGCGCCCATGCTGGCGCGCCTCATGGGCCTGGACCGCCTGGCGCCCGACCAGTACTACGTGAAGCGCGGGTACGAGGCATTCGAACACGTCGCGGTCCTCGCGGCGGGCCTGATGTCCCAGACGCCGGGTGAGAACCACATCGTGGCGCAGGTGAAGGACGCGCTGGCGCACGCGGTCGAGGCCGAGTGGGCGCGCGGCATGCTGCAGGAATGGATCGCCGCGGCGCTGCACGTGTCGAAGGACATCCGGTCCGTCTCGACGCCGCTGCTGCGCACCTTCGAGATTGAAGACGTGTGCCTGGAGTACGTCCGGACCGAGTATCCCGAGTTCGAGGATGGCGGCGTTATCGTGCTCGGAACCGGGGCGGTCGGCATGGGCATGGCGCGCCGGCTGGTGGAGCGCGGGCGGCGCGTGGACTTGTGCTATCACCTCCACCGGCCGGAAGTGCCTGAAGCCTGGAAGGACCGCGTGCGGCTCTTCACCTTCGACGATTTACGCGCCCGGCTCCCCGAGGCGGATCTGGTGATCTGCGCCACGGACAGTCCCCACTATGTGTTAATGCCGGAGCACGCGGCGTGCTTCCGGGCCGACCGGCCAGTGCTGCTGTGCGATCTGACCATGCCGCGCAACGTTGATCCGGCGCTGGACAGGCTGCACCTGAATCTTCGCATCGTCGACCTCGAGGATCTGAAGCACTGGTTCCGGCGTGAACTGACGGATCTCAATGCAATCTTGGACCTGGGCTCACAGACCGTCGGCGAGCACATGGAACTCTACGAACGTATCATCTGGAATCTCGGCGCCGACGAGAGTTCGGGTGCGGCGAATGGAGCCAAGGCACCGGCCCGGGACGCGGCGCCGGCGCTGACCGAAATCCGGTAGTGAATTAACGAGGAACCAGCCAGAGGAGGAGAGTAATGAACACGCAGCGAAGGGGAAACAGGCGAAATAGTCCCGTGAACGCCCGGCGGAGCGGCATTTTTTGGAGCCTGCTGCTGGCCTTGGGCCTCGGCGTCGCATGCGTGCAGGCCCAGACTAACGGTTCCGTCGTGGGCTGGAATAATCTCGGGATGCACTGTATGGATGCCGACTTTTCGGTCTTCTGCATCCTGCCGCCCTACAACGTGATTTTCGCCCAGACAATCGACTCCTCGGGGTTGCTCGTGGGCGGCGACACCGGCAGTACCGTTACGTACCAGGCGGTTGCCGATCCCAGCGGCTCCATCAACACGACCTCCTCCGGCAAGAACAACTTCTGGCAGTACGTCAACCAACTGTTCGGGATCGCCCTGAAGCCGGACGTGGGCTTGCCGGTTCCCGGCCCCAACAGCTTCGCCATGCCGGGCGTCAACAATACGCCCCAGGCCATGGCCTATGACACCACCGCCGCATGGTTTGCGGGGTATGGCGTTCCGATGACGCCCTACGACGACGCGGGGCGCACCAATCGCTATCCGATGATGCGCCTGGTGGCGAAAAACGGCAGCACGCTGGCCGCGCACAAGGATATTGTCCTGCCGGTGGCGGAAGAGATGAACTGCAAGGCCTGCCACGGCTCCGGCACGGGGACGGCCGCGCAGCCCGCTGACGGGTGGGTCAACCTCGCGGATCGCGAGCGCGATTACCGCCTGAACATTTTGCGGGTGCATGACGACCGGCAACTCGGGACACC
This sequence comes from uncultured bacterium, assembly GCA_903895695.1. Lineage (GTDB taxonomy): Bacteria > Verrucomicrobiota > Kiritimatiellia > CAIKKV01 > CAITUY01 > CAITUY01. Next base: position 20,804 of record CAITUY010000209.1, read on the forward strand.
CACGTTTACCGCCGCCTTGGCTGCCGGCGGCTACGCTTCGGCGGGCTTGTACGCGTCAGTCGTTGCGGATGGCAAGCCGGTGCTGTGCGCAGCCTGCCACCATTCGGAGGCGTTGCCGGGAAGCGGGCAAACCGGTGTCCCGCCGCTGACCGAGTCCATCCACACGCATCACGGCGCGGTCGTCGACCCGGCCAATGGCATGTTGCTCGACACCGAGGCCAATCGGACGAGTTGCTACTACTGTCACCCGGGACAGGCGACGCGGTGTTTGCGCGGCGTCATGGGTACTTCGGTGGCGGTGGACGGCAGTCTGGCCATCGAATGCCAGAGCTGCCACGGCGGCATGAACGTGGTCGGCGCGGCGACACGCACGGGCTGGCTGAACGAGCCGAACTGCCAGGCGTGCCACTCGGGCGACGCGACCAGCAACAGCGGCCAGATTCGCTACACGTCGGTCTTCCAGTCCGCGAACGTCATGCGCATGCCGTCGAACACTCGGTTTGCCACAAGTCCGGACGTTCCGGCGGCCAGCTATTCGCTGTACCGGTTCTCGCGCGGCCACGGCGGGCTTTACTGCGAGGCCTGTCATAACTCGACGCATGCCGAGTTTCCAAGCGCGGACACGAACGACAACATCGCGTGCATTCAGCAGCAGGGGCATATCGGCGTGCTGGCCGAATGCGAGTCCTGCCACGGCACGACGCCGAGCACCGTCACCGGCGGTCCGCACGGCCTGCATCCCATGGGCCAGACCTGGGTGAGCCGGCATCAGGACAACGCGGGCGCCGCCTGCCAGGTCTGCCATGGAACGGATTATCGGGGCACGGTGTTGTCGCGGTCACGCGCGGATCGCACGCTCAGCGCCATGGGCACGAAGAACTTCTGGCGCGGCTACCAGATCGGCTGTTACACGTGTCATAACGGCCCCGGCGGTGACGGCACCGGCCCCGCCCCGGCCGTGGCCACGAGTCGCACCATCGCGACCTCGGTCGGCGCGTCCGTCGCCATTCCCCTGACGGCCACGAGTGCCGCCGGGAGCGCCTTGACGCTGCGCGTGGTTTCGCAGACCGCGCATGGGCGGGTGGGACTGAGCGGTACCGTAGCCACCTACTTCCCCGACCCCGGCTTTGCGGGCTCGGATACGTTCACGTTCTCGGCTTGGAACGGTTCGGCCGATTCCAACCTGGGAACGGTCACCATCACCGTGGGCCAGGGCACGCCCTGCACCTATGGGATCTCGCCGGCCAGCGCGACGGTCGCGGCGGGTGCCGGCAAAGGCACCCTGGGGGTCAACGCCGGCAGCGGCTGCGCCTGGACGACTGTGAACGCCATTCCCTGGGTGACAATAAGCGGCGGCGCCAGCGGCACGGGCCCCGGCACCGTCTCGTACAGCTACACGGCGAATCCGGGCAACGCCAGCCGCTCGGGCACGCTGACCGTCGCCGGGCTGCCGTTCGCGTTGACCCAGGCCGGCCTGGCCTGCACCTATTCCATCACGCCCACGAGCGCGTCGGCGGGCGGGGGTGCCGGCACCGGCAGCGTGGCCGTCAACACCAGTGCCAACTGCGCCTGGACGGCCAGCAGCGCCGTGCCGTGGCTGACAGTCACCAGCGGGGCGACCGGCACGGGTCCCGGCACAGTCGCCTACGCCATCGCGGCCAACACGGGTGCCGCGCGTTTGGGCACGCTGACCGTCGCCGGGCTGACCTACACGGTGAATCAAGCCGGCACCGCATGTTCGTACGCGATCGCACCGGCGAGCGCGGCAGTGGGCGCGGCTGCGGGCAGTGGCAGCGTTACCGTCAGCACGACCGCGAACTGTCCCTGGGGGGCCGCCAGCAGCGTGCCGTGGTTGACGGTCACCAGCGGAACCGCCGGGGTGGGCCCGGGCACCGTCACCTATACGATCGCTGCCAATACCGGCACCGGCAGTCGCACGGGAACGCTGACGATCGGCGGCCAGACCTTCACGGTGACCCAGTCCGCCGCCACGTGCACCTACGCGATCGCGCCGGCAAGCGTATCGCTGGGTGCGCACGCCACCAACGGCGCCGTGGCGATCACGACGGGATATCGCTGCGCCTGGACGGCGAGCAGCACCGTGCCCTGGATCACGATCACGTCCGGCGCCAATGGGACGGGCAACGGAACGGTGGTGTACGAAGTGATGGCGAACACAACCGGCCTCACTCGTCACGGGTCCCTGTCGATCGCAGGGCTGACGTTCGTGGTAAGCCAGTTGAGTTCCGGTGGTGGGTGCACATACCTGCTCACCCCGGCGAGCGCTAATGTGCCCGCCACGGTCAGCACGAATACCTTCCGGGTGACGACGGGAGGCGGCTGCACGTGGACCGCGCAAAGTGCCGTGAGCTGGGTGACGGTTCTGCCGCGGGCGGGCGGCACCGGTTCGGGCTCGGTTCAATACCGCGTGAGTGCGAACCTGAGTACGCGGCCGCGCAACGGGACCATCACGGTCGGCGGCCAGACGTTTACGGTGTATCAGGCCGGCTCGCCCGGCTATCAAGAGAGCTCCTTCGGCGAGGTGTCGGTCAGCGGCGTGGCCGGCCACCAACGCATCACGGCGGAGTTCATCCTGCAAAATAACGGCGAAACGGCGAAAGAGAAGTTGCATCCCTCAGTCTATCTGTCTGACAGTCCGGTGCTGAAGTCAGGCGCCGTGTTGTTATGGGGACGCACCGTGCCGGCACTGGCACCTGGAGAGAGTGTGGTCGGCAAGTTCCGGCTGACGGTGCCGGGTGGCGACACGCACGGCAAGTACTTGCTGGCTGACGTGAGTGCGGGCGGGCCGTTGAAGTCCGCCAGTGCTGCCACTGTCGTGTACGGTCCGCTACCTTAAATACAACCTGGGAGAGATACCATGGCGACGATAACGTTGAAGGGCAGCCCGATCCAAACTTGCGGAATGCTGCCGAAGGTTGGGGCAAAGGCGCCGGCCTTCAAGCTGACGCAGGTCGATCTTGCTGACGTTGGCCTCGAGGCCTTTGCGGGCAAGAAGAAGATCGTAAACATCGTGCCGAGCCTGGACACGTCCGTGTGCGCCGTGTCGGCCCAGACGTTCAACCGGCAGGTGTCCGGCCTGGACAACGTGGTGCTGTTGAACGTTTCGGCCGACCTGCCGTTTGCGCAGAAGCGTTTCTGCGAGAGCAACGGCTTGAAGAACACCGTGAACCTTTCCACGTTCCGGTCGCCGGCCTTTGGCAAGGACTATGGCGTGGCGATCGTGAGCGGGCCGCTGGTTGGCCTGATGAGCCGGGCCGTGCTGGTGTTGGACAAGACCGACACGGTGATCTACGCGGAGCAGGTGCCGGAAATTGCGCAGGAACCGAATTACGACGCGGCACTGTTCGCGGTGAAGAAGTAGGTCAAATCGCCTGGTCCGGCAGGCGCCGGATCCTGACGCCGTGCCGGTCGAAACGGATCGCCGGCTTGCCCAGGGCGTGTACCGTGCCATCGGGCTCGACGCGCAAGGCGCCGCCGGACGGGATGCCGTAGCCCACGCTCCCCTCCGGCTCCAGCCGCAGCAGGGCGTGCAGTTCCTCCCAGTCGTCCTCCTCGGCGTGGCAGTCGCACAGAACCGGGGCCAGACCCAGGCACGGGAAGGTTTCGGCAGAGGCGTCATCTTCGGCATCGGTCCAGCGTACCCACTGTCGGGCCAGCATGATGCTGCCGGCCGACAGGCCGAAGAAAGGCCTGCCCGCGCGGTAGAGGCGTTCCAGCAGCGGCAGCATGTGGCACCGCCGCAGATGCGCCATGCCCGCCTCCACGTCGCCGCCGGTCACGTAGATGATGGCTGACGATTCCAGAATCCGGCGCGCTTCGTCAAGGTCCGCCCCGCGCGCCGCCATGGGCGCGAGCCGGACGGGTCCCGAGCCGGAACTCTTGAAGAGAGCGGTCAGCCAGTGCAGGAAGCCGGCATCGTCATCGCTGGCCGCCCCGACATAAGCGATGGACGGCGCCGCCTTGCCGGCCTGCGCAAAGACCTGCTGGAGCAGCGGATCGGCGCCCTGGCGCCGATGGCCACGGCCGCCCGCGATCAGGTGGATGGGAAGGGGAGTGGGCATCGCGAAGAGTGGTTGATGGGGAATGGGTGATGGTTGAGGATGGAACCGTACACTGGCGGGGCCTTGGTTTCAAGCGTTGAGCAGTCGGGTGCCTACTGGCGTACCGATAAAGCGCCAGATCGACGAACTCAGCCTGTGTTCTTCCCCGCCGCGTGGGCCGCGAGGAATTGGCGGCTTCCCTCGGCGCCCAGGTACAGTTCGAGGTAGCGGGGGTCGGTGTGGGCCAGATCGACGACGATGAGTGCGTCGAGAACCGACTGAAACGCCGGGTCGACGTTGAACCCGAGCACCCGGCCGCCCAGTTTGAGGTACTGGCGCAGGAGCACGGGCAGCCCCTTGCCGTCAGGCTCGATGGAGGCGATCGTGTCGGAAAGCGTCTCGACGTCGGGGATCGGTAGGCGCGAACCTTGCAGGTCGACGCCTTGCGCCCGGCGCCCGCGCAACGGATGCCGCGGTGCGACCCAGCAGTTCCACGGGTCGATGCGCCCCGTCTCCGAGAAGAAGCGTACGAGCAACGCCCGCGACAAGGACGAATAGTCGTTGCTCATGCTGACGGTCCCGAACAGCAACCGGCGCCGCGGCTCCCGCGCCACGAGTGCGCCCAGCCCTTTCCACAGCAGGAGCAGCGGCAGGTAGGCCCGTTGATATTCCGGTTTGACGAACGAGCGCCCCAGTTCGATCCCGGGCGTCAACCGGTCGAGCAGCGCGCGGTCATAGCGGAAGAGGGTGTGACTGTAGAGGCCGTGCGCCCCGTGGCGCGGCAGCACCTCGTCGGTGAAGGCCAGCCGGTAACCCCCGGCCAGTTCCCCTGCGCGGTGGTTCCAAAGGATCAGATGGCGATAGTGCCGGTCGAATCGATCCAGGTCCACTGCGTTTCCCGTCCCTTCGCCCACGGCCCGGAACGTGGTCTCGCGTCCGCGACCGATCTCTTGCAACAGGTTTGGAATCCTCCCCGGCTCGGCGACACATACGCTCCAGTCGCGGTGCCGCACCAGGCAACGGGTCTCGATCAATGCATCGAGTTCCCGTCGCGCGACGTCGGAGGGGACTGCGCCGGCCAGCGGCCGAAGACTCCGCTTGGCCCGGCCTGACGGCAGCCGAACGGGCCGACGCCAGCGCGGGGAAAGCAGTTGCGTGCGGAAGCGCAGGTAGCGGGCCGCCTCGGAATCGGCGGCGAACGCGTTCAAGCATTCGGCAGGCATGCCGGCACCCATCACTGCCTCCAACGGCCGCCGGTTCTTGTTCAGCAATTCGCGGGGCAGAAGCGCCGTGCGCAGGCGCGGGTGTACGAGTCCGGCCAGGTGAAACAGCGGACCGTTGGCGCCCCGGAAGTGCAGCGGTACGACGATGGCCCCGCTCTCGCGGGCCAGCCAGGCCACCGTGCCGTTCCACGGCGGCTCGACGATCCGGCGGGCGCGCCAGCGGAAATGGGCGACTTCGCCCGCCGGGAATACGCCCAGCACGCCGCCGCCCTTCAGCCAGCGCAGGCTTTCGCGCAACCCGCGCAGATTGTCGCGGGTCGCCTGCCGCCCGCCGAACGGATTCACGGTGATCAGATACGGCCGCAGTTCGGCGAACGCCGCCAGCATTTGGTTGGCCATTAGCCGGATGTCGGGGCGCACCCGCAGCAACTGGCTCGCCATGACCAGCCCTTCGACGGCGCCGAAGGGGTGGTTGGCGACGACAATGACCGGCCCGGACGAGGGAAGAAGGGTATCAACATCGCCGGAAATGCGCCATTCGACGCCCAGGGCCTCCAGCACACGGTCGGTGAAAGGCCTTGGGTCAGCGTGTTGCCGCAGCGTGGCGTAGATGCCGCTGAACCGGTCGACGCCGACGACACGGGCAACCCAGGGCCGGGCCGCCGGCGTCACCGCGTTCAGCAAGCCGTCCAGCGGCCGGTCCGTGGCGGGGGGGAGTGAATCATAGGTTGGAGTGACCATGGCCCGGAGGATCAAGCATCCGGGTTAGGCCGTGATGAGCCCGTCGTCAGAAGCATGCTAATGATCACCGCAGAAAATGGTGCAGGGGCATTCCCTGTGACGTCGCAATCTCGGGCAGGTGCCGTTGCGGCAGGCATCGTAACACCATGCGGACCAACGGCAGCACCCGGGGCAATACCGTCCGGTCCGAGAAGCGGTAATGCCGTGACGGCCGGACCAACACCCTCAGTGCCAGCCGCAGGATCGGCCAGGCCAGTCGCGGCACGCGGTCGCTTCTCACGATGCGGAAGCGGCCTGGATGGCGCAGTCGGTACTCGTGGACCAGGGCATCCAGCCGCGCCCGCTGCGCGGCGGTGAAGCGGCCAAAGTAGAATCGGCGGGCCTCAGCCAGGATCTCGCACGTTCGGTACATGAATTCAACGTCCTCGACCGGTAACTCCTGTTCGATCGCCAATTCCAACATGACCCGGATCTTCACGAGGGCCTGCAAGCCCTGCTCAATCTTTGCCACGCCATCGGTTACCGCTTGCCGGAGCAGGCGCCGGACGGTGCCCGTGATCAGCAGCGTGTCCCACACGACCGCCACTTGCGGCGGCAACCGCAACCGCCTTAGATAGAGCGAGCGCTGCGCGAACTCATCCACGTACCACAACTCTTGGATGACTTCAGAGGAGAGCTTCAGGAAGCGCTCGACGCGCTCGGGGTCGCGTCCTGGCAGCCGGCGCGCGCACATGCGGCGGATGGCTTCCGATACGTCGACCCGGTCGCGGACGAGCGTCAGCGTGACGTCGGTGTTGATCTCGTTCCACAGCGAGGATTCTTTGACGAACGTCAGGCGGCGACTGGCCGACCAGCCGCCGGTCTGGCTCCAGATCCAGGTTCCGGCCATCTTTTCCGCCGGCTCCAGTTGCCGCAGATACTCTGCGTACTCCCACCCGATGAAAGACGGGAACTCCCCAAAGCCTTCGTATTCACGGCGAGCCTGGAACTCGACGAGTTTGTGGTGCTCGCGATCGCCGAGGAAATGCGGGGCCAGCGGGACATACCGGAAGAAGTCTGTCTCCGCATATTTCATCGAAACGACCAATCGGTCGCTGCGCAACGGGCCGAAGGTCTCACGATAGGTCGCCGGGTTCCACATCAGGTCGCCGATCGGGTAGGCACCCAAACTCCAGGTGCGCACGACCAGGTCCCGCCGGACGCGTTCGCACACGGCCAGCAGCGGCTCGAGATAACGGCGCGCCTGCGCCGGCGTCCGGATGATCGTGCGACTGAGGAACTCGCCTTTGACGTCGACCCCATCCGATTCGCCCAGCCGCACGATCAAACCTTTGACCTGAGGGAAGTCCTGGAACAACCGTTCAGTGGCCGAGGCCAGGAAATACGCGATCCGTTCATCGTCCCGCGCCAGCACCGATTCCAGCTCGGTATTGAAGAAGGCGATGTCAGTGGTGAGGTAGACCGCGAGGCCGGCCTCCTGTGCCAGGGAGAAGAGGGCGCCGAATTCGGCGCGGTAGTCCTCGATGCGCCGGCGCAGTGAGGGGGCGTAGCACGGGTGGACCGTCAGGTGCGCCAGGTCGTCCAGCGACACCGCGTTGAATCCCATGTCGGCTGTCGTGCGGACGAAACGCCCGAAAGCAGCGCGTATCTCACGGAATCGGGCCGCGTCAAGACGGCCGTCGCGCTCCAGATGCGCGAAGGGCACTTTGGACCAGTTGGTACGGCCGCGCGGATGGCCGATGAAGAACGGGGCGATCCCGTCGATCATATAGAGCGGTTGGCGTGTCATGGACTTAGAAACGCTCGACGACGTGCTCCCAGCGGTGCTGCCGTGCCGTCTCCACAGCCCGTTCGCCCATGTCGCGCCGCCGCTGCGTATCCCAGACCAGTTCGCGGATGGCCGCGCACATCGGGGCCGGCGTCCGGACATCCACCGCCAGGCCCGACCCGTTGCGGTTGACGATTTCGGCCGGGCCGCCATCTGTCGACACGATGGCCGCCAGGCCCGAGGCATGCGCCTCCAGCACGACGTTGCCGAAAGTGTCGGTGGCGCTGGGAAATACGAACAAGTCCGCACTGGCATAGGCGCGGGCAAGATCCTCCCCGTGCAGAAACCCGGTGAACGCGATGTGGCTGTCGGCAGACTCCGCCTCCAGCGACTGGCGGTCGGGGCCGTCGCCCACGATGACCAGGTCCACGTTGGGGGTGCTGGTGCGCACGAACCGGAACGCGTCGATGAGAGTCTGCAGGTTCTTTTCCCGCGATATTCGGCCGACGTAGAGCAGTTTCAGATTGCCGTTCAACCCGAAGCGGGACCAGAACGCGGGATCGCGCTTGGCGGGCGTGAACCGGTCCAGATCCACCCCGCGGGGCAGCACGTGGAGCTTGGCGGCATCGAAACCGTTGTCGGCCAGTTGCCGGCGGTAGCATTCGCTCGGGACATAGATCGTGTCCATGCCACCGTAGAACCACTGCATGTACCGCCACGTGGCCTGCTCCAGCATTTCGTCCTGCGTCAGGCACCGGACATACCGCGGGAAATCCGTGTGGTAGATGCCGCAGGTGCGCAATCCCAGCAGGCGGGCTGCCAGCAATCCCGCCAGGCCGAGGGGTCCCGGCGTGGAGATGATCACCTCGTAGGCGTTGCTGTGCTCGATGTGTTCGACTACCTCCAGGAAGGGCGGAAAGGCGAGCTGCTGCATTTCGTATTCCGGCAGGGCGAAGAATCCCAGCGGCTTGAAATTGACCAAATCTAGATCGAGCGCTTCGGGGGCTTGTTCGAGGCAGGTCAGCACGCTGATGGGCCGGCCCAGCGCCTGGGACCGGGAGCCGATGCTGCGGATCGTATGGGCCACGCCGTTGACATCCTGAAACGTGTCCGTGACCCAGACGCGGCGGCGACTGCGGCATTTCAACCCCGCGCCTGTGGGGAAACGCGCGGCCACGTCCTGCAGGAAGCGCTCGTCCTTGTGCTGCATTCCGAACGCCGTCAGGTAGGGTGCAATACCGAGCACGACCGTGCCCAGCGATGCCAGCGACTGCAAACCGTCGACCAGTCGCCCTTCACTAGCATGCGCCATCAACTGTTTGACGAACGCGTAGCTCAGTTCCTGGCTGATCCGACAGGCGGTCTCGAAGCTCTGGTCCTCACGACCGGCCGTGGGACGCCGCCCCGCCGCCGTTGTCACGCCGCGCTCGCGCAGTCGGGTGAACTCCTCGACGAGCGTGCGCTCCGTGTGGCTCAGCTTGCGCAGCCGGCTGCGGCGGGCCACGCGCTCGACCCATGACCGCAAGCGGCTTGGCGGCGCCGCCGGCGCGCGTTCGGCGCCTTCGATCAGGCGTTTGAACACCTCACCCAGCACGGACGTGCCGGACCCACCCCGCGTGAATCGGCTGCGGTAGTAGCTGTAGGCGATCTGGTAGAGACTGTGGGCGAGCCGCAGGCTGCCGCCCGGGCTTCCGCCCGCCTCGTGTCGGCCGGCCCGGAGATGCTCCAGGAAAGCGACCGTCGTGTCGGCGTCCGGCGTCACGGTGTAGGCGCAGGCGGCGAACACGCCGCTGTGGTCGTCGCTGCCGCCGGTGAAACGCTTGATCCACGGTGTGGGCCCGGCGGGCGACAGGCCGTGCCGGCTTGCCAGCTCGGCGATCAGTTCCGGCGTGAGCTGTCCGAACACGGCCGCCACCAGATCGCCGGCCCGCGTGTGGCGTGATCCGTTCATCACCTCAAACCGGTTGAACATCACCAGCAGTTGCTCGACATGCTTGACCGTCAAGGCGTCGTTGACACGGAAGAGTGGATGGGCGATGGCATGGACGATATCGTGTTCGATCAGGTACAGCCGCAGGTCGTAAATGCTCGGCCGCAGCGTCTGAATGTCGCGGAACTGGGCCTCGGTGATATCGTAGGCGAGGCAGTGCACCTTGCAGTCGTCATCCGGAAAATACGTCGTGAACTCGGCAGATACGAAGGTGCCCGGCAGATGGGCGATGGAGAGAGCCCCGTCGATCCGGTTGTGATCGGTGAGCGTGACGAAATCCATGCCGTGGGCTCGGCAATGCCGGTAAAGGTCCTCGGGCTCGGAAAAGCACTCCGGTGCGCCGATGCGCCTGAGAAACCATTCGGTAGGCCGGTCAGAGTACTTGCTGTGGAGATGCAAGTCGGCTTTCATGCCCCACAGGCTACGCCATCGACGTTAGCGGCGTGTTAGGCGAGCACGAATTCTGCGTGAGCCGCCAAAAGATCGTCGGGCGGTCGCAAAGCTTTTTCGCGCGACATCAGGGATGCGGCTGGAGCACTTTATCCAGGAATGCCTTGCGATCCCGTTCGTCGGCCTTCTCCCAGGCTTGCTGGAGTTGCTTCTGGGCTTCCTGATTTTCGGCCTTGGGGGTGCTGGTAGCGGCCTCCGCCTTTATGCTCGTGTTGGTGGACGCGGTGGCTGGCGCAATCGGTGATCTTGAGGCGGTGCCTTTTCCGGCGCCCTTCGCGTCTTCTTCGATCCAAAGCGATACATGACGCGCATACGCCCGGGTTTCCGCCAGGGTCTTCGGATCCTTGCTGCGCACCGTGTAGGATTTGCCCGCTTCACCGGTAAACGTGAGCGAAATGTAGTCCGAGACAATCTTTTCGGTGTCGCTCCCGGCGAGCGGGTAGAGGACGGAATAGCGCGCTTCCAGATTGTGGGTGCCTGATTTCAGCAGCACCCGCATTTCGTCCGTCAGGTTGGAGGGCGCGGGGGCGCCGTCCACGGTACGCAGCCCGATGCACCACGGCACCACGAGTGTTGTCAACTGATCGGCTGGGACTTCGGGGCCGGTATACATCCGGAAGGTTGTCATCGAACGACAACCCGTCGCAAACAGGACGGCAGCCAAAATCGTTGGAACGCCCAGGGCCATCGCATTGAATCGGGTTGTCACATTCGTCTCCTGTTGATGTATGGGAACTGATCCCGGTGGAGGATGCTAGGGCGTTGACTTGAGCCCCGCCAGTAAAAAGAATCTCAGAGGTTCCTGGACGAACCGCCGTCGGCGCAGACGCGAATGAGCGCCGCCATTTCCGCGTAATCGACGGGTTTGCTGAGGTAGCCTCGGATACCGGCTGCCGCCGCCATTTCCGGCGAGGCCGTTTCGCTATACCCGGTGCACATGATGATGGGAAATCCCGGCTTAAGATGGAGAACCTGCTGGGCCAATTCGAGTCCTGAGACCGAAGGCATGGTCTGATCCGTGACCAGCACGTCGAAATCGTCCATCCGGGTTTGCAGCATGGTCAGGGCCTTGGCGCTGTCGTTCTCCGTTTTGATGTCTAGGCCATGACGTTCCAAGAACCGTTGCGCCAGGCGCGCCACCGAGAACTCGTCATCTACGTACAGCACCCGCACCCGCTGCCGGCCGGACGCGGCAGGGACCACTGCGTCGCCTGTCGTTTCAGCCCGCCTGCCCGCAACCGGCGCGCTTGACGATGCCGTATGGAGGGGCAGGTAGACGTGGAAGGCCGTGCCCTGTCCCACCGTGCTTTCGACGGAGATCGCGCCCTTGCAGCGCGTGACGACGCCGTGCACGATGGCCAGTCCCATCCCGGTCCCTTCGCCTTGCTTCTTCGTCGTGAAAAAGGGCTCGAAGATTTTCGGCAGGAGTTCGGTCGGGATGCCGCTGCCGGTGTCGCGTACCGTTAAACGCACCATTGCAGCCGGCATGGGGCGCTGGTTCAGGGTCCAGCCGAGCAACGGTCCGTGGTGTTCAGAGAGCGACACTTGCAGGTGGCCGCCCTTGTCGCGCATCGCATGATAGGCATTGGTGCACAGGTTCATGATGACCTGGTGAAGCTCCGCGGGATTGGCGAACACGGAGTCGGCCGCAGTCGCCAGGCATAGCTCGGTCTCAATGGTTGCCGGCAGGCTGCCGCCGATCAGGCGGAGTACCTCCTTGACCAGGTCCGAGAGAATGACGACGCGCTGTTCTGTTTTCTGCTGACGGCTGAAGGCCAGGATTCTGCCAACGGTTTCCTTGGCCCGTTTCCCGCTGACCAGGATCTGATCCAGCATCTCGACGTCGATCGGTTGACCCGAGTCCACCAGTTCGCGCAGCAACTGCGCGTAGCCGAGAATGGGCATCAGGATGTTGTTGAGATCGTGGGCGATGCCGCCCGCCAGGGTGCCGATGGCTTCCATCTTCTGGGCTTGGGCCAGGCGCACTTGCGTTTCCACGCGATTGGCCTCGAACAGGCGGAGGATTACCGAATTGAACATCACCGCCCGATAGCGGCCTTCCTGGGTCAACACCAATCCGTCGGGATTCGGGTTCGAAGCCACGGCAGCCAGCAGGTCATCGCGGTTGACGGTGTGCGGCAGGACGAGCGACGGCCTGATGAAGTGCTCAAGCGGCTCGCGCTTGACGAGTTCGCGGCCGAATCGTCCATAGGCATACTCCTTGATGTCTTGCTCGCGGATCACGCCGATCGGCGCGCCATGACGGTCGACGATGGGAAGAAACGGTGCGACCCGGTTGCGCGCGAAAACCTCGAAAACCGTCTGAATCTCCGCGTCTTCCGATACGGATTCCAAAACAGTCCAGCACTCCGAATGAAGGCTCATGATTGTCAGTTCCTTGCGGCGCCTCTAATCCAACCTGATACGGGCACCGAAGGGATTATGCCTCCGGCGGGTTAGCGTCGTGTGAGAGGTCGGCAAGCATTCCGTTTCGTTTGGAAAAGGTCTCGGTCCCGCTACACAGAGGGGGCAGAGCGGGGGGCTCTCATCTGCTGGGCAGGGGACCGAGAAAGGAATGCGCTCGTAATAGAACCCAAGCTAACAGCGGCAGGTTAGCGCTGTGTGACCGGCGAGAAAGAAATCGGTTAGAATTATTCCACGCCGACGCGGTAGAAATACGGCCCGGCACCGGTGGCGTTGGTGTCCGTCGCCGTGTTCTTCGGCGGGTTAGCCGAAATGTTGGTCTGCACCGTGGTGTTGAACGCTGGTGTGGCGCACAGGTTGGTGCTTCGCTCCAGGCGGTAATAAGCACCCGTGACGCTGGACCATTGAACGGCGGCCGCCCCCGTGATCCATACTGTCGGCGCCTGCGCCACTGCAACCGGCACGAAGTCGATGCCTTTCAGTGTCGTGCCGGCAGCCGCGGTGTAAAGCGTCGTCGGGGCCCCCAGGGCGATCGTGGCGTTGTAACCGGCCGTGTCCGTCAGCTTCCGCACGGTGTTCGTCACCAGGGCGCCAGCTCCACTCGTGACGTAAAGCGAGGCCGTTCCGTCGCCGTTGGCGGTGGCCGCCAAACCGAATCCGCCGAAGGCGGTGGTGTTAGAGCCATTGGCCATCCATGATCCGCCAACCAGTGAGTACTTGCGGATCGCCCCGGCGTTGTCCGTGGTGGCCTGTAAGACGTACAAGATATCGTAGGCCACCCCATTGCTCCCCGACGCAATCATGTAGAAGTCCTGCATGGCGGTGGCGCCGAACGGGAGTCCGGGCAAGCCGGTGAGCGTGCCGCCGGACAAGGCCGAGACGGGGGCAGCCGACGTAGAGGCTTGGAATACATATATGGACCCGCCGAAGCTTTTGACACCGCGGAAGTTGCCGCCGGGACTGGGCGCCGTGGCCCCATTCGTGTAGATTCCGCCTTGATCTCCAATGACCCACGTTGCGTTGTCCAGGGATGTCGCGCATCGGGTCTGGCAATTGTTGCTTCCGTTATAGACTGTCTGCAGGAGAAAGCTGCGGTTGACGTCGAGCGTGCCGACCGCGCGAGGATTGAGTGAATTTACATTGGTGGCCGTATCGTTGGTGTTGACCCCCGTGAAAGCCAGCAGACTGCGATCGGCGTTACGGGCCAGATAGCCGGTGGTTGATGCCTTTCCGCTGATCCGCAAGGCATTGGGCCCGCTGCCGCTGATCGCCGTGCTCGATACGGCCACGGTCTGACTGGCCGTGGAGGGTGCCAGTTCCAGAATCGTGCACGTCGTGTTATTGGCGCTTGAGCTGTCCGCCGACAACACGGCCAGATTGCCGGGCGTGAAGGATCCTGCCAGGCACGACCCCGCCGCAAGGACAGCCGCGCTCAAACTAGCGATTGTCTTCTTCATCGTTAGGCCCCTTTCTGCAAAGCCCGTATTCGTCCGGCTAGTCATGACGGGGATTGTCGCGTTATACCTCGCTGTGTCAATCATCTTCAAATCGATCAGCCTCAACGCGGCGGCCGACTGCCGGGCGGGTACGCTGTCGTGAAGTAACGCGGATGATATTTTGTCATCAGCGCCACCGCCTCCTGGCCGGAGTCGAACTCCCACAACTCGCATTCACGCCCGCGCAGTCTAAGCGGAGTGTTGTGGCCGTGTGTCTTTCGTACGGCCGGCAAGCCCAGTTCCGCGACGAGGCGGTCCCAAGTGTCGCCGCCATAGCCGCTCTTCACGAGCCAGACTGTGCGACGACGCATGTCGGCTTCCTGGAGCAGACCGTAAGTGCGCACCAAGTCCCAGGGGTACGCCTCTATCTTCAGCGTTCCGTCTGCCAGGAAGGCGAGCAGATAGGCGTCCCAGTACTGTGTCAGAATGGGTGCGTTCAGTCCTCTCAGATAAGGGATGAACTGCGTCTCCAACTCACGGGTCTGCCGGTCTTCCACCTTCGCGTCATCGATTCGGTGTCGCCATTGCGGGATAGCCAGCACGATGAGGCCGCCGACCAGCAGGCTCGCGGACACCCGCCGCCATCCGGGCGCCCCGGCGTACCGGGCGAACAACCAGGCCGCGCCGAGCAGCACGTGCAGACAGTAGCGGCGGCATTCCGTGCTGAAGGATAACAAAGGGACCAGAATCATCGCCAAGGCAATCGCGAAGGATCCGATGACCCACACGCCGTCCACCGCAGGCACGGCGGCCCGATTGCGCCGCAGCGCCACCGCGAACAGGGCAATCGCGCCGCCAATCCAGATGAGCGTGAGCGCCGAATGGAGCCGGTCATCCGTGCTGAGGTCGAAGACGCGCGGGACGATCGCCGTGAAGAATTCCGCGAAGTCGACTCCTATGGCGTTCCGTTTGCCAAGGTGCAGGGCGAGGTGGTGCCCGAAGGGCCACAAGGGGGCGCGGAACAAAGTGTGCAGCAGCATGGGCACATAACCAACAAACGCGCCCGCCGCAAGCGCCATGATAGCGGGTTTCCACGCGCCCGGCCGGCGGGCGCGCAACCGGAACAACAGAAGCCCGATGGCGGGTACGGCATAGACGACGATCGAAGGCCGTGAGTAGCAGGCGAAGCTGCCGGCGGCGCCGAGCACGCCCCAGAGCAACAGCGACGGCGCGGTGGCGGCCGCGACGGCCCGTTCGATTCGTGCGGCGGCGAACGTTACGATGCTGAGAAGGAGTAGAGACACCTCGATGCCCGAGAAGCGCGAGATGTCGAGCAGGTAGGTCGTCGAGCAGCCGACCAGCGCGCAGAACACGATGAGCGGCCACGCCCGGCGGCGCCCCGCGGTATCCTCGACCGTCAACAGCGCCTCGTAGACCAGCCAGAGACCGCTCAGCGACAACATCGAACCGGCGATCGCGAACGAGAGCGCGGCCGAAAGCGCGGGCATCAACCAACGGACGAGGGCGTACAGATAGGGCGTAAGGGAGAAAAGGTAATTCTGGCCATAGGCCAGGGTGGGCAGGTAGCCATGGCGCAACAGATCGTTGCCCATGAGTCCAAACGTCGCGGCGTCCGCGTCCAGACCGCGGTATGGCAATCCCAGAAAAAAGACGAGGGCGGCACCGGTCAACAGCAGGATAGGGGCTCGCCAGAGTACTCCTTGTCCCAGTTTGGCAGCCAACGATGCCAAGCGGTTGTTGCACCTACTCAGAAAACCGAACCGTACCGAGCCAGTTGTCACGATCCTATTATGCGCCCGTCCTGTTGGGCGTTTGTGAGGATTGTGCTTGTTTCTGGTTACGTTAGCGTAGCGGCTGGTACTTGTCGACGGTCGGTTCAGCCCCCCCCCTTCGATCCCGGCACGGCTGGCGTCGCAACAGGCATGGGAAGCATCTCCGCATCCGCCGATCTACACAAGAAACTCATCCCGACATCACTCAATCGGAACGATCATGTTCCAAGATCGCGGCCGTTCTAATGGAGGGACGTATCATGCAGTGCAATCGCAACACGCAGAAGCCGCTGTGCGGCAAACGGCAGGCTGGAGGGCGAGGGACGAGCACCGGATTCGCCGGTCGCGCGGGGTTCACGCTGATTGAACTACTGGTCGTGATCGCCATCATCGGGCTGCTGGCGGGAATGCTCCTGCCTGCGCTTGCCTGCGCCAAGCGCACGGCCCGCCGGGCCGCCACGCTCAACCTGATGCGGCAACTGGGCCTTGCGGCCAACATGTACGCCGACGATCATTACGATACGCTGCCGCTCGAGAAGCCGGTCGGCGGTTCGGATAACCCGACCTGGGCGGACTTGAAGTCATCCGCGGCGGCGGGGGTGTGGTACAATGTGCTTCCCGCCCTGATCCATGAGCTTGGGGCGGCGGGTTACGCGGCGAACAATCAATCCGGCTTCTATTCCCAAGGCAGCCTCTTTTTTCTGTCCGGCGCGCGCTATCCCGCCAATAAACTCGCCGCGCCGGTGTTCGCGATTGCGTTCAATTCGAAACTGCAAGGTGGAGACACGGCGTGCAACCGGACGAGCATCGTGGCGCCATCGGCCACGGCGCTGTTCATCGAATCAGGACTCCCGCCCGAGGGTGACCTGGCGCTGCCGGGACAGAAGGCCGCCAACTTCACAGGCCAGCCGCATGCATTCGCGAGCCGCTTTGTCGGACGCTATTCCGGCTCCGGGTGCGTCCTGTTTGTCGATTGGCATGCCGAAGCCATCCCAAACACCCAGGTCGTGGATCCCGTTTCCGGCAAAGCCTTTTGCCCGCAGTCGTTAGGCAGAGTCATCTGGACGCCGGATCCGGCGTCCAACCCCAACTGATCGAATAGGTACCTTCATTCCACGCCGACCCGGTAGAAGTACGGTCCCGGCCCCGTCGCGGTGGCATCCGTTTCCGTGTTTAGCGGAGGGGTGGCCGGGATGTTGGTCCGCACGATGACGTCGAACGCCGGCCGGGAAAGCAGGTTGGCGCTCCGTTCCAGGCGGTAACAGCAGCCGGCAACGCTGGGCCATTGGACCATGGCCGGCCCCGCGATCCCTATCGTCGGGGCCGGCTGTGACACCAGCGCTGTCGGCACGAAGTCGATTCCTTTCAGTGTCGTGCCGGCAGGCGCGGTGTAGAGGGCTGTGGGAGCACCGAGACCGATCGCGGCGTTGTACCCGGTCGAGTCGGTCAGTCTCTGGACGGAGTTCGCCGGCGTGGCCCCGGTTCCGCTCGTGACGTACAGCGTTGCCGTCCCGTCGCCGTTCGTGGCGGCCGCCAAACCGAATCCGCCAACCGTGGTGGCGCCGGCGCCGTTGGCCGCCCACGACCCGCCGGCCAACGAGTACTTGTATACCGTCCCCGTGCTGGCACTGGCGGATTCCAGGACGTACAACACGTCGCAGGTCGCCCCGTTGCTGCCCGATGCGATCAGGTAGAAATCCTGCATGCTCGTCGAGCCCGGCGGCAGGCCGGGCAAAGCGGCGAGCGTGCCGTCGACGGGGGACAGGGCGAAAACCGACGCCAGCGATGCCGAGGCTTGGAACGCGTAGACAATCCCGCCGAAACTCTTGACCGCGCGGAAGTTGCCGCTCAGGTTCTTTGCCGTGGCTTGGTTCGTGTACAGCCCGTTCTGGTCGCCGATGAACCAGTTCGTGTTGTCCAGACTGGTCGCGCCGCGCGTCTGGTTGCCGGCGCTTCCGGAATACGCCGTCTGCAGGACAAAGTTGCGGCTGGCATCGAGCGTGCCGACGCCGCGCGTCAGGTACGTGTTAACGTTGGCCGCCGTATCGTTGGTGTTGGCCCCCGTGAAGGCCAGCAGGCTGCGATCCGCGTTGCGGGTGAGGTATCCCGTGCTCGCCGCCGAACCGCTGATGCGCAATGCGTTCGGGCCGCTCCCACTGATCGCCGTGCTCGAAACGGGGCTGCTCTGATTGGCCGCGGAGGGATCCAGTTCGAGGATCGTGCAGGTCGTGTTGTTGCCGAGAGTATCGGCCCGCAACACGGCCAGGTTTCCCGCCGAAGACGGCGGCAGCACGATGAGGTTGCCGCTGGTGGCGCCGGTCAGGGTGCCGCCGGCGGCCTGCAACGTGTTGGTGCCGGCGGCATTCAACCGCAGAGCGTCATACGTGAACTGGCCTGCCGCCAGGTTCTGCGCGCCCCCGCCCGCCAGCGTGCCGCTGCCGGTCGCGATGGAAATGGTCACTGGGACCGTGCTGTCCACATCCGCGTTATTATTCGCGTCCAGCGCCTGCACCGTGGCGGAGAAGGTCTGCCCCACCGTCACAATCGACGGCACAGCAACGAACGCCAGTTTCGTCGCGACGACGCGGAGGGTCAGCGCGTTGCCCGTGACATCGGCAGGGAACGTCGGGGCAAAGCCGCTTGAATTGGCCGGATCGGTCGTGAAGCCCGGAGCCGCTGAATCGATTCTGAACTGGAGAATGGCGTTATCGGCGATCGCGTTGGTCCTCAGGTAGACCGATAAGCGGATACTCTTGGACGCGCCGTTCGGAACCGTGAGGTTGCCGGACGCGATCGGAATCACAATCGACGCATCGGCGATGGATGGCGTGCCGATGGTCACGGAGGCGGCATCACTGATGTTATAGAGTTTGACGCCCTGCAGACTTGCGGCCCAACCCGCCGTGTTTTCACTTGCCGGTTTCACCGTTAACTGTGTCACCTTGGTACCGTATGAATCGGCAGCGCCCGAGTCCTGGAGGGTGAACGAGAAGACATCCACGGCGCCGCCGGCCGTGGTCGCCAGCGACGAGACATCGCCCGCCGGCACCTGCGAGCCCGGCGCCACGGCCCTGGAATCCGTGTCGCCGGCAGGGATCAGCGTGGTCCGGCTGTTCGGATTTCCGGTCGCCGGGCCGGTCAGGTACTTCGTGGTTGCGCCGTTGCCATTGAACTCGTAGACCTGCAGGTAGTAGTTCGTGCCGGCTTGCAGGCCGGTCAGGGTGAAGGAACTACCCGACCCTTTGTATACGACCTTGCCGCCGCCAAACGAATCGCCGCCACCCGCGAAGTTGGAGTTGGCCGTGTAGTTCGTGCCATCCGTCGGTCCGCCGCTGGGGGCGCTGCCTTGGCAGCAGACGACCAACCGAAAGGCCCCGTCGCCGTTCGTCCAGGACACGTGCATCTGCATCTGTTGGACGGAACCGAACGTCACGTTGCTGGCCTGTGTCGTGGGCGTGGTGACGAGAATCGTCGGAACGAAATCGATGCCCTTCAGCGTTGTGCCGCCGGCCGCCGTGAAGAGTGTTGTGGGGGCGCCGAGGGCGATCGTTGCGTTATACCCGGCGGAGTCCGTCAGCGTCTGGACGGTGTTCGCCGCGGTGGCCCCGGTCCCGCTCGTCATGTATAACGCGACCGTTCCGTCGTCGTTGGTGGCGGCGGCCAGACCGAATCCGCCGAACGCCGTGGCGGAGGAACCGTTCGCCGTCCATGAGCCGCCGACGAGCGAATATTTGTAGATCGTCCCGGCGCTGGCGCTGGCGGCCTGCAAGACGTACAACACGTCGCAAGTCGACCCGTTGCTGCCGGACGAAATTAAGTAGAAGTCCTGCATGCTGGTCGCGCCCGACGGCAGGCCGGGCAAGGCGGTCAGCGTGCCGCCGGACAGGGTGGAGACGGGCGCCGCCGCCGCCGAGGCCTGAAACGCATAGACGGTCCCGTTGAAGGCCTTGATGCTGCGGATGTTGCCCGACGGATTGGCGGACGTGGCCCCGTTCGTGTAGATCCCGCCCTGATCGCCAACGAACCACGCGGCATTGTCCAAGGTGGTCGCGCCGCGCGTCTGGTTGCCGCTGCCTCCGGTATAGGTCGTCTGCAGGGCGAAGTTGCCGTAGACATCGAGCGTACCGATGCCGCGGGGATTGAGTGTATTGACGTTGGCCGACGTGTCGCTGTTGTTGACCCCCGTAAAGGCCAACAGGCTGCGGTCGCCGCTGCGGGTCAGGTACCCGGTACTCGACGCCGACCCGCTGACGCGCAAGGCGTTGGTCCCGCTGCCGCCGATCGCCGTACTCGAGACGGGCGCGCTCTGATTGGCGACGGAGGGCTCCAATTCAAGAATCGTACAGGTTGTGTTCTTGGCGGCCGCGTTGTCGGCGGACAACACGGCCAGATTGCCGGGTGTAAAGGCTCCAGCCAGGCCTGAGGTCGCCATAATGACGACCACGCTCAATCCAACGATGGTTCTGGTCATGGTTCGGTCCCTATTCTGGAAACGTTTCTTGTCCGTGCACTCGATTCCCGTTCAACGGAAGGAGTAGAAACACCCATTGAACTTAGGTTTCGCCGCCACGGGCGCAAAGGCGATCCCCTTCAAGGTGGCTCCCGCCGAGGCCGTATAGAGCGTCACGTTGCTTGCGGTGGTGATGGAGACCGGCGCGTTGTAACCCGCCGAATCCGTCAGTTCGACAACTTGGTTGGCTGCGGTCGCGCCAGTGCCCGACGTGGCGTACAACACCGCGCCCCCGCCGCCGTTGGCGGCGGCGCACAGGCCGAAGCCCCCGAACGGGGTGGCGTAGGTTCCGTTGGCGGTCCATGTTCCGCCAACCAGCGAATATTTATAGATGTAGCCGGTTGTCGCGGTGGCGTTGTTCTCCATGATATAGAGCACGTCGAACGTCGAACCATTGCTGCCCGACGACATCATGCAGAAGTCCGTCTCGTTCGTCGGCCCGCCGCTGGTCAGGCCCGGCAATGGCGTCAGCGTTGAGCCGCTCAGGGCGCTGACAGAGGTGCCGACGCCCGCACGGAGGAAATAGGCGGTTCCACCGAAACTCTTCGCGCCTCGGGAATTGCCAGTTGCGGTGGCCGCGGACGCGTTGTTCGTGTAGATGCCGCCCTGGTCGCCAATGTACCAGTTCACGTTATCGGTGCTTGTGGCTCCGCGCGTTTGATTGCCGTTGACTCCTGTATAAGTCGTCTGCAGCACGTAGTTGGCGGAGACGTCCAGTGTCCCGACACCACGCTGAAGGTTGGTGGTAACGTTGCCGGATCCCGGGCCGCCGTTGAAGCCCGCGAAGACAAGCAGGGTTCCGTCGCTGCTGTCGGAAAGCAGCGGGGAGGATGAACCCGATCCGGTTTGCCGCAGCGCGGTGGGCATGGTCGTTCCGTTGATGCCGTTTGAGCTGATCGTCGTTGTCTGGTTGGTCAAAGACGGGTTCAACTCGAGAATCGAGAAAGTAGTATTGTTGGCGGAGGCGACGTCGGATTGGAAGACGGCAAGGTTCCCGGCCGTGAACGGAGGATTCAGCGTTCGAGCGCTGGTCGAAGGACTGGCCACTGTCGTTGCCCCGACTCCGTTTTGGGCGAAGACTTCGAAGGTGTAGCGCGTGCCGGCGTTCAACCCCGTGACGGCCTCTGTACCCCATGTCGCCGCCGACTGGAAGACGGGCGATCCGCCGAGCGTGCCGTCGGTCTGCACGTATTTGTTGGATATCGTCTCGTGAATGGCAAAGGTCGTGCCAGGGGGATTGCCGTTCGCGTTGATCGCAATGTTAAAGCTGGTCCGCGAGACGGTCACGACGGTCGGGGCCGCAGGCACATTGGCCAGCGTCCAGAAGTTCGTATCGGCCGAGTCGAGGGTAAGCCCGATCGCGTTCGTCGCGTAGGAGCGGTAGTAGTAGACCGTGTTGACGCTCAGGCTGGCGATCACCTTCGTGTAGGCTCCCGTTATCGTGCCGCCTTCAGATAGTTGTGTGTCCGACGTCGTCACGCCCGGCGCAGTCTTCCAGAAGAAACCGCGATCCGTGATGGCCGCGCCGTTGTTGGCCGTCACCGTGCCGCTCAGCGTGGCTCCTGTGGTGTTCGTTGCGGCGGGCGCCTGCGTGGAAACGGACGGCGCATTGGCGCCCACTCCGTCCACGGCCACGTTCTGTGCCACGGCGCCGGCGCTGGTGAGCGCGATGTTGGCCGGCCCGTAGGTCTGCTGTGCGGTTGGCTTGAAATGGACATTGACCGTGGTGTCGTTCACCAGGCCGCCGGCCTGTGTCAGCGTGAGCGTGGCGGGGTTTGCCACGAAGCTCGCGCCGCCGTTCGTTGAGATCTCGAACGCGGCCGGCGGCGCGATGGTGATATCCGCCGTCAGGTTGGTGCCGGCGACCGTATACGTGGCATTGGCGGAAGTGCCGTTGACCGGAATCGCGCCGAAACTGAGCGCGGCGGGCGTTACCCTGATGGCGGGCGTGGCCGCGGCTGCCGTGGTCGCGGTGGCGGCGGGACCGAAGGCGGTACCCACGGAGGCGCCGCTCTGCGCTTCGGCCTCGAAGGTGTAGGTTTGACTCGGGGTCAGCCCGGTGACGGTCTTCGTGCTCCATGCGGAGGCGGTCAGGAAGACGGCGGAAAGGCCCAGCGACCCGTCCGCCTGGACATACTTGGCCTGCGACGTTTCGAGGATCGCATAAGTCGTGGATGTGGGATTCCCATCGCCCGACGCGATCGCAACGTTCAAGCTGTTGGCCGTCGGGCTGCCGGCAACCGGAGCGCCTGGCGTGGCCGCCAAGGTGTACCAAGCGCTTGCAGAGGAGAGGGCCGTGGTGACACTGGCGCCGTTTAGCGCTTTTGCCGTAAAGGTGTAGGCTTGGTTCGGGTTCAAGCCAGTTACTGTTGCCACGCCCCACGTGTTAGTAGTCTGGAATACGGCGCCGATGCCCAGCGATCCGTCCGCTTGGACGTACTTGGCCTGCGACGTCTCGAAGATCGCATAGGTCGTGGATGCGGGATTCCCGTCGCCCGCCGCGATCGCAACATTCAAGTTGTTGGTTGTCGCGCCGTTGACAGTGGGTGCGGTCGGAGCATTGGCCAACGTGTAGAAGTTCTGCTCGGACGACAGGTTGGTTCCGATCGCATTGATGGCGTAAGCCGCGAAGTAGTACGGAATGTTCGCGCTCAGGGACGACAGATTCAGCGTATAGGCACCGGTCGTGCCCGCGACGGTCGTCTGGTTGTCGCCGATCGCCACGCCGCTGTTGGTCTTGTAGCAGAACCCGCGTTCGATAACCGGGGATCCGCCGTCGGCCGTTACGTTGCCGTTGAAGGTGGCCGTAGTGGCTCCGATACTGGCGGCAGCGGACGCTGTAACCTTGGGGGCCGTCATGCGCGGCGCGAAGGCGATGCCCTTCATGATGGTGCCCGCGGCCGCGGTGTAGAGCGTGACATTGCTGGCCGTGGTAATCGAGATGGCGGCATTGTACCCCGCCGTATCCGTCACCTTCAGGACGTTATTTGCCGTCTTGGCACCCTGGCCGGTCGTCACGTACAGAATCGCCCCGCCGCCACTCGTCACCGCACACAGGCCGAATCCGCCGAAGGTCGTCGTATAGGTGCCGTTCGCCGTCCACACACCACTCACCAGCGAGTACTTGTAGATCGTTCCCGCCGTATCGCCGCTGGCGTCGAGAATGTAGAGAATGTCGAAAGTCGAACCGTTCGCGCCGGATTGCACCAGATAGAAGTCCTGCCGCGTGGTCGCCCCATTCCCCAAGCCAGGCAAGGCCGTGGCGGTCGTGGCATCGGGCGAAAGCGTGCTGACCGGCACCGCCGAAGCCGACGCCGTAAAGGCGTACACCGTGCCGCCGAAAGCCTTCACGCCCCGCCAGTTTACGATGCTGCCGGAGGCCAGGTTTCCCGTCGTTCCGTTGGTGTAGATCCCGCCCTGATCGCCGATGTAATACTTGACGTTGTCTGTACTCGCCGCGCAACGGGTCTGGTTCCCGCTGCCGCCCGTGTAGGTCGTCGCCAGCGTGAAGCTCATCGTCTGATTGAGTGTGCCGACTCCCCGCGAAGAAATCGCGTTTGCGTTCCCGACGCCATTCGTGCTGTTGTGACCCGTGAACAACAGTAACGTGCCGTCATCGCTATCCGACATGTACCCCGTGCTGGACGCCGAACCCGAGCAGCGCAACGCATTGACGCCGTTGGTCCCATTGATGGACACGGCATTGACCGGGCTTGCCTGATCTGCCGTCGTCGAACTGACCTCCAGGATGGAGAAGGTCGTGTTGTTCGCGGAAGCCGCCGCACTGAAGACCATGAGGTTGCCGGCCGTGAATGTCGGCACCAGGGTCGTCCCGCCGGCCGTGGGTCCGAAGGTCGTGGTCACGGCGGGGGCGGCGCCGTTTTGTGCCTGGACTTCAAACGTGTAGGTCGTGTTACCGGCCAACCCTGTCACCGACTTTGTCCCCCACGTGGCCGCGGTCTGGCACACGGCTGACGTGCCCAGCGTGCCGTTGGCCTGCACGTACTTGGCGCTGTTGGTCTCATAGACCGCGTAGGTCGTGGCCGTGGGATTCCCGTCGCTGGATCCGATCACGACCGTGAGGCTGCTCGCGGTGGCGCCGCCGACCGTGGGCGCGTTCGGGGTGTTCGCGTAGGTATAGAAGTTGGTTTCCGCGCCGAGACTCACGCCGGCCGAGTTCATGGCGTAGGCCGCGAAGTAATACAGCGCGTTAGCCGAGAGGCCCGTCACGTCGACCGTAAACGACCCCAGGCCGTTGCTGGCGCAAGCCGTCGGGTTATCCGTGACCGCCACACCGACGCTGGTCTTGTAGCAGACGCCACGGTTGGTCACCGTCGCGCCGCCGTCGGCGGTTACGTTACCGCCCAGCGTCGCGCCGGTCGCGTTGGTCGCAATCGGCCCCGCGGTCGTCACCAGGGGCGCGCTGGCCAGGGTCGCCTGATTGCCGATGGATGAGTTGGCGCTCGTCCCCCCGGCGTTCCGGGCTCGCAACTGGTAGTAATAGGTGGTCGATGGCGTCAGCCCCGTCACCGGATAGGTCATGACATTGCCTACCGCCAGGTTGTTGTAACCCGCCAGCGGCGCGCTCGCGTCGCTGTTCGTCGACACATCCAAGAAGTAGTTGGTCGCCCCGGCGGCCGCCGCCCAGTTGACCGTGAATCCTGCGCTCGTCACCGCGCGCGCCGCCGCCAGCACCGGCGCGGCTGGCACGAGTGTCACACTGGCCTCGACTGTGTAATTCGTGCCGACGCCGTTCACCGCGTAGGCCTGGAAGTAGTAGGTGTTGCCCGCGCTCAACCCGGTCACATTGACCGCGAACACGCCGTTGCCCATCGTACCGTTCTGCGCAACCCGCGTGCCGATGGGCGCGCCGAAGCCGGGCGTCGGACTGTAGTACACGCCCCATTCCGTTACGCTGGCGCCATTCGTGTTCAAGATCGTCCCGCCCAGCATCGCATTCGTCGTCCCCACCGCCGCGCTCGATGGCGCGTTTACGCTCGGCGCCGTGGCCGCCGCGCTCAGCGTCAACTGCACCGCCACGGTCTGTGGGCTGTTGCTGGCGTCGGCGTCGGAGACGGTCAGTGTCGCGTTCGAGGTGCCGGCCTGCAGTCCCGCGGTCGTATACTGCACGGCGATTGTCTGGCCTGCGCCCGCCGCCAGGGCGCCCGCGGACGGCGTGGCGGACAGCCAGGCGGCGTTGGAGGCGATCGTGAAACTCAGGGTCCCGAGTCCGACATTGGTGATCGTGAACGCCTGGGACAGACTGCTGCCGACCGTGGCGCTGTCGGACAGCGACGCCGGCGAGCAGGCGATGCCGGCGGCCACGCCCTGGCCTTGGACCGCGAAGGCATAGTTCGTGGCATTGTTCGTGAAGCTGAGCGTCGCCTGCCGCAGGCCGGCGGCCGTCGGCGCGAACGCCACCTGGAAACTCGTCGTCGCGCCCGCCGTCACCGACGAAGCGGGCTGGCCGACGATGGAGAAGTCCGCCAGCGTGCTGCTCACGGTTCCCAGCGTGAGCGAAAGGGTCCCGTTGTTCGTGATCGCGAAGATATTGGTCACGACCACTCCCATCAGCCCTGCGTTGCCGAAGTCTGTCCCGTTGCCGCCGGTCGGCGACGACGCGTTGTTGGCAATGGCAAGACCGTTGCCCAGCACGGCCACACCGGGCGCCGAGACGGCTGCGTTCAGGTAGAGTTCGCCGTTGTAGATCTCCAAGGTCGGGGTTCCGACGATACCATCGCCGATCACGGTTACGGAGGACGGCGCCGTCCCGGCCACCGCCGTGGTGTTGCCGCTGCCACTGGAAACCAGTTTGTACGTTCTCGTCGCCGCGGCCAGCGGAGTGCCGGGACTGGCGGCATTGGCGACCGTGACCGTCACGGCGTTGCCGGCCGCCAACGTCAGCGACCCGGCGCCGGTGACGGTCAGTGGGGGCGTGCTGCCGCTGAAGGCCGTGAATAGCAGGGGACTCGTTGCGCCCAGCGTCAGCCCCCTGGAAGCAGTCGTGGCGATCGTGCCGGTTGAACCGTTGCCGCTGGCCGCAAGGGCCTGTGCGCCGCCCAGTGTCAAGGCCGTTATGAGACCGGAGAGATTGAACGTCGCGCCTCCGGCAATCGTGATGACCGGCGTGTTGGCGATGGAGCCGCCGCCGCTCAACGCGAGCGTGCCCTGGCTGATGGTGGTGGTCCCCGTGTAGGTATTGGTATCGCCCAAGGTCTGGATGCCGCTGCCGGTCTTCACGAGGTTGATCGGGCCGGCGACAATCCCGGAGTTGCTGGTCGAGCCGTCGCCGTACGCGTAACTGCCGCTGCCTCCGAGCGTGAGAGTGACCGTGCCCCCGGACGAGTTGGTGATGGAGTTCTTTGCGGCTGCTGTGAGGCCCGTCGTCGAGTTCAGTCCGGCCACCTGTTGGTCGCAACCGTTCAGGTCGAATGTGCCGACATTGGTGCTGTTGGTCTGGCCGAGGGCGAGCGTAGTGCTGACGGGCAGGCGATTGGCGCCGTTGGTCAACCTCACGATGCCGTTGTTGACGAACGTTGCGCCCGAGTAAGTGTCGACACCACCCAGGAGGAGCGTTCCGCTGCCCTGTTTGGCAAGAATGCCACCGACGGACTTGTCGGCGATGATGCCGTTGTAGGTTAGGGTGATACCGGATTTCGCACTGATCGAGGTGCCAGCGGTTGAACCCACTTGTATGCCGCGATTTGCGTTTAGCGTATAACTACTCCCGTCCCCCGCGGTCATCCGGCCGCCATCCAACACGATCGCACTGGCGATAACCGAACCCGGCACGGTGCCGAAAGAACCATCCGCGGCAAAGACGACCTCCGCACCGGTGATCGCGATCGCCCCCGAGAACGTGTTGCCGGTGTTGTCGAGGTTGATCGTCCCGGCGCCCGTTCCCGAAAACGTCATGCCGACCCCCGTGTTGCCCGAAATCAGACCTGTCAGAATCAGGCTGCCGCTTGTGGAGTTGGTGATGGCGCGCGTCGCGCCGCCGAGGTTCACGCTGGCTGCAATGGTGGCATTGCCGGATCCGGCAAAAGTAAAATCCCCGCCGATCGTCAACGAAGTCGGCGCGTAAGCTCTTGTGCCCGACGAGGAGAGAGTGCCTCCATTGATGATGAGCGAGCTGTTCCCCAAGGCATTGTTGTTCGCCACAATGAGGGTTCCCGCATTAAGCGTAAGACCGCCGGGATAAGCACCCGATTCCCCGGTCATATCCCATGTGCCGTTTCCCGACTTGATGAACCCAGTCCCGGCTGCTGTCGAGATGGCCTGGCTCTGCCAAGTCAACGTTGTGCCGTCGGCAACGGTGACGGTTCTGACGGCTCCTCCGGTAGTCAGGGTGCCCGCTGAGGTCACCGTTGTGTTTGCATTGACCGTGACATTGCCAACGGCAGTCGTGGTCACGTAGGTAATGAGGTTAGGCGAGGGCGATGATGAGTTGAAGGTGGCGTTGTCCGGTGGCGATGTCACCCAGCCGGTGCTGAACGGTCCAGTCGGGGTCGTGCCCCAGTTTGAACTGGTCCAAGTCGCGGTCACACCGTCCAACTTCCAGTATTTTTCCGCGGCGCAGGCCGAGTCGACCATGCCCAACGCTACGCCCAACGCGGCAAGTTTGAGCATCGTGCCCTGATATCGTTTTGCAACCACCGCCCGTTTGTTGAGCAGGGACAACAGATGACTCATGACGACCCCCTTGAGTTTGGAAACACCAGATTGAGCACAGCCAGTCCGTGAGGCCCGCGTGCTTCTCGCAACATGGCTCGCGCACCAGTCATGAAATCTAGGTGAGTGCTGTTAGCGGCGAACGCGAACTGTGTTAGTTTCCGGTCAATTCGGGCCCGGCGCGACGACGACCGCGGGTCAGCGGATCGACAGAATCATCCGGTTGGGCGCCGCAGGTGGAGCAAGCGGGGCGACCGGCGCAAGCGCAACGCCACGGAAGGCGGTCTTGCTGACCGCCGTGGCGAGCACGGTCGGCGTGCCGCCGAACGCTCCGTTGAAGCCAGAATTGTCGGTGATCGTCACCAATTCGCCGCCACCGTTCGAGCCGGAACCGCCTTTCCGTGTGGCGAACAATACCGTGGCAGATCCGGCCGTGTAACCGGCCAGACCTCGATACGAGTCGGTGCCGGAACCAACGACGCCGGTGGCGGTCCAGCTTCCTGCGATGCACGTGAACTTCTGCAGGCCGGCGCCCTCGTCCGCCACGTAGAGCGTGTCGTTGGTGCCATCGGCCGTCAGGTCGGCCATAAGGAAGGCATCCGGACTGCTGTTCGTGGGGAAGCCTGGCAAAGCGCTGATGGCCTGCCCGGCGTTGGTTGGCAGCCCCGCGCCCACCGTGTTCAACAGGTTGGAACCCGATTGGGTTGAAGCGTACAACTGACCGCCAAACGCGGCGACCTGGCGTAGATTGGCGAATGAGTTGAGCGAGGTCGAGTTTGTGGCGCCTTTAGTGGTATAACGCAGGCCGCCTGCCCCGCCCGCAACCCAGATGTTGGTTCCGTCGGTGGTCGCGGCGCTGCGGGGGTTGCTGGCACTGGCGAAGTCTTTCAGCGCCGTCGTGGTATCGGTGGTGCCGTTACAGTTCACCACGCCCACCACCCGCGGAACGCTTGCCGCTGTCGTGCCGGACAAACTTGCGACACCCGTGGTCGTGCCGTAGCCCGTCACCACCAGGCAACGGTTGTTCACGGATCGGGCGAGCAAGCCTTCCGAGGTTGCCGTCCCGCTGGCGATCAACGGGTAATTGCGTCCCGCGGCGTTGGTCGGCATGGCAATCGATTGCACCAAAGCGCCGTTCGTCGTGTATTCGTCCAGGAAGACGGGAGAGCCGCTGCTGACAAGGTTCGTCGTCCCATCCCCAACCCGATACACCACCAGAGTCCCGGGCGAGAACGCACCGGCGAAACTTGCGCCCGCGACCATGAGCGCCGCCGCTATGCCCGCGGCGAACGCCCTCATTTTCCCGGCTCCCTGACGGAAGTGCCGGCCTCCCCGGCAATGTTGGTGGCGAGCGTCACGGTGTCGCAGCGAAAGCGCAACGTGTAGTTCCTGCTGGTCGGTACGCCGGTCAGTTGCAGCCAGTCGCCTTCTTTGCCCGGCAACCGCCTGGCAGGCAACCCTTTAATCGTCGTGATCAGGAGCGTGGCATCGGTGCTATCCGTGACCCTATTGCGGCCGCTCTTGCGGGCCAGGAAGGTGACATAGTGATTCTGGAGATCGTCGTTCCAAAGAGACTTGATGTTTGGCTCGACCTCGGGCCGCGTCAGTGTCTCGTCATGGCCGACGATCGTGAACTCGAGGCCGTTGCTTCGCACGCCTTCGTCCTCCACGAACTCCGGCTCACCGCCGTGGAACCCGCTCTTTCCCCACACCTCAACGATGTCGCCGCGGTGCAGCAGATTGGTGCGGAACCCCAGGTAACTGCGGTACAGCTCGATCTGGGAGAGCGGGTGGGAGGCGTTGATGACACCGTCGGCTTGCAGAAGGCCCAGCGGCACCTCTCGCGTACCGCGCCGGGCCAGTGTTTCGGGCGTGGCGGAAAGCAATCGGATGAAGGCGTTCTCACGCGTGGTTCTCGAATCCGTATCGTTGACCATTGTCACAACGGCGCGGTAACCGCCGGAGAAGGCCGTGTCGAACCGGTAGCGGGGGCCGGGCACGGTCATCGGGTGAGCGGCCGTGAACTGGCGCGTGTACTCCACCATCGCATGCCGGATGGACGTATGGAAGTTGACCGGATTCCGATCCGCCCACGTGCCGTGCGTGTACATGTACGAGCTGAGCGCCACACTGTACGTTTTGGCGAAGTCGATGGGCGCGTTCTTGTACGTGATGCTCGTCGGCACGCCGTCGTGAACCTTCACTATCCAGTCGCGGGAAAGGGCGGGCCCGCAGTTACTGTCCAGAATGTAGCTGCGGATCTCGAGGCCGCTCATGCGGATCATCATCAGCCCGTCGTCCTCCCAGGGGTAGGTCTCGTAGATTTGCAGATAGGTGACCGGGCCGGCCGGTACGTCGGCCCGAACACCGCCGCCAGCCTGGATGGCAAGCTCGCAATTGGAGGCCAGTTGCGCGGCCTTCCACTGCATGCTGTCGCAGATCCAACCTCCGGCCGTGTTGTCGCCGTTCCACGGGTACTCGCTTGCCGACCACCATTTCATATGGTCGTCCAGCATCAAGTCGTCGGCCGTATAACCGATCGTGTCGTGAATCGCCGGCGCGCCGGTGGCGGCATATTCCCGCTCCAGTGCCCCGATGAAGTTCGTCACGTCCGGGTCCGGCACGAGGGCCGAGACACGGATGACGTGTTGCGTGGCGGCAACGTACTGGCCTTGCAACGTAACCTTCAGTTCCCCGAGATACTTCATGTAACTGGCAGATTCCGTGAACACGGTCTTGTAGTTCAACAATTCCGGTTGCCAGGCGGTTTCCGCCCAGGTGTGCCAGTGCCCGGTGACCACCACTTCCGGGACCCGCACCGGGCCGCCGTCATCCACCAGCAACGCCTTGGTCGAACCGGTGTCCAAGCAGATGGCCGAGTGCCCGACATGCGCGAGCAGAATCACGACGGCGCAGTGCTGCGTGCCGCGCAACTCGGCCACATAGTCCCTGAGATGAATGCGGCTTCCGTCCGAGCTGGCCCAGTCGCATTTCACGATGCTCAGCAGATGCGCGGTATCCGCTCCGAGCTCGGACGTCTCCGTGGTGTACCCCAAAATACCGACCCTCAACCCATTGTGCTGTGGCAGGGAAACAACGACATAGGGAGCAAAATAGGGAGTGTGCGTGCCATGGAGGCAGATATTCGCGGAAATCACGGGGTAGTGCGCGTTGGTCTTCAGGTTGTCGATGTACGAACGCTCCCGGACATCGTGGTTGCCGACCACGGATGCGTCCAACCCGCGGCCACCGCGCGCCTTGAGCTTCGCGTCCAGGAGGTTATAGAATTCGACCATCGCGCCATTGCCGCGCAGGTCGCCGAGCGGGTTGCCCTCGGAGATGTCGCCGCCGTCAAGCAACAGGGAATCGGGATCGGCGGCCTTGCACTGCAGCACCTCGGTCGCCAGGCAGGCCGCTCCGCCGACCCACTCGAATTGGTGAACCGTGTTGGTGCCATGGGTCGGCACCACCCATTGATGTGGCGTCAGCCGGGCGTGCATGTCGTTCACATGGAAGATCGTGAACGTTGGCGGGGACGCAAAGGCCGTGAAGCCGCTTGCCATCAGCCACACAACCCACCCGCTGACAGCGAAACGATTAATCGGCACCAGACACCGTCGAAAATGTCGGCTCATTGGTTCTCCATTCCCATCCCGGGTGGGCTATGCAAACGCGCGCAATCAGGATCATCACCTGAGATATCCTGACATGGGCGCGTGAGCCGGGTGCTAGGAGACGATGAGGATTCGGCGAAACCGGAGGATCAACCCGGAGGTGATGTCAGGGGG
This sequence comes from uncultured bacterium, assembly GCA_903895695.1. Taxonomy (GTDB): domain Bacteria; phylum Verrucomicrobiota; class Kiritimatiellia; order CAIKKV01; family CAITUY01; genus CAITUY01. Next base: position 52,659 of record CAITUY010000209.1, read on the forward strand.
ATTCTGCACAATGGCCTTCAGGAAGGCGCGGCGCGCCTTCTTGCGGTCGAATGCATCCCAGGCCGCGGGGAACGCGGCCCGGCGGACACGTTGCTCTTCGCGCCACAGAACGGCACAAGTCCTCGGCACGCCCGCGACTTTCACGCCGTCCGGGACGGTTGCAGCGGACTCCGCCAGAGCGCGTTCGATCAACGCCTGCGCGGCCACTGCATCCTGGTGCGCGCCCAGCACGTCCTGCAGTGCGCCCAGCCTTCGGGCCATCTTTTCGACCGGTCTTCCGTAGACATCGCGTAGGGTCTCGCAGGCGTAACGCAGCCGTTTGCAGCGGACGCGCAAGCGGTGCAGGGCCTCGTCAGGCGAATCGGCGGCGATGGCGCGACCATCCTTGAGAATTCTCTTCAGTTCCGCCCGCATCAGCGTGGCACCGGCTTCGGCGATCGTCCCGGTTCCGGCGGCCGTCGGGCGGCGCAGTCTGCCGATCAGATCGCGACATGACTTCTCCAGGGCGCCGAAGCGGGGACTTTGCAGGTCGCGGAGCAGGGCCTCATGCGCACGTTCTCGCCGACGGCCCATTTCGCAGCGGCAGCGCTCGGCGGACCCATGCGCCGCTTTCGGCAGGCGCCGCGCGATCGACGAGCATTCTTGGAGATGGACATCCAGATCGCGCACGGCGCCGAGGCTCTGGCCCAGCCCCTTCAATTCCTCCGCCAGCTTGCTCGTCGCGCGGGGCGGCAAGTCATGGCGGAACAGCCGCAGAATGGCTCGCAATCGGCGCAGGTTCACCCGCATTTCGTGCAGGCACTCTGGATCGACGCCCCGCCGGACGCCGGCCACTTGCGCGAGCATCCCGCGGAAGTGCAGGGTCAGCGCTCGCGCGGCGGCTTCTCGCACCGAGTCGCGCGGGCGCAGGCGTAGCGCCGCCCCTTTTTCAATAACTTCCATGGGCGAAGACCTGTTCAGACGTTCGATCGGACGGTGCGGATTCGGTCGATCCCACCGTCCTACGGGGGGTAACGGAAGATATTAAATACGCTCCATCGGCCCCGTTTTCAAGCGCCATCAGATCCCGGAATGGCTTTCGGGAGACCGTCCATGGGACGCGTCAAGGCTCAGCCCGATTGTCGGTCCTGGACAGGCGGCGGCGTAATCCGGTCAGGCACGAGGTCGATGGCGACGCGGGAGGCCGTCACCGTGCTGAGGCCCATTCTAACGAAGGCAAACGTCGCAACCGCTTCAACGAGCAGGATCGTGCCGGGTGTCCACAGTACGGCCAGCCCGCGGGCCACGTCCGGGGCGGGTCGCGGGGCACCGGGCCAGAGCAGGCCGAACGCGACGGTGTAGACCGCCCCCGCAAAGGCCATCCACTGGTACGCCGAAATTCGTCCCACGCCGCGGTAGTCCGCCCGCAAGAATTCCGAAACGAACCGCCAGGTCTGCGTGGCGACGATCGGCAGAATGCACGCCGACAGGGGATGCCCGCTTAGAAACAGCCCGACCCCGGCGAGGCCCGCGAGGCTGGAGACGACGGCGGTCAGGGCCTGCACGGGAAGCAGGCGTTGCCCCTGGAGCCCGTGTGCATAGGCCGCTTTCTTCAGCCGTCCCTCGAACACGAATGCCCGGTGGTGGAATGCCTTTCGCAGCCAGGCCGGACAATCCGCCAGCGGTCGGCCATAGCAGCACCCGAAACTGATGCACGCGAGCCGGCCGATGCCTTCGCCCAGCGCATAGGCCGGCGCCAGGGCGCCCATTACGTACAGCGCCGCCGTCGCGCCGTCCGCCGTTGGCAGGGCCAGGCGCGTCACGCTCCAGACCACCCAGGGGCCCGCCACCATCCCGGCGAAACAACCTCCACCTACGGTGAACCCGTGCCAATGCCCCTCCACCAGGCGGTTGATGATTTTGGAAGCGGGAAGGACGACCGCCAGGACGGCCAGGACGCAGCAGGCCACGTACGCCGGCGGCAGGCCCACCGTTCCCGGCAGGAAGACGGCCACTGCCACGGCCGCCGCCATGCCCAAGGCGTTGAACAGGCCGTAGTAGGTCAGGTTGACGCCGCGCCACGCGCCGTCCGTTTCCCGCTGCCGCGGCAATACGGCCAGAATCTGCCAACGTTCGCCGGGCAGCGTGCGAAACGACCAGGCGAACAGAAGCGCGAGGCCAAGCGCCATAACACCCACGACAACGCCGGTGTTCATCGTGCGCCTCCCTGAACCGCGCGGGCGATCGTCGACCGGACCGCCACGTCGGTTTCCACCAGGGGGATGCCCCATGCGGCGCTGAAGCAACTCTGTGCATCCGCGCGGCGAAGGTTCGCGACAATGTCCTCGCAGAATCGGATACGCCCCGGCTGAAACATCAGGACGACGGTTGAACTGCCGGGCCGGAAAACGCTCTTGGGACACCCGCGTTCGACACCCAGGCCCGCGCGCACGGGCAGGGGATCGTCATACCTGTCCCGGCTGTAGCACTGCACAATGTCGCCGATCATCAGTGCGACCACCTCGACCATCGCCACCAGCCCGGCCTGCGTCCCGCCCGGGACATCCGTGTCGATGACCGTAACTGTCCGCCGGTTCTTGGAGTGGGGGGTGGCCTGGGCCACGAGCACGGCCGGGTGGCAGGACTGGTAGGCGCCGTCCAGTTCGTAGATATCACGCACGACCCCGGTCACGGGCATGTGATTGTAATGGTACTTGTCGGGCGTCAGGCGCAGCACCGCGTAGTCGCCGCCGCGAAACACGCGTCGCCAGATCGGCTTCTTCTTTCCGAACATCTCCTCGTGTTCGAAGAACTTGTCCTTGAGGAACAAGTGGGAGGTCTGCTGAAACGACCCCACCAGAAGTCGGGCGTCGGCCGGCGACAGGATCGCGGCCGGATCGGGCTCCATGGGCCGGCACTCCCAGTAGCGAATCCTGCGCTCGAAGACCTTGCGGGCGGTGTCGAGGGTTTCCGGCGGCTCGGCGCACTCGGTGAACGCGATGCCCAGTTGCCGGGCCAGTCGCTGGCGCATGCGGGCGGGGCTCGCGGGGCGAATGTCAAACTGCCAGGTCCCCAAAAGACCCGTCAGCCGGGCCGAGGTGAGCGCCCTGAACATCCAGCCGGAATCTTCGCGAACCCGCGCGTAAAGAAAGGAGACGATCGGGTCACCGCAAAACGTTTCGGTTACCGCGCGCGTATCCCGGCGGTCCACATATTGATGGGCGTTCACGCCCGGCCTTCGCTTTTGCAATGATGCCGGATAACGAGCAGCATGAGCCCCACGAGTTTGACCACCACCGACTGCGACGCCTTGCCTTCGAGCACGGTTTCCCGGACCGTTGCCAGGAACGAGGCCGGGGTTTCTCCGTTCAGGACCGATCGCAGCGCGACGGCACCCTCGTCGTCTCCCCCCGCAACACGGGCGTCGAGTTCCCTGAGATCGCGGTCAAACAGGTCCAGGGCTTCGCCGGTAAAAGCCTTTAGTTGCGGGCCTCGGTAATAGCGTTCCGTTGCCGCGTTAAAGGTCTCGGCGTTGACCTTCAACGGAGACGAGGCGCCTCCCTCTTTCCTGATCCCCGCGAGGAGCGAAGCCAACGCCGAGTCCTTGTCCGGCGATTCGATTCGATGCCGCAGGTCGCGGATGGTTTCGGCCTGCCCCAGGGCCTCGATCAGTTCGGCCGCGTCCTCTTCCAGGACGGTCGTCAGCGCGCGCCGGTACTCCAGATGGTACACGCGTGTCCGCCCCGGATAGCGATGACTGTCGCGAGTGCGGCCCGTCCGGCTTAGGATTCGCTGAAGGAACCGGTTCGGCGTCCGTCCGTGCACGAAGAACGTCGGGATGCCGATGGCGGCTCCGAAGAATATCTGCCGCCGCTCGCTTTCCACCTCGGGCGTATCGGGAATATCGGCATGCGTCACGGTGCCGCTCAGGACGTAGCGGTAGGCCAGCGCGGTGATCAACCGCTGCAAGTCGGTGGCCGGCGCCATATCCCGGGCAATGCTCCCGAACTGGCTGTAGTGGCGCCCCTCGAAACCACAAAACCCCATCTGTTCGAATCGCCGCTGCCGATACAGGGAGTAGAAGGACATGCGCGGGTCAAAGACGCCCATCTCCGCCAGATCCCGTTTGAGCCGGCTGTCGTTGCCGAGCGTGCCGTCCAGGGCCGGACTGTGGTCCGTGCTGAGCGGGGCGACGAGGTAGTCGATGAGGCGCTGGTCGGGGATCCAGTCGCCGCGCAGGCCGAGCGCTGTTCCCAGAAACCGATCCAGTTGGCGCGGACCGAAGGGCGTGAGCGGGACGCCGAAACATTTGAGATCGGCCTTGCCCTTCCAGCGTCGCCACAACATGCGCAGGTGTGTGAAGTCCAGCTCGTGGGGGAGGAACCCGAGCACGAGTTCGGGGTGGAAGTCGCGGAAGTCGAGCCGATAGGGCGCCGCCGAATAGGTCCCGACAAACAGTGGCAGGAAATGCTCGACGATCTTCACGACGAGGTCGCCGACGCGTTTCTCGTCCTCGGCTGTGAACTCGCCGGCGCCGGCCGCCATCAGGGCGGTCAAGCGGCGACTGCCCAGGCTGATGTGCGTTCCGTTATTTGCCAGACTGGTGTTGGAAACCGTGGGCAATGTGATCAGGTTCCGCGCCAGGATGCCGGACTCCCTCAATTTGGCCATGGTGTTGAGGCGGCTCCGCGACAGCACCTCGTGGCACAGGATCATGTAGTTGTGTTTGGCCTGGCCCTGATCCCACCCCGACAGGCACGGACTCATGAACAGATCGCGGTAGAACGAGTCCGCCACCAGTTCGTTGAGCCGCTTCTGGCGCGTCGGGGTGTGCGGCGCGAGGCACACCAGCGCCTCCTGGCCCCGCGAGCGCAGTTCGAACTTGTCATTGGCGTACATCGTCAGCAATTGCACCAGCAGGAAGCGCCGGAGCGTCTCGTCGGCCAGCGCGCGGCCAAGGCCGGGCTCCACGGAAGACCCGACCGTATGGAACGAAAACGTTTCCGGTGACGTGTTGTCATTGAGGAAGTGCCGCATAAGCCGCTCCCCCATGCTTCGGATCGCGGCGTGCGTCTCCCGACCGACGCTAATGGCGTCGGCCAGGGCGAGCTTGAGCAGATAACTCACGGGAATGCGGATGCACCGCATGCCGTTGCGTTGGATTTCGAAGCGGCCGGCATCCGCCCGACGAATCGAGCGTTCCCGCTTGTCGGCGTAAAGGTCGCCGTCAAACACGTCCCGCGCGTAGGGCGTCATGAGGTCCGCGGGAAAGTACACCCAACTATTCTCCCAGGCGTTTTCCCGGTTGTCTGCCAGGAAGTCCTCGATATCCCGCACCAGGCTCTTGGACGCATCTCCGGCGGCGGCCCGCCGCGAGAGGTTTTTGAAGTAGTTGGATTCCACTACTTCGCGGGCCAGATCGACCTGGTCGCTCGGTCCGTTGACGATCGTCAGCAGCTCATTTTCCGCGCCCGCCGTCGCATCGCCGACGCCAAACGGCAGCGTGTCGACCGACGTTCCGGCCCCACGGATTTCGATCCGGTCGCGGACACGGGCCAGACCGGCACCGCCGGCCTTGCGGCCAGCCCTCGCTGGCAGCCGACCGATCCCGGCAAGTTCAGTGATTGCGATCATGCCAATCCTCCCCTTTGCCAGCAGGATAGCCATCCGCGGTTAGCGGGGTGTTTGGCAAAGGTTAGGCTTTCGCTCGATACGCGACTGAGGTTCAGGGCATCCGCGCCTCGATGCCCGACAGTGACCGACTGGAGCAAGTGCCGACATTGGTAAGCGTGCACTCGATGGCGCCCAGGAACAAACTGTACTCGCCGGCCAGCGGCAACATGGAATAGTGCAGACTCGTGGCGGCCAGCTTCTTGAGTTCCGGATCGCGCGTTTTGCCGGCAAAGTCACGAAACGGCATGCACCACATGGAGAAGCTTTCATTCCGGGCGTCACGGTCGTCCTCGGGTTGGATGTCGGCGTGCAATGCGTCACATTTCCCGCAAAGGATGGGCACCGATAGTCGGCTTTTCTCCAGCTTGAGCCCGAATGTCTTTACGACGCCGCCAACGTTGAAGTGGATCCTATTGGCCACGGAATACTCCATTCCTGGCTCCTGACGATAGGCGGCATAGAGGGTCTGAAGGACGTCGGCGAGTTCAGTGCTTTGCTTGGCAAGGCCGGCTATGCCTGGGAGATTCGTTTCCACAAGACCGGACACAAGATCGTGGTGCCGGTACGTCACGGTGCCGGATTCGAAGTTGTAGGTCTCGACATACCTCATGCGGCGGCCTTGCCTGAAGAGCGGCTTGATGAACTCGTCGTTCACCTTGGCGTACGTGATAATTCTCAGGTCAGGCAAACTCAGCACCGAAACGGTTCGCTTGAATAGGCTTATGGAGTCGACCCCGTCACCGCTCCTTGGTGAGGCGACATCAAAGTCGATCAGGCAGGCGGGCCTCCACGAGTTGGAGTTGCCGTTGCGCCAGGCACCCTCGGTGGCGGAAATTGTGGCGCCGGCCACGCGTTTCAGTCGGATATGCAGCAGGGCATAGGTCACGTCGTAGGTCATCACCACGGCCGGTTTGCACGGCTGAAAGTGGCTGGTCACCTCGTCAACAACCGTCGTGTCGTCCGCCGCATGAACAGAGCCGGCCATGGCCGCCAGCGATAACGCCAACGCACGCAGGCATCGAGTCAACAACGCAGGCCGTCGCCGTTTGCCGACGGTTGGTTTTAGGCCCGTTCGCATGTTCCCCCCGTGACGGGCCATTTCACGCACTAATCATCAGGGCATGCTGCTGGAACAGACTCTCCAGCACGCGCATGGCCTTGTCGGCGTCGATTCCTCTCGCAATGACGGTCAGGAGTTCGCCAGGGCCCACGCACAGGGCCAGCATTCCCAACAGGCTCCTCCCGTTGGCCACGGCTTGACCGCGCTGGACAATCAGTTCCGCTTCAAACTGAGTCGCGACTTCAGCAATCAGGGCGGCCACCCGGGCGTGCAAGCCATTGGGGTCGGAGACCCTGAAGAGACGTCGGACCTGGATGACACCGGGCAATTTCTTGTTACGCATGACGTTCTCCCGCTGATATGCAAAAAGTGAAGCTAACACCAGCGGGTTAGCGTCGCATGAAGCCGGCAAGAGAAATCGGTTAGCGCCAAAGCGAGTCTACAACCCTGGTCTTGGCATCGACCAACGGATCCACCGGGCCGACGGCAAAGTCGCCGGCGTGATTGACCACCGCCCAGGCCGTGGCCGTGTTGGTATCGACGCCCCAGGTGCCCAGCGTATAACGGCCATTCCAGGGACCGGTCGCGAAACTCGGCGTGCCACCTTCGTTCAAACTGACAGCGCCGACCCAATTCGCCGACCGTGATGCGCGCGTCACCAGGCCGACGGCGCCGGCCTGAATCGCGGACAAGGTTGTCGCGGCTGGGTCGTAGGTCATCGAGAGCACGTAGGTGTCCGTGCGATTCGTGCCCAAGTCGGCCAGACCCCACAGGGTGAGCGCATCGCTCGCCAGCTCGGAGGGTGCCCAGCCGGTATCGATCTCGCGGACAAAGGCGCGTTCGGTATAGTCGCGATTGGTGCTGTTGTTGACGCCGGCGAGGATGCGTGCCGTCGTGCCCCTGTACGTCTCGCCATAGGCCCTGCCGCCCGCCACGCTATCAACCACCGCCGTGTATGAATTGTCCTGCCCGACCAGGAACCGCCGGCCATTAAGGCTGTAGCCGAATGTTTCCTTTTTGACAAAATGGAAGCGGGGCGTCACCTGATTCGTGAACCCGGCACCGGTTGACCCTGTTGGGAAATGGTCGTCGGATTCCCAGTTGCCGTGATCGTCGGCGTAATAGTCAGCGCTCACCCGCGGACCATCCACCGTGTAAATGTAATAACCCACCGTGCCCCGTTCCTGGGCCAGGGATGTTTCGCGGTGCTTCTGGCCCGCCCAGCCGACGTCATTGGTCGCTTTCGGTTTGTAGAATTTGGAGCTGTCCGAGACGCCGATGATTTCCTCCACGCTGCTGAGCCCGTCCGGGCTGGCAACCAACGAGCGTTGGTGGATGTGGTCGTGACCGCAGATGTAGTACTTCACGTCGTTTGCCTGCAGGCTGGCGAAGAATGCGTTCTGCATCGCCGGGTTCGTGGCCGTGTTGCCGGCGAACGGCGTGTCCTGATGATGCTCGGCCATGACCGGCTGGTGCGAGAACACAAAGGCATGCGCGGTGCCGCGGCTGTGCCTGTCCAGCCGAGCGCTGATCCAGGATTGCTGCTCGGCGATGGAGTGGCCGTACTCGAACTTGCCCCATGTCACGTGCCTGTCGGGCGTGGCCCAGGGATCGAGCACCACGAAGCGCGCGCTGTCGTCGCCGGCGCCATAATCGAATGAGTAACTCAGGCCGTCCAGCTCGCCGCTGACCGCCGTTGGGCTGTTGAAGTTGATGGCGCCGAACGTATTGGTCAGGCCGCGCGTTTGCGCGAAACTCGCCCGGAACTGCGCTATTCCGTAGCCATTGGCGGCCTTGGCCCCAATCTCGTGGTTGCCGCGCATCGGGTAGAAGCCAATGCCCGCATCCAGCAGCGGCTGCGCCGCCTCGGCGCGCGCTTGAGTGGCGATGTCGCTGGCCGTATCCGTCAGGTCGCCGACCTGGATCACAAATCTCACGCCGGCACGGATGAATTGCGAATCGACTTGGTCGATGATGGATTTCGCCATCTGGTGGGGATTGTTTCCGGCCGGGTCATTGCTGCACGTCCATTGCGTGTCGTCCATCACGCCGAAACTCCAGGGGGCCGAGGCATCTGACTTGTGCTGCGCAGCCATCGCCCCGAGCATGAGCGCGCTCGTGACGCCCGCTATGAGCCATCCACTGCAGTTATGAGCCTGCCCGAAAACCTTCTTGCCACACGGAGCGGAGCCGCTTCCGGCTCCGGCCGGCGCGGGAAGCCGCGCCGCTCCAACAGGAGGCAGAGAGGTTTTCGAATAGGCTCTAACGGGTCTGGTTCCCATCGTGACCCCCTTGTCCCGCGCCGGTTCTTCTGCTTCGGCGATTTGACATGATGCCAGTGTGTGTCCGTCCTGTTGGGCGCGCGTGAGGAGCGTGCTTGTTTTGGGTTAGGTCGTCGGCCGGTGGATGCCGTTCGTCGACGGTCAGGCCGGGCGCCGATCGACCGGACTGTGCCGCCGCAAACGGTCACCGCAAGACGGCGGCCACGATGTCGGTGGTGGCTGAGGGCCGGCCCAATCGCCGGGCATTGGCGCTTAACGCGGCCAGACGAATCGGATCGCCGACCAGGGCTCGGATCTTCCAGGACGCGTCCGCCGCCTCAAACAGACGCACGGCGGCGCCCTCCTCAAGCAGCATCTCGGCGTTGCGCTGCTCCTGCCCCGGAATGGGTTCGACGATCACCATGGGCTTGCCCATGGCCAACGCCTCGGCTGTGGTCAGGCCGCCTGGCTTGCTGACCAGCAGATCGGCGGCGTTGAGCCAGGCGTGCATGTTGGTGACAAACCCCTCGACCCGCACAGGCATGGACGCCGTACGGCCGATGGTTTCGGCCTCCAGGCGCAGCGCCTCGTTGCGTCCCGTGACGACTACCACCTGCGCGGCGAAAGGCTCGTCGCGGAACGTCCGCAGCAGGTCGGTGACCGGCCCGACCCCGAACCCGCCGCACAGCACGAGAACGACGGGAAGGTCCGGCCGTAACCCGAGTTCGGTCCGAACTTCGGGAACGGGACGGACGACTGAGAAGACAGGATCCACGGGAATCCCGGTGACGCTGATGCGCTCGGCGGGTTGTCCCCGGCGCGCCAATTGCCGTGCCGCCTCCTCCGAGGCCACGAAGTAGCGGTCCACCCGCGGCGCCGCCCACAGGGAATGCACCGCGAAGTCGGTCACCACGCCATAAAGCGGCACGGGTGGCGTGTGCCGGCTGCGATGTGTCCCCAATAGTTCCAGGGGCATGAAATGCGTGCAGACCACGACATCCGGCCGGGCCTTGCGCAGAAACCGGAAGAATAAAGTGGTGTTCAGTCTGTTGAAGGCCGAGCGGACCCGCTTCTCCCACGGTTTCTGGCTGGACTCGTCGGAGCGGGCGTACATATAGCCCCAGAGTTCGGGGGCGGTCCTGACGACGTTCAGGTAGCCCTCCGCATAGGTCTTGCGGAACACGGGCGGCGTAAAGTCGAGAATGTCGCGGACTTCCGCCGTCACACCCTGTTGTTCGAAGCCCTTGGCCAGGGCCTCGGCAGCCCGCTTGTGCCCGGCCCCGGCCGAGGCATGCAGCAGCAACACGTTCATGCCGTGTCCTCCTTGCTCCGCCCGCCGCGGAACGACAGCCACAACAACGCGCCCCCGCCGGCGGAGAAGGTCACGTAGTCCGTCGGCACTCCCCATAGCCAGTGTATATGCCACGGCACAAAGGCGGGCTTGAGGCGGCCGAGGCCGAACGCCGGGTTCAGCGCGAACCACAGGGCATCCTCGATGATCCAGAAGAGCATCAGCGATCCCAGAATACGGGCTTCCCGCCGCCAGGTGGGCCGGCCATGGACCACGAGCCCGAAGTGGAACACGAGGACCATGAACAGGAAGACCCAGACGTGATACCCGGTCAACGGCCGCCCGCCCCAGAATACGTCCAGCAAGGGGTGGCGTTCGATCCGCCACGTCGGCAAGCCGGCGGCCCAGCCCGCGGCCCCTTCGATCTGGATTTCAACTTCGGCGAATACCGCCCCCAGCAGCACCACCCCGGCCAGCACTCCCGCGGGACGCAGACGTTCGAAATTCATGGACGATGTCTAGCCCAGTTCGGCGGTCGCCGCAATCGGAAACGATCAGGCAGTCCTCATGATTTGGACCGTTTTGCCGGGAGCACTATTGACAAAAGACGTCTCGACGTCTATCTTGTGGCCATGAAGCGAGAGTCAACCCGATACAGTCCCGGCCGTGTCCGCGATGCGATTTTCCAGGTGTTGAAACTGGCGTCGGGTCCGCTCTCGGTCCAGGAGATCGAGCAGCGAGTGGCGCTGGCGATTGGCCCGACTCCAACATCGTCCGTCCGTTCCTACCTGCGCTTGAATACGCCGGACTCGTTTGTCCGGGAGAGCCGGGGCTTCTATGCCGTACGGGTGCCCGGGCATGACGGCTTGCAGCGGGAACTCTTCACCTCGCAGGCGTGGCGCGAACCCGTGCAGTTCGGTCGGGCCACGCTTGTTCACGCCGACTGCTTCGACTGGTTGGAGAAGCGAGAGGACAACAGCCTTCACGCCGTCGTCACCGATCCGCCCTACGGCTTGCACGAGTACACGCCGGAACAGCAAGCCAAACTGCGGAGCGGCCGGGGTGGGGTATGGCGCATACCGCCCTCATTCGACGGTCACGTCCGATCTCCCTTGCCGCGGTTTACGACCCTGACATCGGACCAACTCGATGAACTGAGGGCGTTCTTCTACCATTGGGCCAGACTGCTGCAGCCCAAGCTAGTGCCAGGGGCGCAAGTCGTCGTGGCGTCTAATCCGCTTTTGTCATACATCGTGTCAGGCGCCCTGGCCGATGCGGGATTCGAGCGGCGCGGAGAAGTCATTCGCCTGACGATGACGATGCGGGGTGGCGATCGCCCGAAAGCGGCTCATGATGAATTCCCTGGTGTCAGCGTGATGCCGCGTTCGATGTGGGAGCCTTGGTTGGTTTACCGCAAGCCGATCGAGGGCCGCGTGCAGGACAATCTGCGCCGGTGGGGAACGGGCGGGTTCCGCCGACCCAGTCAGGATAAGCCGTTCGGCGATGTCATTGCGTCCTCTCCCACGCGCAAGACGGAGCGCGATTTGGCGCCGCACCCCAGTCTCAAGCCGCAGGCTTTTCTGCGACAGATCGTACGAGCTGTCCTGCCGCTCGGGACCGGTATCATTCTCGACCCGTTTGCGGGAGCGGGTTCAACGCTGGCGGCGGCTGAGGCAGTGGGGTATGAGAGTGTGGGCGTTGAGAAGGACGAGCAGTATTTCGATCTGGCATGCAAGGCCATCCCGAAATTGATGAGACTGAATCTCGCGGCCGATCAGACCAGTTTGTAGACCCAGTTCTCGCGAAGCTTCCGGATGCCATCCTTGTGAAGCGTCGCCGTGCGCGTGCCAAGTTCGCCGCGGGCATTGCGCCTGAAATCGTCGATGGTTACCTGCCCGAGGTAGACCTCGGTGAATGCCATGGGCTTCCGGTTGACGGCGGGCTCTGTCGCGTTATCAACGTCGTAGACGAAAACGCACATCCACTGATCGCGAGCACCATGGGTGTCCACGGCCCCGCCGGCCTTCCGGGTCGTTTTGATTTCCACTCCGTCCTTACCGGCCTTGACAGCATTGTCTGGATAGACGCCTTGCACGAGCAAGTCCGGGTGACCGTTGAAGTACTGGTTCTCCCGCAGTACCCGCGAGTGCTTGGCGAGACTGGCCGAGAGCATGTCGGACAGGACGCCGGACATGATGGCCGGTCGCAACATATCATCCAGGCGGTGCAGCCCCTTGGCCGTCAGTTGACTGTTCACATCGAAGAAGAAATCATAGACATCCTGCATGGCCATCTGAAAGTCCTGCGGCCTCAACTCGAACGGCAGATGTGCGCTCGGGTTGAACTTGCCGAGATCAACTAAGTTTCGGGTGATGGCCATGGGAATCGCCGCTACGGTACTGGACGGTTCGGCGCCCTGTCAACGCTCGTCGCCGATTGCCGCAATTGGAAACGACCGGGCCGGCCTCAGGATTGGACCGTCTTGCCGCTGGACCCACACAAGAGCGTACGAAATCGGCATAGTTCGCAGTTTGCCGTCCGCAAGCCGGGTCAATGAGCGTGCCGCAATTCGGTCTTGGCAATGCTCACCAAGGATCTTAGCGCGGTATTCACCGCACTCTCGTTCGGGAAATACCTGGCCACGTCCGGGGACAGGAGCACAAGATTCGTTCCCTGTCGGCATCGCTTTGCGTACTTGCCACGCACGCCGCCCTTCAGTTGGGACAGGTCGTATTCGGGACGCAGATCGTCGTTCACGTCGCAGTCATGCGCCTTCTTCATAGTGCCTTCTGCTCTGCGGGCGCGAACCCGCGTCTCTGACCGGCGGCCGGCGCGGCGGTTTTGCGCAGGACGTCGTATTCGGACCGGCGCCAGGGCTCTTTCAGCCCGGGATGCACCATGAGGATTCCTGACGGGCTCTCCATGTGGGCGGTCATACGCTGATGGTAGTCCGGATAGCGGGTGTATTGGCGATAGTCGTAGATGCCGCCAAAGCCGGTGTTCGTCGGTATCCCGAGGCGTTCGAGAAGTCGGCGATTGCGGCGGCCGTAAAGCGAAATGCCGAGGTTCTTCCACACGCTGACCCCCTGGCGGATCGCCTTGGCGAGCGGCACATGCGTGTTGCGCACGTGGGGCCGGCGGGCGGCGTCCAGCCCGAGCACGAAAGCGGCGAGGCCTTCCGCCACGGCCGGGAACTGGTGGGTGTGGAGGTGGCTGTCGATGAAGCGGGGCGGCATCCCGAACAACCGCACGAAGGCGGCGTGCTGGGCGGCCACTTCTTTCTGCACTTCAGCGGCCTTCAGCCGGCCGCACGCGGCGCGCCGCAACAGCCTGGCGAAATGCGGGAGAAAACCCGTCGCGGTGACCAGGGTCGCAAGCTCGTCGGCAGGAGCCAGCGGGATACCGTCTATCAGTAGAAGATGCAGGCCCAGGCTCACGCGGTCGGCAACCGTCTTCAGCGCTTCGACCGCCGTCCCGTTGCACCACGGCGACGCCACGATGACCGAGACGGCGTCGATTTGCTGCCGGGACGCCAGATCGACGATGGCTTCGTCGATATCCGGCGCCAGCCCGTAGTCGTCCGCGCAGACGATCATGGAGGGCTTCCCGCGGCACCCGCGGAAGTCGGCCCGGCGCGGCGGGCCGCCGTTTCCAGGATGATGTCGGCCGCTTCCCGCGCACCGTCATAGCCCGTGACCGGCTTCGTCGGCGCATATCCTTCCCACCGGTTCGCCGACCAAAGGGCGGCCATCCGGTCGAGCACGGTGTGTTCGTTCACGACGTAGCCGATGCCGAGGTCGGCGACGGTGCGGGCGTTGACGAACTGCTCCGCATGGCGGGGCACCGGGATGACGAACGTCGGCTTGCGCAGCGCCAGCGCCTCGCTCACGGCCGAGAAACCGCCGTTGAGCACAATCGCGTCCGCAGCCATCAGGCACGCGATGTTGTCCATGAGTTTGCCGTGGTATTCGATGTTGTCCTGGTTCGTGCCCTCGCGGCCGACGACGTGGATCTTGAATGGGAGATGGGCGCCGTTCATGGGTACGGCGCTGGCGAAAACGGACCCGCTGAGCATGAAGAGCACGTTGCGCACCCCGGTGGGCGGCGGGCACACGTCCTGGTCGGGCACGCGTTCCCGCACGCTGCGCCGCAGGATCAAGCCGACGCGCCGGATCCGGGGATGGGCGGGCGGGTGGGGCTTGGCAGAGGGACTGATGACCACGTCGCACATGGCGCGGTGGAACAGATAGTCCATGGTCTCGATGAGCCAGAGGTGGCTCTTGACGTCGAGCGGCACGGGTCGGCCGTCGCGGCATTCCGTCACGACAACATCCGAGTTGTTGATGGCCGCCACGGGAATTCGGCGCCGGCGCATGGGCGCCACCGTGTATTCCGAGTCGGTGACGACCACATCCGGTTTCACCTGGTCGAGCAACGCGTCGATCTGCCGGCTTTTCCGCCGGGCGATTCCCGCCAGCTTGCCCAAGGCGAGCAGGGTGCGCCAGGCGCTGACGCCGCGGCGGGCATTGCGGTAGAAGAACGCCTCAACGGGAGTCAGGGAGGCGATCTCCGCCTTGTCCCGAAAGTACGTCAGCCCATTGCCGGAGGTGGCAACATGGACGACCGCGCCGCGCGCCGCGAGCTGCTCGATGACGGCATAGCAGCGGGTGCTGTTGCCCATTCCAAGTCCGTTGACGAGGAAGAGGCAGACGGGACGGGGCATGGATGGCGCATTCATCAAGTGAGTGGGCCTTGTGGCGGCTGTTCACCCTTGCCGCCCGGCGCAGCGGCGGCCACGGGGCGGGGCGCGGGTGACGGGGGAAGGATCGCCCAGAGCAGGAGCGTGCACGTCGCCAGGATGCCCCACGAGGGGCCTCCGATATCGTGCCAGAATGCGACTTCCGGGGATTGGGATCGCCCAATTCTGTGTCCCGGCGGGAGAGAGATACAGGCCAGCATGACCAGGAGGCCGATGCCGACCGGGATCGCCCTGCGCCCCAACCGTCCATAAAACAGCAAGGCGGCGCCGAGCAGATTGATGCCCGCGACCATCACCGTGTGCCGAGTGTTCGTTTGCGGGCTGAACGCCAGGCTCAGGCCGATGAGGACCACCCACTCGGTGGCGACGACATGCGGCGGCAGGGCCGAGGCGCGAAGCGAAAGACCGTTGCGCTGATAGAGCCAGTAGACGATCACGAGCCACAGGGCCGCGACAATGATAACCGCCCAATACGGGCTTGCCGTCGTGCCGATGCGCGCGAAACAGCGCGCGAAGACGCTCGGGAGGGAGACGCTGAAGATGGACACCAGCGGCTCGACGCCCGACCGTTCGCCCACGGGCGTAACGCCGAACAAGGTCAGCCATCCGGATAACGAGCATCGCAGGTAGTGCAGATCCGTATGCCAGCCGGTCCAGACCGCGGGCAGCAGCATGAAGAAAATAAAGCCGGCAACCATGCCCGCGGCGGCGCGCCACTGTCGCCGCAACAGGAAGTAGGGCAGCATGGCCACGACCAGGAGTTTGATCGAGCACGAGAACCCCAGCGCGATGCCGGCCAGTACGGGTCGTTTGCGTATCTGGCTGAACGCCACGGCCCATCCCAGCAGGATCCACGAATTGGTCTGCAGCATCTGGATTTCGCCGCGGAGCTTGTCGACCGTGAGCAAGACACCCGCGAGAAGAATCATCCCGAGTCGTTCGGCGGTGGGCCGCACCTGCAACCAGTCGAGGCACGCATGCGCCGCGAAGGCGAGTGCGGCTGCCAACACCAGGACATTGATTGTGACCGATACGTTGCCTGCCTGTCCCATCGGCCATTGGGCGTAAGGGATGTAGAGGAAGGCAATGAGCGGCGGATAGATGTAGCCGGGCCGTTCCCCGGGCGCGCCGGCCTTGTAGGGGTCGCCGCCGCGCGCCATGGCTTCCGCGGCCCAGTAGAAATGGCGGAAGTCGCCAAGCGTGCCCTCACTCACATGCCGGTTGGCGCGGAGAACAAACACCCCCAACACGGTCGCGAGAATGATCCAGACCAGTATCGCCTTCCAATTCAGCGCCATGTTGCGGAAGCCCGTGGTTGCCATTCTGCGAGATGCTCCTGTTGCTTCGGATACTGGGTCCGGCCCTTGAGCCGCGTTTGTGTCCGTTGTTGATACCGTGTTACGGGCACAATTCCAACACCAATCCGAGTTCGGCTCGCCGGGAAACCAATAATCGCTTGACGGCCGAATGCCGGCCTGCTTTACACCGTAGCGCCTATCCAAGAATCTGTCTGCCTCTTGTGGGAGCGGCGCGGCTTCCCGCGCCGGCCGGAGCCGGAAGCGGCTCCGCTCCCCTGTGGCAGGTGGGTTTTCGGATAGCCTCATACTCGGACCAGGAGTTATTCATGAAGCGGTACCAGCTAGCGCAGATGGACGAGATTGCGGCCGTGGCGTGCCCCTGCGGGCAGTCGCGACGGGCGTTCGTCGCCAAGGATAATGCCGTCGCCACGATGCACATGGTGGACATCGCGGCCGACTCCCGCGTCCATTTTCACAAGAAGATCACCGAACTCTACCTGATCCTTGAGGGCGTCGGCCACATGGAACTGGATGGCGAGAAGATTCCCGTCAAGCCTCTGTCGGCCGTGCTCATCAAACCGCTGTGCCGGCACCGTGCCGTCGGCAGGCTGCGGGTAGTGAATGTGCCCATTCCGGCCTTTGACCCGGCCAACCCGGACGAGTGGTTCGATGAGTGAGCGCGCGTTGAATGTCGGCGTCGTCGGTTGCGGCATGATGGCGGCCGGCACGCATATCCCGCTGATTGCCGCCAATGCCGGGCTGAAACTCCGCTGGCTTTGTGACCTGGACGTGCCCCGCGCGAAAGGGCTGGCCGACCGCCACGGCGCCGCGCACGTGACGGCGGATTATCGCGACGTGCTGAACGACCCGGCCGTGGACTTTGTGGTCCTGGCCACCACCCACAGCCTGCGCGGCGAATTCATCCAGGCCGCGGCCCGCAAGGGCAAAGGCGTGTACGTCGAAAAACCGATGGGCTCCACGCCCGCGGAGATCGCGGGCATCCTCAAGGCCGTGCGCCAAAGCGGTATCCCGCTGTGCGTGGGGCACAATCGCCGCTCCGCTCCGGCCGTACGGGCCGCGATGGACGTGTTGGACCGCTGGCGGGCCCATCCGCAAATCGTGCCCTGGCGGCTGGACCGCAACTCGCACCTGCGACCGCCGCTCGCCGAGGAAGAGCAGACCCTGGCGCTCCTGCGCGTCAACGACGACATCCTGACGTGGAAGCCGTGGGCCTTCGGCGAGGGCATCATTCTTGGGGAGATGACACACTTCCTCGACCTGGCGAACCTGTTCGTCGCCCGCGTGCCGCGGCGGGTCATGACGATGGGATCGGCGACAACCAATGCCACGATCCTCGTGCAGTACGACGACGGCTCGCTGGCCACGATCGTCCAGAGCGGGCTTGGCACGCTGGACTACCCCAAGGAACTTTTTGAGATCACGCACAAAGGGGCGATGATCGCCCTCGACCACCTCGTGGAGATGCGGGTGATGGGCATCCCGAACGTGCCGTTCCGCAGCACCTTCCCGCCGCGGGAACCCCGGGACTTCGACGCGCCCGGCATCGAGGGTTTCTACCGGGCCGCCGAACGAACCATCGCCGAACGGCTCAAGACCGGCAGCAACGAGTTATTCATCGGCATGCCCGACAAGGGACACGCCCGGCACCTGGATCTTTTCGCGCGCTGTGTTCGCGGCGAAGGCCCCTCGCCCTGTTCCGCCGAGGAAGGCGCGAAGGCGACGATTCTCACGCTCAAGGCTATGGAGTCGTGCAAACTCGGCCGGCCCGTCGACGTCAGCGAGGGCGAATGGCTGGCGGAATAATAGCGTTCTGTTGAGACGGGCCCGTTGGCGGCGCCTGGGGGAGTGAGCAAAACATGGCCAGATATATCAACGCATCGGTTATCGCCTGGAGCGCCGCACCGGGCCAGGACGTGGCTAGCGCGGTGGAGCAGGCCGTGGCCCTGGCGGAGCAGGCGGCCGCGTTCAAGAGCGACCTGATCGTGTTCCCGGAAATGTTCCTGCACGCCGGCCTGCCGATGGAGAAGTGGGTCTCCGCTGGCCCCCTGCCGAATGCCATCAGTGATCGCTTCGCCGCGCTTTGCCGGCGGCACGATACCAACATGCTCCTGCCCATCCCCGTGACCGACGGCGGCCGGACTTTCAACAGTTCCGTTGCACTCGACCGCAAAGGCCGGATCGTGGGCCGGTATGACAAAACGTATATCACCCTCGGCGAACAGGACGCCGATATCGCGCCCGGCCGCGGCCCGGCGGCCCTGGAACTGGACTTCGGCCGCGTGGGTCAGATCATTTGCTTCGACCTCAACTTCCCACACATGGCCGAGGAAATGCGGGCGCTGGACGTGGATCTGGTCGCCTTCCATTCGATGTTCGCGGGCGGGCAGTTGCTGAATGGCTGGGCCCTTACGGTCGGGGCCTACCTGCTTTCGGCCTATCAGGAGGACAGCCGGGCCATCGACATGACCGGGCGCGAACTCGCCCGCCTGGGCCTGCGCTACGAGTCCTGCCGCATGTGGACGCTCGCGCCCATCCTGAACATCCGGCTGAATCTCGACCGGCGCCTGTTCCACGCCGACTACAATATCGCCGACTTTGACGGCCGGAACGGCGGCGTACATCGCCTGTTGGCGGAGTGCCCCGACAAGGTCACGATGGACCACGACCTGTCTGTCGGCGTCGTCGCCATTGGGGCCGTGGAAGGCGCCAGCCTTAAGGAACTCGCGGCCCGCTACGGCCTGGAAACCCGCAACGCCTACTTCGCCCGCGCCACCAAGGGCCTAGTCACCTGAGCGGCCCGCGGCCCTCACCCGGCAAAGCCACGGAACAGCGCGGTTACCTCCGTCAGTTCCGTCATCACGTCGCGGGTGGGTAGAAATTCCAGGCCCCAGTATCCCGGATAGCCGGCCGCCTGCACCCGGGCGACAAGCGGGTGATAATCAATTTCACCGCGTGCGACTGGAACCGTGCGGCGTGGACTCTCGGCGACATGGATATGCGCGATGTCGTCGAGATGGCCGAGGAGATCGGCGCCAACATCCTCGCCCATGCGGTGCATGTGATAGATATCGTACAGCACCTTGACGGCCGGCGAAGCGACCTGCCGCACCACCTCGAACCCGAAGGCGCTGCGGTCGGCGTGATAGTCGGCATGGTCCATGGCGCAGAGCATTTCGAAGTGCAACTGCACGCCGGCCTTTTCGGCGAGGGGCGCGAGCTGCCGGAGCGCCTGCACGCAGTTCGCGATGCCGAGTTTATCCGACAGGCCGTTCCGGTTGCCGCTGAACACAATGACCGCCGGAATCTGTTCTTTCGCCGCCAGAGCTATGCTCTGCGCAATGCCGGGGATCAATTCGGCATGGTTCGCCTGAGAATTCAGCCCTTGTTGCATCCCGGGGGCACACAGGTTGACGATGGCCAGCCCGGCCGCGCGCGCCGCGGGCCAGCGCGCGGGGTCAACCATTTCGACCCCCTGGATACCCAGGGCGGCCAGTGCCGTGTAATAGCGCTCCGGTGCCAGGGTATCGCGGTAGAAACACCAGTCGGGTGCGCTCAATTTCAGCTTCGGCATGTGTATCACTCCATCCTTGGCGAGTTTCAGCGTACTCGCCGCTGTTGGTCACGGTTCGCGCGGATATTACGCAAGAATACACCTTGATGGCAATTCTGGTGGGTCCTATTGTGCGTGGATGGCGAGGAAATACAAGGCCGTGATCGTGGGTTGCGGCGCGCGTTCGGCGGCGCATATTGAGGCCTACCGGCAGATCGAGAACGCCGAACTGGTTGCCTGTTGTGCCCGGCGCCCCGAGCGGCGCAACCAGCGGGCGGCCGAGTTCGGGCTGCGCGCGTACGCCGATCCCCGTGAAATGATCGTCCGGGAAAAGCCGGATATCGTCCACCTGGTGACCGGCCCCGAAGCGCGGGTGGAACTCATGACGCTGGTTGCGGATCTGGACGTGCCGCTGTGCACGACGGAGAAGCCGGTCGCGACCGGTGTTGTCGATTGGAAGAAGCTTTGCGATCTCGAAGCGCGAGCGAAAACGAAATTCGCCGTCTGCCACCAGCTTCGCTGGCAGACGCATCTGGTGAAGTGCGCGGAAGCCCTCCGGAGCGGCCGGTTGGGCAAGGTCCTGTTCCTGGAAATGACGGCCGGCATGAACCTGTCCGGGCAGGGCACGCACACGTTGAATTACGGCATGTCGCTCAACGGCGATTCACCCGTGGCGCAAGTCTTCGGCAACGCCTCCGGCTGGGATGGAACGGATACCGCGCATCCGGCGCCGGAGACCACGGAGGCGTATCTCGTCTTCGAAAACGGCGCGCGCGGCGTGTGGACATCGGGCCGGGTGTCGCCCCGGGCCGGGCAACCGGACACCGTATGGCAGCATGTCCGGGTCGCGGCCTATGCCGAGAAGGGCCGGGTCACTTTCGAGGAATTCGGCCGCTGGGAGATCTGCTGCGGCCCGGAGCGCGAGTCCGGCGATTTCGGCGGGATGGACACGTGGATGAGCAACAATCTCGCGGCGCAGGCGGCGTTTCACAAGTCCATGTTCCGCTGGCGGGAAGACGAGCGGCAGAGGCCCGGCACTAACCTGCGCCAATCGCTGCACGAATGGGCCGTGGTGTTGGCGTTGTACCAAAGCGCACTGGAGCATCGGCCGATCGATATGCGCGGGTTCAACCCGCCGGACAATCTGGTGGAACGGTACCGGGAGAATTGCCGGTGAAGCGAGGAGCGGACGCATGAAGGTGGTTGCCATTACCGGGAAGCGGGAATGCGAACTCGTGGATCGGCCCGATCCGCGCATCAAGGGCAACTACGTCCGCGTCAAGATCCTCGTCGCGCCGATGTGTACGGAGTTCCACCAGTACCGCGACGGGAACCCTGGCGATTGCCTTGGGCATGAAGCCGCCGGCGAAGTCGTGGAAACGGCGGGGCCGGCCAGGGTCAACGTCGGCGACCGGGTCGTGGTGATGCCGCAGAACGGCTGCGGGAAGTGCCGACTGTGTCTGGCCGGCGAACACATCCATTGCCAGACGCCGATCGATCCGCTGGCGATTTGCGGGACGCCGACCGGCCGTGCGACCTACGCCCAATACTGCATCCAGCAGGACTGGTTGCTCGTGCCGATACCGGAGGACCTTTCGTACGATCACGCCGCGATGGCCTGCTGCGGCCTCGGTCCAACCTTCAACGCCATGGAACTGATGGGCGTGGATCGGTTCGACACGGTCCTCATTTCCGGGCTGGGACCGGTCGGGCTGGGCGGGGCGGTGAACGCGTTGTTCCGCGGCGCCCGGGTCATCGGCATCGAGGCAAACGCGTATCGGGCGGCGCTCGCCCGGTCCATCGGCGTCGCCGCGGTGATCGATCCCAACGACCCGGATGCGCGGGCGCAGATTATGGACCTGACCGGCGGGCTCGGCGCGGACAAGTCGGTGGAGACCAGCAGCGCGCAGGCTGCGCCCGCTCTTCTCGCCGAGGCGACACGGCCGAAGGGGCATCTGGCATCGGTCGGTTGGGGCGGCCCGATCGCGGCCAGCCGGATTGTCGGCCGGGGATTGACGATACATGGCGCGTGGCACTGGAATCATTTTCTGCACACCGACCGGATGATGCATACGATCCGCGGCACGAAAAGCATGCTCGACCGGACCATTACGCACCAGTTCCCGATGTCGCGGGTCTAAGGAGGCGTGGGAACTGCAACTTACCGGGCAGAGCGGGAAGATCATGCTGCACCCGTGGGCGTGAGATTCGGCAGAGAATTCGTGTTGACCATAACACGATCATCATAGTAGCATTACACGGTATTGATCGACATTTCAACCAGGGTGGGGCACTGGTGTCGGTCGCTGTGGGAATGCCAGATGACTTCGCCGAGAATCAAATCGGAGACCACGCTCGTCCGCCGGAGCAAGCGCGAAGCCATCACGACGGAAATTCGCGAGCAGATTGCCCGCGGGCGGCTCAAGCCTGGGGATAGACTGCTGTCCGTCAGCGACCTGAGTGAGCGCTACGGCGTGAGCCACCAGACTGCCGCCTTTGCCATGGCCGAACTGGTTCGCGAGGGCACGATCGCCTCGCGGCCGCGCCAGGGTTACTTCGTGGCCGCGCCCGTCGGTACCCTTGCCACGGCCGGACTTGCCGAGTCCTCCCCCTCGCACGCGGTCTTCGACGCCGCGGACAAGTTGACCCAAGCGTTCAATACCCGTCGCCGGGTGGCCACGCTCAGCCTCTATGTGATGGACAGTCTTCCCGAGCACGTCCTGGCGTGGCGGGCCGCCATTGCTGCCTTCGAACGGGATCATCCGCTCATCCACGTGGCGCCGATTTTCCCCAGCGAAGGACACCTGCTCGATGTGTTGCGCCGACGCACGGTGGATATCGTACACGCACCCCACGCCACGTTGTATCATGCCCTTTCAGACCGCTGGATGCCGGTGACCGATCTTCAAACGGTCGGCCTCGTGCCCGAGGATATTCTCCCTGTTGTAAACGCCATTCGGGACCGCGACCGGGTTCTCATGGGTGCCCCGTTAAGCCTGACGACGCGTTACCTCTACGTGAACGTGGACCTGTACCACCGGCTGCACCCGGGCGAGGTGGTGCTTGCAGACCCGGACGAAATTTTGGATACGGCCCTGGAATTCGAGCGATCCGCGGCGGGGCCGGATGAGTTCGGCCTGTGGCCGGATAAACTTCTTGAGGATCTCGTGCTGCTGGAGGCCGTCAAGATGGAGACGGGCGGCCGGTTCCGGCTGGATGCCGACCGCCTGAGTCAGTTGGCTCCGCGCTTGGCCCGGCTGCGCCGCGTCGGCCTGCAGTCCCCGTCCGCGGCCCTCAATCAGACCGAACAGTTCCGTCGCAAACGGGCCCTCTTTTGCTGGCAGTTTAGTTTCAACAGCCCGTCCTTCAACCTTGTGCCGGGTCTGAACTGGACCGCCCTGGCCCCGCCGAGCCGCCGCGCCGCGCCCACAGAGTCGTTCCTGACCGTGCTGGCCATTGACCGCCAGACCGACTTTCCCGACGAGTGCCGGGAACTGGTTCGCTATTTGTGCAGCGAGCCGGCCATGGAACCGCTCGCCCGGCCGCCGGTACTGCTGCCGGCCCGCCGTCGCCTGTTGGAACGCTGGAAAGGCGATCACCGCGTGCCGCGCCGCGCCGTGGAAGATGTCGTACGACGGTTCAGCGCGCTCTGGCCGGTCACCGACCTGGCTGCGTGGGACCGGGTGGATACCTGCGGCTATCGGTTCATCGACGGCAAGCTAAAATCCGACGAACTTATTGCCGAACTGAGCGATTTGACTCAACCGCCGCGATCGAGAGAACCGCATGCCGAAACCTAAGCGAAAACCAGCGCACCGAACGGCAGGCTTTCCTTGTCGCCTCGACGATGCCGCCACGCCGGACCTGCTCGTTACAACACTGGGCTCGGTGAACACGCCGCTGGCGCAGGCGACCTACGATCCCCGGACCGACAGGGCGCAGCGCCTGTCAGGTCGGATCGTTCGCGACTATTTCCGGCGGCACCTGGGCGTGTCCGGCTTCCGTCCTCTCGACACGCGAGCCTTTCCCCGGCCGCCCACGGGTTGGTGTTCGTGGGGTTACTACACCCGGGACATTACGCCGGCCGAGGTGCTGGTCAATGCCCGCTGGATTGCCGAACACATGCGCGATTACGGCTGGAATCTGGTTCTTCTGGACGACGGCTGGCAGGCGCGTGGGCGGGACTGGACCGGCCTGCGGGACACGTTCCCTAAAGGCATGAAGTGGCTTGCCGATGAAATCAAGAAGTTGGGGCTGATGCCCGGCCTCTGGCTGTGTCCGCACGGACAGGACAACCCGGATGTCGTCCGCGACAGCGGCTGCTTTCTGCTCAAGCCGGACGGCGGGTCGGTAACAGGTACCTTCTGCGGACCGTACACCGTGGATCCTTCCAAACCGGATACGTTCCGCTTTCTCCGCGAGCTGAGCCGAGAGATCACTCAAGACTGGGGATACGAGTATCTGAAACTGGACGGCATTCCAACGCTGGAGGAGGCTTATCAACAGCATCAGAAGTCCTTTGCCGACCCGGCCAGGCCGTGGGACGAAGCGTTGCGCGACACGTACCGGGCCCTGCGGGCCGGCGCGGGGAAGAAGGTGTTCCTCGCGGGCTGTTCAGGGCTGCCCCTGACTCCCGTCGGCCTGTTCAATGCCCAGCGGACCGGGGCCGACGTGGATGCCGAGTGGCGCGCGTTCACAAACGCTGTGACAGCCACCATGCAGGGGCTTTACCTGAACCGTATCGCCTGGCACAGCGATCCGGACTATGGCCTGCTCCGGCCGCCGCTGGTCTTTGGCTCGGCCCAGGCCTGGGTGACGCTGCTCGGGCTGACCGGTCAACACCTCTTGTTCGCCGATCGCCTGCCCGATCTGGCTCCCGAGCGCGTACGCCTGATGAAGAAGGTGTCGCCAGCCGCCCCCATCAGGCCGTTCGACTTGTTCCCGTCCCGTCGCCTGAAGTCTACCTTCGACGTGAAAGTCAACCGCCTTGGCCGCGCCTACGATGTCGTCGGTCTTTTTAACTATGGCGAAAATGAGCAGCGCGTGACGCGCGTGGATTTCAAGGCGCTCGGGCTCGATCCCGCGCGGCGCCACCACGTGTATGATTTCTGGAATGAGGACTACCTGGGACTTTGCGACGCCGGCCTGTTCCTGGAAGTGCCGCCGGCGGCCTGCCGCGTCGTGACCCTCTATCCCGAGGACACCGTGCCGGTCCTGCTCTCGACCAGCCGCCACGTGCTGCAGGGGTGGCCCGACCTCGAACGCTTCGCGGTCAACCGGCGCGCGGCCGTGCTGCGGGGAGCCAGCCGCGTCATCGCGGGCGAACCTTACACGCTCACCTTCGGCCTGCCCAATGACGGCGACCGCACGTTCGCGCTGAGCCGGATCCGCGTGAGCGGCAAACCGGGCGTCAGCGTCACGCAGGGACGCGGGGTAGCCCGCGCGACCTGGACGCCGGCGGCCACCGAACTCGTGGAATGGGAGGCGCGCTTTCGCCGTCAGAAGATCGAGCTTCCCATCGGGATCTCGTCCTTCCCGTACATGCTGGGCGCCCGGGATCTGGACCCCTGGACCGTGGAAGTGTTCTGGGTCAGCTTCGGGTCGCCGTCGGGTTTCCATGTCCGGCACAACGGCCGCCCGATCGGTTTCACGTTCGGGACGCGGTTTCGCGTGGGCGGACTGAAGTACGGCAGCCGGCACACTTTCGAGGTGGTTGTTGCCGACCTCGATGGCCGTAAAGGGACACAGGCCGGCAGGATCGACGTAGTTGTGGGCGCGGCGCTGCCGAAGACGCTTCATCTTTCGGATCTGACCTGGACATCGGCAACTTCGGGCTATCTGCACGCCAAGGCCGACAAAAGCGTAGGCGGAGCCGGCTTGAGCGTGGGCGGTCGCCGCTATGCCAAGGGCATCGGCACGCACCCGGCCTCGACGATCGTCTACGACTTGAAGGGTTTGTTCCGCCGATCGAGCGGCGCCTTCGGGATCGAGGACCAGAACGGCATCCCGCCGGACAAGCCGCACGCGCAGAGCGGGCAGGCCTGTTTCTCGATCCGCGCGGACGGCCGCGAACTCCTGCCGTGGACGCGGCGGATTCATGGTCAGCGCGCCGTGCCGTTCGATCTGGACGTGCGTGGCGTGCGGCGGCTGGAGCTTTGCGTGAAGCGGCCGGAGGGCGTGGCCGTCAACCTCGCGCCGCATGCCGACTGGGTGGATGTGACCCTGTCGTTGGAACGGCCGTGATCTGGGTGGAACGTGATGGTACGACAAGAGTAGGGGCTATGTGCTAGAATCGACCCTAAATAAGGGGGAGGCGCTATGAACGCATCGCAGGGGTTGAAGGCGATCGGGATCGTAGGGACAATGGGACTGCTGGCTGTTTGCCCGGCATTCGCGGGTACGACGGTCCACACGCTAGCGGCCGGGGATTGGAACGCCACGGCCACGTGGACGGGGTCATACGTGCCGCAAGATGGCGATACGGCGTTCGTGGATCACAACGTCACGCTCACGAACAGTACCGCCATGCTGGCGGCCTGCACAGTCAGCGCGGGCAAAACCAACAAGTTTTGCCTCGACGCTAGAATTTGTGGGCGAGTTCCGGCATGGGTAACTTCCCAAGTGTATGATAAAGCATGACTTCCAACACGGCGAACGAGCGATAGCCGTAGGCGCGTCTGGTGACCACGCGGCATTTGTTGTTCAGCC
>CAITUY010000210.1 GCA_903895695.1 uncultured bacterium
CGCTCCAGCTACAGGTCTGACCAATCTCCTTTACGAGGTCATTGCCTCACACGACAGATTCAGCCTGTAACCTGTCTACCCCATCAGTCCTTGCCTGATAGGGTAATGCCATCCGAAGAAAAATTCATACCATCTCCTTTGGATTGAGGCCTTGCGCCTGGCCGGGGAAAAGCACCTGAAAGTCGGCAAAGCCGATGCGCTGCGAATAGCAGCCTGTCAGCATCGCTGCACGCGAAGCGGAGCACACCGGGGCGGCCATATAGAAATCGGTGAACCGCACCCCTTCCGCCGCCAGTCGGTCCACATGCGGCGTGTCATTGCACTTGGATCCATAGCAGGCCAGGTCGCCATAGCCGAGGTCGTCGCAGTTGATCAGGATGATGTTGGGTTGCTTTGTCTTGTTCAGGTCGGCATTCATGAATGAACCTTTGCTTCTGCAGAACGTTACGGCCGAGGTTCGGTGGACCCGTTTGCGGGTTCGCCGCACCCTCGTGCCGTTGGTTCGACCTCCGGGTTCTCCAGCAGAATTCGAGAATCGGAAATGAGCATCTGGGATATCCCGAGGTTCCATGCCCGCATCCGGCTATGCCAGCGTTTGTGCTTTAGGAACTTCTCCCATGTGAGTTCAATAATCCGACGCACCTTGCAGTTGTCAAAAAATTGCACGACGATCACATGCTCGAACTTCTGTTTGTCTATCTCCTTCGATTCCGGATCGCCCAGTCCGTAGAATACGCCAGTTCCGTTGCTCCGTGTGGCTTTGATGCTATAACGTTCGCCATTGCGGCTTATGGCATCGACGTTTTGTGTGCCGGGCGGTGCTGCCTGTAGTTTGGGTAGACCCGGTGTTTCCTTGTAGCGTTGTATTGCAATGTATTCGCCCAAATCACCGAGGAAATTGTTGGACCGTATGACCCCGCGTTGCTTCAGGGCGTCGGGAATCCGCGCGTATAGATCGATCAACTCATCGATGCTTAGATTGTTCAGGTCGATATTCATTCGTTCTGGTCCAACGGGGGGCCTAACCGGACGTTGACCCGCTGCGGGTCAACGGTACGGTTAGGGCACTGCTCTGCGAATGTGCCTTCTTGTTTGATGCCCTGGCGCAACATCTTCTCAATGGCACACCTATCATCTTCGGACTCGACTTCCCACACGAGGCTCGCGCGACCGGTCTTCTTGTTCACCACGACGACCTCCTTATGATCCCCGTCAGAGACCAACACTGCGTCATCGACTGGAGTGCGCCGTCCCCGCAGCCCCACGACGAATTGCCTGCTGGTCAGCCAATAGTCCGGCAATGTGTTGCCGAACCACCAGATGAACGCACATAACCCAAGGAAGAACGATATGGGGTAAGCCGTGTGCAGTCTCCGAACGCCCACGTATGCTATGGGCGCCGTCAACAGCAACGACACCACCGGTTCCCACCACGACCTAGGCCGATATATCTTGATCGACCTTGGTGTGTCCACGGCCTTCCATCCTCTGGTGTTCCTATGGATCTTCCTTTTCATGGCAGAACGAGGTTACTGGCGCTTCCACCTATCGGTACACGTCCTTTCGATCTCCGATGGCGACGACCAGGACGACAAGTCGGTCATCATGGATCTCGTAAAGCACTCGGTAATCCCCGATGCGGATACGCCATCCCGAGCGGCCGGAAAGTTTCTTACAGCCAGAAGGTCGGGGGTCCGCACCCAGTTGACGGATGGAGTCGATGATGCGGGACTGTGCCTGTCGGTCGAGCCGGGAGAGTTGTTTCTGCGCCGTTCGCAGAATCTCGACCGCGTATCTCATTTGCCGTAGCCCGCTTGAATCTCGCGCACGGCCTGCTCAAATGGGATCGCGTCCTGGGGGCCAGTCTTCGCATGGTCAAACGCTCGGATATCGTCAAGTTCTTCGAGTTCTCCGACGACGCGCTCCCACTCTGCAACCGGCAAGAGCACGGCTTTGCGGTGCTGCGCTTCATCAACGACGTATTCCGGATGTAGTGTCACCATGCTTCCACCTCCAAGGCCAAGTATGTCTTGTTGCCTGCATTGAATCAAATCATCTCTGGCTTCGTACTCTTCCTGCGCCCCACCCGCGACATCCTGTCCCGCGACCGGACATTTTGTCCGGCCAGGATGCCCGCCGCGCTTGGCAAGGCGTCGATAGCCGTGCCAATTGGCTCCAAGAGGGACTCTTCTTCTCCGCCCGCCCTCATTCTGGCACACCCACTGCTATGCCTTGGCATCGCCATGGACGCCCCGACTACAACACGACATAGCCGCTGGCTCCCGGTCATCGTCGGCCTGCTGGTGCTGGTCGTGCTGATGCAGCTTGCCCTCCTGTTCCAGCGGCAGGCGCGAACTGGCCGCCCGTACGGATTCTTTGCGGAGGCCCCCCGCCCTTCCTGGTTGAGCCAGATGAAAGCCCGGCTCTGGCCGCCGGCTAAGGCCGTGCCCGTGGCCGCGCCGTTGACGCCGGACACCGTGTGGGACGACTTCCACCGCATGGAAATCATGCATGCCAAGATCAACCGGATGTTCGAGGAAGCATCGCGGACGTCCGAATTGCCCCCCCCGAGCGCTGCTGCCGTGTCGAACGCGGAGGCCGGCAGCAGCGCCTTTGCCGATCCCTGGCGGCACATGCAGGCCATGCGCCGGCAGATCGATGCGATGTTTGCCACGGCCCGCAACGACAACGAGCCCGGTGCGGGACGGACGGGCTTTGAGGATGGCTGGGCCGCGCTGGCCGTGACGCCGGGCATGACGGTACGCGACACCGGCGACACCTACGAGATCTCGGTGCCGCTGCCGGGCTTCGACAAGTCGGCAATCCACGTCACGCTGCATGGCTCGCTCCTCGACATCGTCGCCGAGCAACGTCGCGATATGACCGGCACCAACCACACCAGCGCGGCCTGGACCACGCATTCGTCGAGCCGCTTCGAACGCCGCCTGCTCCTGCCACGGGCCGGGCCGCGACCCGATGCCGTGCGAGCCAGTTATAAGGACGACGTCCTGCGCGTGAGTGTCCCAAAAGCGGAAGCGAAACAAAACGACGACAGCGGGGTGCCGGTGAACTAGGGAGCGGCGCGGCTTCCCGCGCCGGCTCGTCGCGAGTGCTCCTCGCCACGAGCGTCCGGAGCCGGAAGCGGGACTATCGCTTCCGGTGCGGAAGTGTGAGAGGATGCGCACGAAGGAAACAAGGAGATGAGTCATGCTTGATGTTCGCGATCTGCACAAGAGGTTCGGACCCATCCACGCGGTCCGGGGAATCTCGTTCACGGTCAATAAGGGCGAGGTCCTCGGGTTCCTGGGACCGAACGGAGCCGGCAAGTCCACCACCATGCGGATGATCGTCGGCTTCCTGCCCCCCACTTCGGGTACGGCGGTCGTCAACGGCCACGACGTGGTCTCGGACCCGATCGGCGCCAAGACGCAGATCGGTTATCTGCCCGAAAATGCCCCGGCCTACGGCGACATGACCGTGCAGGATTTCCTGCGCTTCGGCGCCGAGATCCGCGGCTACAACGGGGCCGAGCGCAAGGCCCGCGTCGAGGGCGCCCTGGAAAAGGCCCACCTCACGAATGTGCGGCGGCAGTCAATCTCGACCCTCTCCAAGGGCTACAAGCAACGGGTCTGCTTCGCGCAGGCCATCCTGCATGATCCGCCCATCCTGATCATGGATGAGCCGACCGACGGCCTGGACCCCAACCAGAAACACGTCGTGCGAACCATGATCCAGGAAATGGCCCCCGAGAAGGTTATCGTCATCTCGACGCACATCCTTGAGGAGGTCGAAGCCGTGTGCACGCGGGCCATCATCATCGCTCGTGGCACGATCGTGGCCAACGGCACGCCCGCCGAACTCAAGGCGCACGGCCGTACGGGCCGGCTCGACGACGTGTTCCGCGACCTGACGCTCGGGGACGAGCAGGTTCGCAAGGCCGGCTGAGAAAAGGAATCCACACTATGCACGCCATGCAAACCACCAAAGCTATTTTCAAACGCGAACTGCGGTCGTACTTCGAGTCGCCGGTCGCCTACGTCTTCCTGATCGTCTTTCTCGCGCTCGCGGGCTTCCTGACCTTCGCGGTCGGGCGGTTCTACGAGAACGGGTCGGCCGATCTGCGCGGGTTCTTCTTCTGGCACCCGTGGATCTACCTCATCCTCGTTCCCGCCGCCGGCATGCGGCTCTGGGCCGAGGAACGGCGCGCCGGGACGATCGAACTGCTGCTGACCATGCCCGTGACGCTCGGCCAGGCCATCGTCGGCAAGTTCCTCGCGGCCTGGGTCTTCCTGGGCATCGCGCTGGCGCTTACCTTCCCGGTCCTGCTGACCACCCTGTACTTGGGCAGCCCGGATCTCGGGGTCGCGCTGACCGGCTACATCGGGAGCCTGCTCCTGGCCGGCACGTATCTGTCGGTGGGCCTGCTGACCTCGGCCATGACCCGAAACCAGGTCGTCAGTTTCGTGCTGTCCGTGGTGATCTGCTTCTTCCTGCTGATCGCCGGCTGGCCGCCCGTGACGGACCTGCTCGTGCGCGTGGTGCACGACCGGCCCTGGCTGGAGTGGATCGTGCGCGCCGTGACGTCATTCAGCGTCATGCCGCACTTCGATTCGATCCAGCGCGGCGTGGTGGACCTGCGCGACCTGGTGTACTTCGCCAGCGTGATGACCTTCATGCTCTTTGCCACGCACCTGGTGCTGGATAACCGCAAGGCGGCGTGATTCGAACGCCACAGTCTTTACGAAGCGATGATGAGGTGACGAGATGGATACGAAAGCCAAAACATACCGATTCTGGAAATTGAGCGGCAGCGCCGCGGGACTCCTCGTCCTGCTGGTGATTCTAGTCGCTGTAAACGTGATCGTGAGCGGCATGAGGGTCCGCAAGGACCTGACCCAGGAGAAGCTCTACACGCTCACCGACGGCACGCGCAAAGTGCTGGGCAAACTGGACCGCGACGTGACGCTGATGTTCTTCTACACCAGCAGCGCGCCCGACGTCCCCGGGCCCATCAAGCAGTTCGCGCAGCAGGTCGAGGACCTGTTGCGCGAGTACGAGCGCGTGGGCGGCGGGCGGGTCATGATCGAGAAATACGATCCCAAGCCCGACTCCGAGGAAGAGGACCTGGCCCAGCGGTACGGCGTGGAAGGCCAGGCTATCTCCCAGGGTGGAACGGCCTTGTACCTGGGCATCGTGGCCAGTTGCGGCGATGTCCAGGCGACGCTCCCGGTCGTGGACCCGCGCAACGAGGAGTTGCTCGAATACACGATCACGCGTCTCGTCCACCGCGTCGCGATGCCCAAGAAGCCGACGCTCGGCGTGATGAGCAGCCTGCCCGTGCTGGGCTCGCCGATGCCCCCGATGATGATGCCCGGCCAGCGGCCCCAGCAGCAGCCCGCCTGGGCCAGCTTCCGCGACCTTCAGCAGGACTACGATGTGCGCTCAATCCCGCCGACGGCCGAGAGCATTGATCCGGGCGTCGACGCCTTGATGGTCGTCCATCCCAAGGACCTGTCCGATAAGACCCTCTACGCCATTGACCAGTTCGTCCTGCGCGGCGGGCACCTGCTCGCCTTCGTCGACCCGTTCTGCGTGTCTGATTCGGCTTCGGTCGATCCCATGGGCGGGTACGGCGGCATGCCCAAGCGCTCCTCCGATCTGGGCCGCCTTTTCGGGGCCTGGGGCATCACCTACGACGCCGGCAAGATCGTCGCCGACCTGAAGGCCACCACGCCCCTGCGCGGCCGGAATAACGCCGTGGAGTACAGCCCGCTGTACCTGAGCCTGCGCAAAGAGAACCTCAATCCCGACGACGTGATGACCTCGCCCGTCAATACCCTCATGATGGTCATGGCCGGCGCTTTCGGGGGCGATGGCGCCGAGGGCCTGAAGATCACCCCGCTCATCACGACCTCGGAGCAAAGCGCGCTCACGGACGCCATGATGGCCCAGTACGACCCGAATGCCTTCAAGCGGCAGTTCAAGAGCGGGCAAAAGAAACTCAACCTGGCCATCCGCGTCCAAGGCAAGTTCAAGACGGCCTTCCCCGAGGGCAAACCCCGCGAGTCGGCGACCGACACGAATGCTGTCGAATCGGCCGGCGATCACCTGGCCCAGAGCGTCATCGACGGCAACGTCATCCTCGTCGCCGACGTCGACATGCTGGCCAATGACTTCTGCGTTCAGGAAATGAACTTCCTCGGCTACTCGGCCTTCCAGCCCATTAACGACAACCTGAGCCTCATGGCCAATATGGTGGACCAGATTGCCGGTAGTTCTGACCTGATGGGTATCCGCTGCCGCGGCCGCACGTTCCGGCCCTTCACCCGCGTCCTCGCGCTCGAGGCCCAGGCGCAGGAACAATGGCTGGAGCAGGAGCAATCCATCGAACAGCGCCTGCAGGACACCGAGCGGCGAATGGGCGAGCTGCAGCAAAAGAAGGACGACAAGCAACGTTTCGTCCTGAGCCCCGAGCAAGCCAGGGAAATCGAGGGGTTCAAAGCGGAAGTCCTCAAAAACAAACAGGAACTCAAACAGGTCCGCCGCAATCTTCGCGAGGGCATCGAGTCACTCGGCATGACCCTGAAGCTGATTAACATCGCGCTGGTGCCATTGTGCGTCGGCCTGGCCGGCATTGTCTTCTGGCTCGTTCGCCGCCGGAAGACACGCACCACTTGATAGGCGTCGCTACACACTCGACTTAACCAACAGCAGGGAATAACACACGTGAAAATCAAAACACTCCTCAGCCTGGTGGTCCTCGCCGTCGTGCTCGTCGGCCTGGCCAGGTGGTCCTCCAACCGCGGCCAGGTCGCGTCCGGCGCGGCGCGCATCGGCGAAAAAGTCCTGCCCGGCCTCGTCGACGGCATCAATGATATCGCCAGCGTCCGCGTGCAGTCGGCGGCTGGCACTGCCGATATGGCCCGCGTGGACGGCGTCTGGCGCGTGCCGGGTAGATACGGCTATCGCGCGGATTTCGCCAAGGTGAGCGACGCCTTGCGCAAACTGGCCGACCTCAAGATCGCCCAGGTCATGCACGTCACGCCGGCCCAGGTAGCTGAGTTGCACCTGCTCGCGCCCGGTCCCGGCAGCAACACGGAGCAGCGCGCCACCCTCGTCGAGTTGAAGACCTCGAACGGCTCCACGCTGGCTTCCCTGCGCCTCGGCAAGACGCATAACCGGCCCAGTCCCGCCGGCGCGCCGCCGGAGATGGGCGGCGGTTACCCGGACGGCAAGTACGTGGCGCTCGACGACAGGAAGGTCTACCTGGTCGGTGACCCGCTCGACGAGCTGGCAACAACCGACCGCGACTGGCTCGACCAGGATTTCCTGAACGTCGCCGCCACCGACCTGGCATCCATTGACGTGACGGGCCTGACGAACGGGCCGGTCCGGGTCGCGCGTCCGGCCGCGGGCGGCGAGCTTGTGCTCCAGGATATTCCGGCCGGCAAGGAGGTCGACAGCGGCAAGCTCACGCGCCTGACCGGCGCGCTCGGTTACCTCCGCTTCGAGGACGTGGCCGATCCGGGCCTCGCGGCGACCGTCACCGGCCTCGACAAGCCCACTGTCGTCAAGGCCGCGACCACCAAAGGCGTCGTCTACACCCTCAAGATCGGGGCCTCTCCCGCCAACGATGCGCGCCGCTACGTGAATGTCGCGGTGTCGTTCGCGGCGCCCGCCACCACCGGGGTTGTCGCCGCCGCGTCGGGCGCGAGCACTAACGCAGTGGCCGAAGCCAAAGCCAAGGCCGACGAGAACCGCAAGGTCGAGGCCGGCGCCAAAGCGCTGAATGACAAATTCAGCCCCTGGGTCTTCCTGCTGGGTGACTATCAGGCTGCCTCCCTGCTTCAGCCGCTTTCCGAACTGGTCAAGGACAAGGTGCCGCCGCCGGCAGCGGCCACCAATGCCGTTCCGGTCGAGACCGCTTCAATGGAAGTATCCAAGTAACGCAAGGAGTCCCATGAACCCGGATATTACGCGCACGACAAACCTGATCAACGAGCAGAAGGCTGTCATTGATGCCGTCCGCCAGGAGGTCGGCAAAGTACTGGTCGGCCAGGAACGCCTCCTCGATCGCATGCTGATCGCGCTCGCCACCGGCGGGCATATCCTCCTCGAGGGCGTCCCGGGCCTCGCCAAGACAACCGCCGTCAAGACCCTGGCCCAATCGCTGGGCCTGAAATTCCAACGGATCAGCTTCACGCCTGACCTCCTGCCGGCGGACGTGATCGGGACCCTGGTCTATAACCCGCGGGAAGGCACGTTCGCGCCGCGCCTGGGCCCGATATTCACCAACCTGCTGCTGGCCGACGAAATCAACCGCGCCCCGGCCAAGGTACAGTCCGCCCTGCTCGAAGCCATGCAGGAGCACCAGGTCACGATCGGCGACAAAACCTACCCACTGCCCGAGCCGTTCATGGTGATGGCCACGCAGAACCCCATCGAGCAGGAAGGCACCTATCCCCTGCCCGAGGCCCAGATCGATCGTTTTATGCTCAAATGCTGCGTCGACTACCCGTCGAAGGATGACGAGCGCCGCATCATGAACCGGTTTACGCACAAAACCGACATCAAGATCAACACGGCCATGTCCTCCGAGCAGATCATGGCGATGCGGGACACCCTGGATCAGGTTTACTGTGACGAAAAAGTGGGCGATTACATCCTCGACATCGTCTTCGCCACGCGCAAACCGGCCGACTACAAGATCGAACTGGCCCACGCCATCCAATACGGCGCGTCACCGCGTGCCAGCATCTACCTGAACGTGGCCGCGCGGGCCAACGCCCTCATGCACGGCCGGGCCTATGCCACGCCGCAGGACGTCAAGGAAGTCGCCTATGACATCCTCCGCCATCGCGTCATCCTCACGTACGAGGCCGAGGCAGAAGAACTCAAGAGCGTGGACGTAATCGCCAAGATCCTGAACGAGTTGCCTGTGCCCTGATTCACGCCAGTGCGCCAAGAGGGTTCTGGCTTGGAGCAAGGTGTTCAGGCGAACGCGCCGGAACCAAGAACAATGAACCAAGAACCAGGAACCAGGAACTCCCCTGAACACTGAAACCTGAACACCTTCAATGGCCATCGACGTCAAAGCCCTGATGAAGCAGGTCGGCCGGATCCGGGTCGTCACGAACCGGCTGGTCGACGAGCATCTGTCCGGCGAATACCACTCGGTTTTCAAGGGCCAGGGCATTGAATTCGATGAAGTCCGCGAGTACGTGCCCGGCGACGACATCCGCTCGATCGACTGGAACGTGACCGCCCGCATGGGGCATCCCTACGTGAAGCGGTTTTCCGAGGAACGGGAACTGACCATCCTCTTCGTCGTTGACGTGTCGGGCTCGCAATCGTTCGGCTCAGACACCCGCCCCAAGTCCGAACTCGCCGCCGAGGTCACCTGTCTCCTGGCGCTCTCGGCCATCAAGAACCAGGACAAGGTCGGCCTCATCCTCTTCAGCGACCACATCGAAAAATCCCTGCCGCCGCGCAAGGGTCGCACCGCGGCCCTGCGTCTGGTCCGCGAGGTGCTCGCGGCCGAGGAGACCCGGCGCGGCACCGACATCGCCGGGGCCCTGCGCTTCCTTAACCAGATCCAGAAGCGCCGTGCCGTGGTCTTCGTTATCTCCGACTTCATGGCCCCTGACTACGAACGCGAACTGCGCGTCGCGGCCAAGCGTCACGATGTTGTGTGCTGCCGCATCGGCGATCCCCGCGAGGAGTCCCTGCCGGATGTCGGGCTGGTCGAGGTCCAGGACCCCGAGACCGGCGATGTGGTCCTGCTGGACACGTCGTGCCGGTCCCTGCGCGAGGGTTTTGCCGCAGAGGCGAAGCGCGAGCTGGAGGCCGAGACCCGACGCTTCCGGAAACTTAAGGTCGATTTGCTGTCCATGAATACGGATCGGCCGTTCGTCGACGATGTGCATCGTCTCTTCCGCAAACGCCAGGTGAGGGCCGCCCGGGGATGAAGGCGATGAGAATCCGTCCGTTCATCTGTCTGCCTCTTCGGGGAGCGGCGCGGCTTCCCGCGCCGGCCTGCCCTGAGTGCCATCGAAGGGCCGGAGCCGGAAGCGGCTCCGCTCCAGGCGGCAGGATGGGAACAAACATGCCTGGTGTGCTCATCGCGCCGCTCCTCGTCTCCATCCTTCTCACCGCCTGCACCCGCCATTCCTCCGAATCAACCGCCGACAAGTCAGCCTCGGCAAAGCCGCAGGTCGTCGAATCGTCAGCCGGCCAGGTGACCGTGCGCATGAGTGCGACGCCTCCCGTCGTGCGCCTCGACCGCGACACGCTGCTCACGATCGAGGTGACGGCGCCGCCGAACGTTCAGGTGAAGCTGCCGCCGATCGAGAACCGGGTAAGCGGGTTCACGGTCGCCGGGTCGTTCGACAAGCCCCCGGTTGTGGAGCCCGGCGGCCGCACGGTCCGCGAACGCAGCGTGCGCTTGCAGCCCCAAGCGGCCCCGCGCTATCGGATCGCCCCCATGGCCATCGTGTGGCACGACCGCAGCGGCGAGGAGCACTCGTTCCCCACCCGGCCGCTCGTGCTGTCGTCCGAGTCCCTCGTCAAGGGCGACCCGGGCTCCAGCCTGGCGGCCGTGCGATCGCCCGTTCGCATCTATCCCGGCCTCGGCTCCGTGCTGCTGTACCTCGTTGCCGCCGCCGGCGTTTGCGCGCTGGGCGTCCTGCTCTGGTGGGCGGCGAAACGCATCCACCGTGAAGTCCGCCTGCGCCGCATGTCGCCCCGCGAGCGCGCGCTGCACGAACTGGCCGAATTGCTCGCCCGCGACCTCGTGACCAAGGATCGCGTGAAAGACTTCTATTTCGAACTGACCATGATCGTCCGCGCCTACATCGAACGCGCCCACTCCATCCGGGCGCCCGAACAAACCACCGAGGAGTTCCTGGTGGCCGTCAGCCAGGACCCGCGCTTCTCGCCCGCCGTCATCACGAAGCTGCGCGCCTTCCTGCAAGCGGCCGACCTGGTCAAATACGCCGCCTATCTCCCCGACCGCCCCGCCATCGACCAATCCCTTGCCACGGCTCGCACCTATGTCGAAACTGACGCCGATGAACGCGCCGCAACCCCTCCACCTTCCACCCCCCACCCTCAACCCTAACCCATGTTTCGCCTCGGTAATCCAATCTATCTGCTGCTGCTGATCCCGCTAGGGGTCGCGGCGTGGTGGGTGTTCCGTCGGCGGGTCCGCCAGGCGCTCCTGTTCGCGCCCATGCACCGGATCCCCGCGTCGCACGCCACGTGGCGCACGCGGCTGCGCCCCCTGGCTCCGCTGCTCTTCCTGGCCGGCGCTGCGCTGTTCGTCTTCGCGCTGGCCCGGCCCCAAACCGTGTTCTCGCGGTCCCTGCGCCGCGCTGATGCCATCGCCATCCAGATGGTGGTGGACTGTTCGGGCTCCATGGCGGCACTGGACTTCGACACCCAGGAACTCAAAAGGACGCGCCTTGATGTCGTGAAAGAGACTTTTACCCGTTTCGTGGATCAACGGCCCGGCGATCTCGTCGGCCTGATCACCTTCGGCGGCTATGCGTCGAGCCGTGTGCCGTTGACCCTCGACCACCAGGCCCTCGAACATAGCCTGCGGGGAGTCGAAATTCCGAAACTGGTGTACGGGGCCGACGGCCAGGCGGTGAATGCGGAAGAGGACATGACGGCCATTGGTGACGCCCTGGCCACGGCCTGTGCCCGGCTGGACAAAGCCGGCGTAAAGTCACGGATCATCGTGCTGCTGACCGACGGCGTTTCCAACACCGGGATCATCAAGCCCGAGGACGCGACCAAGGCGGCGAAGACTCTGGGCATCAAAGTCTACACCATCGGCGTCGGTTCCAACGCGGCCGAGGCGCCCTTCCTGGCCCGCGATATGTTCGGCCGACCCGCCATCGCCCACGCAATGGTGGAGATGGACGAGGAAATGCTCAAACGCATCGCAAACGAAACCGGCGGCCAGTACTTCAATGTCACCGACCCCAAGGGCCTCACGCGCGCCATGGACGCCATCGGCAAGCTGGAAAAAACGACCATCAACACGGAACTCTATAACCAATACGACGAACACTTCGCCCTATTCCTGCTGCCCGGCCTCGCTCTTGTGGTGCTGGGCGCCGGACTGAATTCCTGGCTGGGTAAGTTGCCGATATGAACTTGCAGTTTGAACATGCCTGGGTGCTCTACCTGCTCTGGCTCGTGCCGCTGGCGGGCGTGCTGACGCATGTCCTCATCGCGCGCCGGCCGGCCGGGGCGGGGTTCCTGTCCCCGACCATGGCCGCCCGGCTGGCCCCGCCGCCGGTGCCGGGGCGCCGGGCCTGGCAGATCGCGCTCGTCTCGACCGGCCTCCTGCTGGCACTGATCGCGCTGGCGCGACCGCAATGGGGTTCGCACGAGGAAACCGTTTACCAGCGTGGCCGCGACGTAATGCTCCTCCTCGATGTCTCGCGCTCCATGCTTGCGACTGACGTCCACCCCACCCGCCTGGGCCGCGCCAAGGTGGACCTGATGGACCTGGTCAAACAACTGCGCGGCGACCGCGCCGGCCTCATGGCCTTTCGCGGGCGACCCGTGCTCTCGTGCCCGCTGACCACCGACTACGGCTTCCTCAGCCAGGTGCTTGATGGCATTGACATCGACTCGGCGCCGCCGGGCGAGACCGATATCGGTGACGCGATCCTGGCGGCCCTCGATTCGTTCGACAGCGAGGGAGGCGCCCATCAAGCCATTGTGCTGATCTCCGATGGCGACGATCTCAGCGGCCGCGTCGACGCGGCCGTCGATAAGGCCCGTGAAAAAGGCGTGACCATCTTTACCGTCGGCCTGGGCAGCACGGAGGGCGCGAAGGTTCCCGCCCCGGGCGACAAGTCGGCCTACATGACGTACAAGGGGGCCACCGTCACGTCGAAGCTCAACCACCAAGTCATGCAGAGCATCGCCGAGAAAACCGGCGGGGCCTACATCCCGGTCGGCGTGGCCAATGTCAAGTTGGGCGACCTCTATCGCGACCACCTGAGCCGCGTATCGGCCAGGGATCTTGAGGAATCCGTGCAACACCGCGTAGTCGAGCGCTTCCAGATATTCCTGTTCCCGGCCCTTCTTTGCCTTCTGGCCGCCGCCTTTCTAAGCCGGGGCCAGACCATGCTGGGCCGGAAAACCACGCCGACGCTGACGGCTGCAAAGTCCGCCGCCGCGCCGCCGCCCCTCCCTCCCGCCCCGCCCCCGCTCACAGCCCGGGTTGGCGTCTGGTTGATGCTTCTGGCCGGTCTGGCCCTACCCTCGTTCTCGGCCCCCACGAATGAACCGCCGGCCACCCCCGCCGCGCCCCCGCCCATCGTGGCCGCGACCAATGTTGCGCCCGGCCGCGCCGGGGCGCTCAAGGCCCAGGCCCTCTACGCAACCGGTCGCTACGAGGACTCGGCCGCCGCCTATCTCGGCGCGGCCCGCAATTCCATTCGCCGCCCCCGGTTCGACTATCTCTACAACGCCGGCTGCGCGCTCCTCAAGGCCGGCCGCTATGAGGAAGCCGCCGACACCTTCCGCGGCCTGCTCGGCATGGAGGATGCCGACTTGGGCGCCGCCGCCTACAACCTCGGCTGCGCTCTCGACGAATCCGCCACGGCGCGGATGAAGACGCCCGCGACGGCCGCTGGACAACCGGCCGGACAGCCGGATGCCGCCGCGGCCGGGGAGCGCGCCAGCGACCTCAAGCAGGCCGTCTCCGCTTTCCAGCGCGCCACGCGCGTCGACCCGGACGACTCGGACAGCCGCCGCAACCTGGCGGTGGTCTCGGCCAAAACTCTCCAGGCCCAGGACGAGGCACGGGTCGCCAAGGCCCTGGCCACTTACGGCCAGATGCCGCCGGACGCTCTCGCCGAATTGATGCTCCAGCAACAGCGCAGCCTCACCCGCGACATGCCGGATACCTTTACTAACGACACCCCGGCGCTCATCCCGGCGCTGGAATCCCTGGCCGACAAGGAGGACGACACAGCCGACATTCTGATTCCGTTAAAAGGAAAACTGCTCGAAGCGCTCGCGCGCCAGCCCCAGGGCCAAGCATCCAATGCGCCCTCGCCGCAGCAGATGGCCGCCCAAATCAACGGCTTTGCCGAATCCATCCGCGACCGGCTGGGCAGCACAGCCGACGCATTGCGCGATCTCGACCGCAATGCCTACCCCCAGGCACGTGAGGGCGAGGACGCCGTCTACCATCTCTGGAAGGGCGTCGCCTCCTACGGCTCGCTGATGCACGAGGACTTGCTCCGCCAGACCAACGCAATCGCCCTGACCGACCCCAACGTCTTCAGCGCAACCCCCGAGGTGCGCGCCGAGGTCCGCCAGGAGCAGGCGGAAGCCGTTGATCTCACGGGTCTCTTCAAGACCCGTTTCGAACGCTCCGTCCCGCCCGAGGGAATCAGCGTGCCGGTTCAACCCTCGACCAATGCGGCTGCTGCCTCGACCAACACGACAAAACAGATTCTCTCCCCAGAAGATCGCACCAAGATAGTCCAGTTGACTGGACAGGCGCTCGCGGCCCAGCAGGCCGCCCTGGCCGCCGTGACGAACAACCTGGGCGATTCGCTGAACCACCAGCACCGGAGCTACAAACTGCTCAACGAAATCGAAAAGCTCCTTCCCAAACAGGAGCCGCCTCCCCAGCCCCAACAACAACAGCAGAAGAAACAAGAGCAGCAGCAACAGCCAAAGCCTCAAGAACCAAAAAAAGAACAGCAACCCCAACCGCAGGAACAGAAGCCCGAGCCCAAGCCCGAGCCGAAACCCGGCGACCTCTCCAAGGAGGATGTGCAACGGATGCTCGAAAAGGCCAAGGAACGCGAAAAGGAGCACGAGGAAGAAAAGCGCCAACGCGAGCAGTACGCGCCGCTATCGCCGTCGGAGCGTGACTGGTGAGTGGAGAAGGTGTTCAGGTTTCAGTGTTCAGTGTTCAGGAAATTGTTACGCCAGCAAGCCAATAGGTAGGGCGTGGGCGTCCTCGCCCCGCCTGGAAAGGGACGCAACAAGGGCGCGAATGGAAACAGCCAACACTACTTCCGCCCAGCGATCTGCGTCCAGCTCCCGCCACATCGCCTGCGCGATCACGGCTCTTGTCGCGATTGCGGCCTGCGTCGTTCATGCCGACGACGCTTCCCTGGAAGTCACCGCCAACCGCGACCGCATCTACCTGGGCGAATCGGTGGTCCTCAATGTCAAGGTAACCGGTGCCAATGGCCGTTCAGAGCCGGATCTCTCGAACCTCCGCCATTGCCGTGTCAAGGCGCTCGGGAGCCAGGATATCAGCAACTTCAGCATCGTCATCATCAATGGGAGCATGCAGCGGCAGGGGTTCTCCGGCCGGGTATACGCCTACGAAGTCACCCCGGAGGACGAAGGCTCCTTCGTGACGGGACCGATCACGATGTCGGTGAACGGGAAGCTGTTTACCGTCAACGGCCCCGCCGTAACCGTGATCGGCATCACCAAGCAGGACCTGGTCGAAATCGGCGTAAGCGCTTCCCGGACGGCCGTTCTGGTGGACGAACCCTTCGACATCACGCTCCGTGTCCGGATCCGCCGCCTGGCCGGTCGCTATGCCGACACCGAGCCCCTGTACCCGGCCAACCCGCCCGTCTTGACAGTACCGTACCTGGATGCTCACGAAATCGACGGCCTCAAAGGACCCGACCTTGGGCAACTCCTGCGATCAAAGCTGGCCGGCCGCAACCAGCCCGGTCTCGCAATCAATAACTACACGGTTCGTAACGATCCTTTCGACTTCGGCGGTTTCTTCAATAACCAGGATCCGTTCGCGCCGCGGCCGGCTGTCTTCGTTCTTGAAAAGCACCCGGTCACGGAAAAGGGCGTCGCTTACCTCGAATACACCATCGCCGTGTCATATTCGCCCGTGGAGGAAGGAGCGCACACGTTCGGGCCGGTGGTTTTCAAGGGCCAGGTGCCGGTCGAGGTCGACGCCAATGGCCAGGCTTCCGGCACCGAGGTCTTTGCCGTGGGCCCCGCCGTGACGGTCCGCGTGGTCCCCCCGCCCGAGGAATCGCGGCCCGAATCGTACATCGGCGCACTCGGCAGCAACCTCGTGGCCCGAGCCGCGCTCGACGCCCAGACCTGCAATGTCGGCGACCCGCTCACTCTCACGCTGACCGTCGAGGGGCCCGTGCAGATGCGCAATGTGTTCCCGCTCCGCTTGAGCCTCCAGACCAACCTTTTGGAAAGGTTCGAAGTCTATGACGACTCCGTCAAGACCACCAAACGCGATAGTGGCCGCGACTACGCCTACACGCTCCGCCCCCGGCACGCCGGTTCGACAGAACTGCCGCCCATTGCCGTGTCGTACTACGATGTCAATACCCGCGGGTACCGGACCGTCTACACGGAACCCATCCCGATCAAGATCCGCCAGGCGACGGAAGTGACCGCCTCGCAGATCATCGGCAACTTCACGGGTCAGGTCGTGCGATTATCGCATGCGGCGCGCGACGCCGACCTGACGGTTGCCGGCCTGCGCCTCGACCCGCTCGGGGCGCGGCCAGTCAACGTCTGGGGCTCGACTCCCATGGTGCTGGCCACCGCGGCAGCCGGGCCCACCGTGTTCATCGGCGTGCTGCTCGCGGCCTCCGTGCTGCGTCGCCGCGGTGCGTGGCAACAACAACGCCGTGCCCGCCAGGCCCGGGGCCGCGCCGAACGTGCACTTTCCGGTCTCGCAACTGCACAGGGCTCCGCGGCCGACCGGCACGGCCTCGCCTGCGGCGCCCTGCGGCAATACCTCTGCGACCGCCTGGCCCTGCCCACGGCGGCATTGACGCCGGGCGATGCGGCCGATGTCTTGCGGCGTCACGGCGTCGGCGCCTCGCAGGCCGGCGCCTTCGAGGCCGTCATGAGCCGGCACTTCAACGGCGCATACGAAACAAGCGGGACTGAGCCACCCTCCGCGGCCGAGATTGACGCGGCGCGCCGCCTGATCGCAGACGTAGACCATGAACTCGCGACTCTGGCAAAGCGCCCCACAGGCTCTCTGGCGCGCTTATTGCCGTTCCTCGTGACCCTGGGCCTGTTGGCCGGGACCACGACAGCCCGGGCCATGGCGCCCGATGAGGCGGATTTCGTGTGGAACGATGCCAATAGCCTGATGACGTCGGCCCGGGCGCCCGCTGACTATACGGCCGCCGCGGCTGAATACCAGAAGCTGATCGACATGGGCATCCGCAATGCGCCTCTGTTCTACAATCAAGGCACCGCGTTTCTGCAGGCCGGCCGCTTCGACGATGCCCTGCGC
This sequence comes from uncultured bacterium, assembly GCA_903895695.1. GTDB lineage: Bacteria > Verrucomicrobiota > Kiritimatiellia > CAIKKV01 > CAITUY01 > CAITUY01. The sequence continues at coordinate 17,297 of CAITUY010000210.1, forward strand.
ATCCTGGCGCGAGCCGAGTGCTATGGCGGTGCCCAGGGCGATGTTGCGCGCAACCTGCAGATTGCCCGGGCCCGCAAAGCAGGGCTAAAGACGCGGGTCATGCTGTGGGATCGCGTGCTGTTGTTCTGGCACTATCGCCTGCCCGCCGAGACGCGCATTCTGGTCGCCGCCGCGGGCTTCAGCTTGTGGTGGCTCGGGCTGGCGCTGCGCGTCCTGCGCCGGCCAACAGCGGCGCGGCGGGTCATGGCCGTCGCCGTCATCGTGCTTGTCATATTCGGCTCCAGCGCCGTCACGACGCTCATGCAGGAGCAGTCCGCCCGCCGCCCCGTGTTTGCGATCGCCGGGCCGTGATGGGCGTGTTCGGCTTGCCATGAGCGGTGCCTAATCGCCGACAGGTAGGCTAGCGTTCGCCCTGCGGGCTCGCCCAACCGGCTGCCGAACGTTGGATTGACGCATATGTCAAATGACGTAGAATTGCGCGAAAGAACAAAGTAGCAGACACAGACACGTTTCTTGCCGTCGCTCTCGACTTCGATGATCGCGTTGAACTGATTCCGGAGCGACCCATGCCGCTCATGCCTCCCGTTGTGCGGCAGAAGAGACAAAAGAAACCCCACGGCAATGGCTGTGACGGTGCCAAAAACCACAATATCGCCGTGAGTAGCTTTCTTGACAAAATCGCGAGCCACTTCGACCGGCTTGCTGCTGCGGGAGCCGGACAGCGTTCTGGAGCCGCCGCGCAAATGTGGGTCTCGGCAGTCGACACGCACACCGGTTGTCCCCCCGGGGTTGAACACATCCCCAAGCGCGTGTACCGCCTGATTGGCGCGCCACGTGGAAGTACCCTCTATTGGGATCAACCCCTGGTCGTCGCGGCGTATGGCTTGACCGACTTGACAGGAAAACCGCAGTACGCCCAGTCAGCGGATCGCTACATTGAAGCATTTCTGGCGCGTTGCGTGGCCGGGAACGGCATGTTCCAGTGGGGTAACCATCGGTATTACGACGTGTTCGACAACCGGATTGTCGCCTTCTCCGGCGGAGACCACGAACTGCGTCCCATCACTCCCGCCTGGGATCTCTTCTGGCGACATGACCCGGATCGGATTTCCGCTTACATTCGCACCATGGCGCGTAGGCACGTCTACGACCCGATGTCAGGCGGGTTCAACCGCCATGACGACGGGAAGAAAGGGCACGCCTTTCTGGAGGCAGGCGGGATTCTGGCCGAATCGCTCTCCTGGCTCTACAGCAAGACGGGGGACGCAGAACTTAGAGATATGGCCCTGCGCATTGCGCAGTACAGTTACCGCCATCGCGGCCCTTCCACTGGCCTGCTCTCCAATGAGCCGGATATGGGACGCTGGGACTCCAAGGTGTCCACCAGTGAAGTCGGCGTGTGGGCCCAGTCCCTGCTTCGGGCGGGTGAATACAGTTCGACGGGGACGTTTATCGAGATGGCATCCGATGCGACGCGCGCTTATGTTGAACATGCGTACGACAGCGCGTCGGGCCTGTACTTTGGTCAAGTCACCGTGGACGAAGGGATCCCCGTCGCGCCGAACGAAACGGGATACTGGCCCCGACTGCACGCGGACATCTGGAATACGGACCAATGGCCGACCCATGACTACCCGATGGCCGTTGCCGATGCGTGCGTCTCGCTCTATGCGCTGACGCGCAAACAAACGTTCCTCGATGCTGTGCAACGGTGGGCGCGCATCGCCCTCGGCAGTAGCCCCCTGCGCACCGGACGCTGGAGCTACGCAGAGAATTACGGCCGTTGCATCCATTTCTTGGCGCGGGCTGGGCGGCAACTGGGCGACGAACACGTACTGTCCGGCGCGCGGGCGCTGGCTGACGAGGCCGTGGCTTGCCTTTACGAGAACGGCATGTTCCAAGGATATCCGGGCGGACACCTCTACGAGTCAGTTGACGGTGTCGGGTTCCTGTTCCTGGCGCTCATGTTGCTGGAGACCGGCGCAGAAGCCAATCTGCAAGGTTTCGGATTTTGAGTACGGTAACGTTCGATTCACTGAATGGTAACAGGCATGGAAACAAGAATCAGACTCGGGGTTGCAGGGTTTGGCCGTCGCGGGCGATCACTCTACGGGTTGGCCACACGGTCTTTCCGCGCGGAAGCCGCCGCCATCTGCGATTCGGACGAAGCTAGTCTCAGGACGGCCAAGCAGGAATATCCGGACGCCGTCCTCTTTCCCAATCTCGACCGAATGCTGGACGAGGTGAAACTGGATGCCATTCTGGTGGAGACCCCGGCAACATCCCATGCAGAGTTGTGCTGCAAAGCTCTCGCCAGGAATATTCATGTCATGTCGGACGTGCCCGCCGTGGCCACGATGGCAGAGGCCCAGGAGCTTTGGCGAGCGCAGCAGTCAAGCCGTGCGTTTTATATGTTTGGGGCGAATCCGAACATGTGGGGCTTCGTGGACGCCGCCGTTGATCTCGTCAAACAAGGCAAGCTGGGCGAACCTTACTACATGGAAGCCGAGTACATCCATGACGTACGGAGTCTGTTCGAAGCTACCCCGTGGCGGCAGACCTATGAGAGCATCAGGTACTGCACCCATTCCCTGGGCCCGCTTCTTCGCCTGATCGACGAGGATCTTGAATGGGTATCGTGTTTTGACACGGGCAGTCACATCAATCAGCAGGCGGGCCAGCACGATGCCATGGTGGCCATCTTCCGAACGCGGTCCAATGTCGTTGTGCGGCTCCTGACCTGCTTCATCAATAACTATCCGGCCTGCGGACACGGGTACCGTGTCCACGGCACGAAAGGATATTTCGAGCGACAACCCGGATGCGAAGGATCGGGCCCGGCCAAGACACTATACTATTCCACCGAATGCCACGAAAAGAAGGCGCTTCACGAAATCGCGGTCGGGGAAACACCGAAGGAAGCGGGCGAGAAGAGCGCCGATGGGCACGGCGGTGCGGACTATGCGCTGCTGCACCGTTTCCTTACGGCAATCCGGGACGGATTGCCATCGCCCATATCGCTGCGAGAGGGACTGAGAATGACCCTCCCCGGTATCGCCGCGGTCGAATCGGCACGGTTGGGCGGACAACTGGTAAGGATAAGGTACCCCTGGTCCGACACAACGGCAGAGGCCACGAACGAATCAAGCCAGGGCACTGGACGATAGGACGTAATCAAGGGAAGGACACTCATCCATGTCTTGGTTGAACGAAGCGACTTTCAACCTGCTGGTCGATTACTACACCGAAGTCCAGTCCCGCCCCTACGGCTCCGGCTGCACGCGCGACAATACCCTGCCCTGGTTGAAGCAGCTTTCTCCCGGTTACGTCTGCATCTATGCCAAGGGCCACAGCGGTTACACCACCTGGCGGAGCTCCCTGAAGACCGAGCATCGCATGCTGGCGCAGGACATGCCGGCCTTGTTCCGGGAACTGACCCGCGAAGCCGGTTGCCGGTTGGTGCTCTACTACAGCGGCCTCCTGGACGGCCTGGCCGGAGAGCGGCATCCCGACTGGATCATGCGCGACCGGGAGGGAAAGCCGCACGGCGCCTGGTTTGAAGACTTCAACATCTCGCGCGCCTTCGCCATTTGCCCACAGAGCGGCTACTGGGATGAATGGGCCTCGATCCAACTGCGGGAACTCGTCCAAGGGTATGAACCCGACGGGATATGGGTGGACGGGGACTGGCCCGGGCCGTGCTACTGCGACCGCTGCTTGGAGCAGTTCCGGCGCGATAGTGGCGAAGCAGGGATGCGTACAGATATTCTGGCCCGGCCGGACTTCGATACACGTTATGCGGCGACGTGGAACCGGGTCACCCATCAGTGGCGGACGCGCTTCCGGAAGTACGTCAAGTCCCTGAAGGCGGATTGCGCCTACAGCGCCGGTAACGTCAGTCCGCGGCGGGAGTTCGCCGCGCCGTTCGACTGGCGCTCAGGCGACTTCTTCTCCCCCGGCTTCTTCAACCTGCACGACATGGCCCGGATGATGCGATGGTACGGCACCATGGAGGCGCCCTATGACGCCTACGTCTGCGACACGTCCTTCACGCACGCCCGTAAGGATGTACGCAGCCGCTCCAAGCCGCTCCAGCGCATGATGCAGGAGGCAGCAACCGTGGCGTCGAACGGCGGAGCCGTCGGCTACTGGACCTACCCGCTGGGCAACGGCGCGTGGGTTCCGTCGCGCATGAAGAAAGCGATCGCCGTCCGGCAGTTTGTCAAGGAGCGCGAGGAGGTCTTCCAGCACACCCGAAGCGCCCAATGGACAGCGATTCTGGCAACCGACCCCTCCCAAGAGGCGTTCGGCGCGGGCGGCATCAAGGGGGCGCACAAGGCGTTGGCGGCCTTGCATCGTTCCCCTGATGTCATGGACGAATCCAACTGGCGTTCGAGTCTGCCTTACGATCTCGTGGTTGTCCCTGAACAAAGCGTGGTGGATAGGACTGCGGTCCGGGAAATCGAGGAGTTCGTGCGCCGTGGCGGAAAGCTGCTGACCACCGGTTCTTCCATCATGGATCTGCGGGACCTGATCGGCGTCTCCAAGGTGCAGCGGGCCGCCCTCGGGGATGGCCACGTCATCCTCAAAAGCCAGGATGAGCCTACGGGAATAGACGCGCCGTGGGATCGCGTCGACCTCATCGACGCCCGGGAACTCTATTCCTTATACGTCTCCTGGGATCAGTTCAACCCGGAATGCCGCACTCTCGCCAACAACTACCCCATGCATGGGCAGTTGGATGAGGAGAACCCACAACCGGCCGGGTTCCCGGCCGCGGTGGCGCGGCAACTGGGGCATGGGATGATCGTTCATGTCTGCACCGACCTGTTCGGACACTACCTGCGACTTGGGGATCCCCAGCTCCTGGCCTGGATCCGTGAGATCCTGCATGTCCTGCAGCCGCGCCCTCTTTTCGAGACGGACGCCCCGTCATGGGTCGATGTGTCGCTGCGCACAAAAGGCGAATCGCTCCTCCTGCATCTCGTCAACCAGAGTTCGGGCCGCGATCTGTCGCGACTGAACACCGACGACCTATGGGTTGACGAGATCCCGACGATCGGCCCGATAGCCGTTCAGCTGCGTTCCGCCCGCCGGCCCAAGGCCGTGACCGTCAGGCCCGGCGGCAACGCTCTGGACTTCACGTATGAGGGTGGTATTGTGCGGTTCTTGATACCTCGGCTGGACATACACACATGCGTTGAACTTGACGGATGGATCACCCTATGAATGACACCACACTGAACTACCACCTCATGCACCCGGGCGGCGACAGCATGCCGGGCGATCCGAACGCCGCCTTCTGCCTCGATGGCGTCTATCATCTGCACTACATCCTGGGCCATCCGGCGAAGGGCGGCTACTCCTTCAGCTTCGTCCACGTCACCAGTCCCGATATGCTCCACTGGACATGGCAGACGACGAAACTCCAACCCGCCTTTACCGGCCACGGCATGTTCAGCGGCACCGGCTTCCTGACCAAGGAAGGACTGCCCGCTGTCATCTACCACGGCCAGTCCTCGGGCCGGAACCAGATCGCGATCGCGAAAGACCGGCAGTTGTCTGCGTGGAATAAACCCTACCCGGTTGCCGTAAAGACCGCCGACGGCGGCGAGGCCAAAATCGACCACTGGGATCCGGATTGTTTCCTCCTCGGCGATACTTACTACGGCATTTCGGGCGGCATCAACCCGCCGCTCTACAAATCGAAGGATCTCCAGGACTGGACGCTCGTCGGCGATTTCCTGCAGCACGAATTGCCGGACACCACCATCGGCGAGGACATTTCCTGCCCGAATTTCTTCAAACTCGGAAACAAATGGATGCTCCTCTGTATCAGCCATCCCCTCGGCTGCCGCTATTACATCGGCGATTGGGACGCGAAGGCCGAGCAGTTCGTGCCGTCGAAGCAAGGCCGCATGAACTGGCGGCGTGACGAGCAGGCCGTCTTCGGAGTGACCGAACGGACCGACTTCTTCGCGCCGGAAAGCGTGCTCACGCCGGACAGCCGCCGCGTCATGTGGGCCTGGCTTACCTCCGTCGGGCCCGCTGGCGCGTTGTTGAACAAGACGATCCAGTCCCTGCCGCGGGAGTTGTCCCTGCCTGACGACGGCGTGCTGCGCATCAAACCGCTGCGCGAACTCGAAGCCCAGCGTTTCGATCCGGTCACTCTCGCCGATGTCACGATCGCGAACCCCCTGACCGGGCACCGCGCGCGCGTTCCGGTGTCGGACGGCTCCGCCCTGCAACGCATTGCCAGACTTGACGGTGACGCGTTCGAACTCCGCATCACCATTTCCCGCGAACAGGCCGCGAGGAAACTCTTCGGCTTCATCCTCTTCTCCGACGGCAAAGGCGGCGGGCTGCCCATCATGCTGCGGCCGGAAAACGGCACGCTGCGCGTCGGCACGACTGAGGCGCCCTTCGCCGTGGCCGACCTCCCCGCAGGCGAGGCCGTGGAACTTCGTATCTTCATCGACAACTTCCTCGTCGAAGTCTTCGCCAATGACCGGCAGGCGGTTCTGGCCGCCCATCTGGATTCTCGCGGCACGGGGCTGGACGCCTTCACCGTCGGCGTCCCGACGACGATCGCGAAGCTCGAAATGTGGAAGCTGAAGCCGACGAACCAAGGCTTCCTCGACGCCCAGGTCAAGCGCATCTGGGAACCCGAGACCCCGTGACGGATCTACCGGAGCGAAGGCGATGATCACGGCAAGAACTTCACGCCGAACCCTACGCGGGATTGCCCTGTTCGAAGCGGCAAAGGGCCTGCTGGTCCTGACTGCCGGGCTTGGCCTGTTGTCGCTGTTGCACCAGGACCTGCAGGCGGCGGCCGTCCGACTGATCGGTCAGCTCCATTTGCATCCGGGCCGGAAATACGCGGGCGTCTTCATCCATGCGGCCTCCCGCGTGACGGACAGGGAACTTTGGACGTTTGCGTCACTGGCCCTGATCTATTCCATCTTTCGCCTGGTCGAGGGTTACGGCCTCTGGCGGGAGCGTGGTTGGGCCGAATGGCTGGCCTTGGCGAGCGGCATGATGTATCTCCCGATAGAGATCTACGAACTGGTCCTGAAGTTCACCTGGCTTCGCGTGTCGGTCTTCGTTCTGAATCTCGTGGTGGTGACGCTGATAGGCCTGGTGCTGTGGCGTTCGCTGCAGACGAGGCGGCTCAGGGAGCACCCGTGACCGATCGCCGCGCCGCATCGTCGTTCAAGAAGAGATCGCCGTCGCACGGGCTCAGCGTGTGTGACCGTGCGCGCGTGCCGTTGGCCGCGCTGGTTCGGGGTTCGTCGAACGTGACAGTCACTTCCTTGTTGCCCATCGGGTTGTAGGCAACGGTCCCGTCGGCAAACTCGCGCGTCCACACGCCATCCGGCCGCTCGAGACCCGGCGCCAGCGCCTTGCCCAGGCGCCGCTCCCAGAACGGATACCAGTTGTGCAGGTGATCGGGCGTCGGCAAGGGATTCGGGTCGGAGAAAAGGCAGTAGCCGTCCGACCTAACCATGGACAGCGTCGTGGTGGCGCGCATCAAGTTCTCGTCGCCGCGTGACGTGTGATACCACGTTTCCAAGCAGTTGATCCGCGGCGTCCGCAAGTTCTTCTCGGCCCACGTCAGCGTGTCGGCAATACGCTTCCAATCGGCCGCCGACTGGCTGCGCGTGCACTCCATGAAGTAGCCGTTAATAAACGGGGCCGTCTTTGGGGTCGTTTGGTCGTTCGCATTCGCCAGGATGAGGGACTTCTCTCCAATGCGCCGGCGTATGGTCCCCACCAACGCGACACGATCGGCATCGTCGCGCCACCAGTCCAGCATGATGCCGTCCACCACGCCGGATTCCACGGCAGCCTGCGCCTGCCTGGCCACCTGTTCACGGTATTCCGGATTGGAGAAGTCCAATTGCAGGAATCGCCCCTCCTCCCATCCTGGAACAATGGTGCCCTTGTCGTCGCGCCGCCACCATGCGTGTCCATCCGGGAGGTAAGACTGGTGCGCATCCCGGTAACGAATCTCCATCAGCAGAACCAGGTTCGGATTGCGGCCCAACAGTTCCCGCCGACGCCGTCGTCCGCGATCGAGACTGGCGGCTGTGAAGTTGGTGGCCAGACCCGGATGCTCATTATCCCACTTTAGGCCGAAGAAACCATCGCCATGGAAGATGAGGTCGTGCCGGGCGGCCGTGACCGTCTTGTCCTCGTTCAAGTTGTCGGCCGGGTTCCACGCCTGGAATACGGAAGGAAACATCCGGTCGGCAACGCGCTGCGCAAGTGACTTTTCAGGCATCGGGTCATCTCCCCCGAGCGCCGCGGCGATCGCGCCCAGGACCAGCATCAGACTATAGGTCACCGATCGCGTCATCAGACCTCACACGGTCCCCGCCCGCCCCGCTTGCCGCAATGCAAGAAGCGACTCGACTTCCTTTTCGGGCAGCGGCGTCGCGCGATCGCCGGAACGGACAATGATTTCACTGGCAAGCTCGAAGAACATGGCGTTCTGGATCGCGTGATCGAAGTCGCGCGCGACGGTCACCTGCCCGTGATTTCCCAGGACGACCAGGTCATGCTCGAACATGGCCTCGGTCACGGCCCGCGCCAACTCGGCCGACCCCGGCATCAGATAGGGAACGTGCGCAACATGACCCACGTAGAACGGAATCTCAGGTATCACACAATAATTGAACCGTTCCGGCTTGCGGCAGGCAAGCACCGTGGCACAGGGCGACTGGAAGTGCATGACGACATTAACGTCGGATCGCGTCCTCAGGATTCCCGCATGGAACCCGATCTCCACGCTGGGCTTCCGCCCTGCGAGAAGGGACCCGTCTGAAATCCGGCAGAGCGACACATCGTCCGGGGTTGCCCGGGCCATCCAACTCCGTGATGCCTTGACGAGCATCCGCTCTCCATCGACCCGCATGGACAGATTGCCGCTGCTGCACCGCATCAAGCCGCATTCCGCTGCCTGCCGGCACGCGTTGACAAAACCATCGACCGTTTCTTTCGGTACGCTCTTCATGAGGCCCATTCCTTACCGCAACCGACACAGCCGGTCAATGCGCGCTCCTGTCGCACCGCACCGCTGATAGCGCCTGCACGGTGAAGATAACCGGATACAGGCGCTCCGAGTACCAGAGCCGGGCGAAGTAGAGCCCGATGGGCGTCGCGTCGAACCGCGTGCCGCCCTGGGTGTGATCTGCCAGCCACGCGGTTCCGCGCTGGATGGCGGCGGCCGATGTCGCCGGATCGAGTGCCGCGACCGCCAGGGCCGTCTCCTCGATCGACGACGGCACGTCCGCCGCGCCGCCCCACCCGCCATCCGGGTTCTGGGCCTCCAGCAGCCACGTCGTGCCCCGCCCTGCCAACGCGCTGCGTTCCGGCAGCCGGCCCGGCGTCAACGCCCGCAACGCCCGCACGACGTGCGCCGTCCCGTAGGTAGGATTCACCTGGCCGGCCGCCTGCTGGTTACCGAACCACAGCGGCACCCATGAGCCGTCCGCCTGCTGAGCCCGCGCCAGGTACTCCATGCCTGCTTCCGACGCCTCGTCGAGCCGGCGGCGCAGGCGCGGATCGACCCGCCCATACCAGGCGTCATAGGCGACCAGCGCGTGGGCCGTGATATCCGGGCAGCTCCGATCGAAGGGCAGCTTGCCCCAGCCGCGGCAAAACGTCGGGAGCCCGCCGTCACCGTTCTGCAGGTCGAGCAGCCATTGGAGTCCTTTCCCGGCCGCAGCCTGCGCGTCGGAGTCGTAGGGGCCCAGGTGATGCAGCGCCAGCAGGACACCGGCCGTATCGTCCGCGTCGGGTACAGAGCCCGGCAGATGCGTCCAACTCCAGCCGCCGGGCGCCGCCTGCGTGAACGGATGCGTCCGATCGAACTGCTGTCCCACCAGCCACGCCCGCAAGGCGTCACGCTCAGCGTCCGACAGCGCCGCCAGGCCGTCGCCGGCCGCCGCCAGGGCATTCACGGAAAGCGTCGTCAGCCATGTCGCCAGGTTCGTGTCGATCGGCCAGCTTCCGTCGGACCGGACCGTATCTGCGAGGAATCGCGCGCAGTCGCGCGCCACCGGGTGCTCGCGCAGACCCGCGGCGGCGAGGCTCGCGGCCACGAAGCCGTTCAAGGGCGCCGCTTCCAAGAACCCGCCGTTCGACGGCTGGCAGCGGCGCAGCAGCCGCAGCGCCGGCCCGGTGACCGTATCCCGAAGCCAGGCGACCGGCGGCGCGCCCCGCTCCCCGCGCCGATGCCGCACCAACCCGATCGCGATGAGCGCGGGGATCGCGTAGCTCACCACCTCCAGCCGGACAAATCGGAACAGCCCGCGCGGCAGCACGCTCCACTCGAAAGGCAGTTGCGGAACAAACCGCCAGGGATCCTCGCCCAGACGGCCGGCCAGCGCACACACCGTGAGAATCGGAGCCGAGAAAGTGTGGTCACTCCCGTAAGAGGCCGCCACGGCTTGCGCCAGGGCCTCGGGATCGAGGCTGCCGGCCGCCTGGCCGATCCACGCCGCCGCCCGTTGCACCGCGCCTGCGGCGACCGCGTCGTCCGCCTTGGCACAGCCGAGAGCCGCCCAACAAAGCAGCGTGGTGCTGAGATTGCTCGGACTATCCGGCGTGTCGCCCCACCCGCCGTCCGGGTTTGCCCCCGCGGCCAGCCAACCCAAGGCGCGCGCCACCGTCTCCCGATATGCGACCGGGTCCACCTGCTGCAGCGCGAAGGCAGCCACGGCCGTGGACAGCGCGCTGCTGGAAAGCTGGCCCCGCCAAACGCCGTCCGCCCCGCGCGCGTCCAGCAAATGGGTGCGCGCGGCGGCCAGGACGGATGTGTTGTGCAATTCGCTATCCATGTTCGTCCATCTTAGGTAGGGCGACGGCTGCCTGCCCGCCGTGGCGGGTCCTCGCCGCGCCGTGACTGTCGCGCAACCGTCACGGCGGGGCGAGGACGCCCACGCCCTACCTGGGGAGACCGTTCACTGTTCACTTCCCCCGCCCCCGCCCACACACGCGCCCAGCGCCAGCAGCGCATAAAACGTATATTCGCAATCGGTAGTCGGATCGGCCGGGTGCCCCCGGAACCCGCCGTTGTCGTCCCACAGCGAGGCGACGAATTCGGCGTGCGGTTCTGTTGATGCCGGCGCTCGCCCGGCCTCGCGCAACGCATGGAGCGCTGTGGCTGTCGAGAGCAGGTCCGGGCCGGGCGCGGACTTGAAAGCCAGATATCCGCCCGCCGGGCACTCGCAGGCCTGCACGGCGTCGATAGCTGCCGTCTCGACCGCTCCCGAGATCCACTGCTGCAGCAGGAGCGCGGCCGCGGTTGCCGTTGTCGTCCCCATCGCTACATCCGCCGCATTGGCGTACCCGCCATCCGCCGTTCGCAGGGACCCGATACTAGCCAGCAACGTCTGCGGTTCCGGCATCCCGTCCCCGACCTCATCGTAGGCCAGATACGCAAGGAACGCGCCGTACACGGTTCCGCGCGCCGCTCGGGCCTCCAGGTGGTGATACCCGCCGTCCGCTGCGCGATGCGTCTCCATGCGGCGCAGCAGGGCGCGGCCGCGCGCCGACTCGCCCAGCGCGGCCCAGCAGCGGGCGCCGGACGCCAGGTGCACGAAATCGAGACCTTCCCCCTCGTCGCCCAGCGCGTCGAGGTAACGCCTCACGGGAGCCGCGGGCAAGGCACATCTCAACGCGGCCAGGCAGGCCAGCCCGAACACCGTGTAATAGAGGTCGCTCGCCGCCGACCGCCCCCGGAACCCGCCGTCTGTCGTAAGTTGCCCGAGCACGAACCGCTCGATCACGGCCGCGCCGTCCGACTGCATCCAGATCGCAGCACGGGCGGCCGTCTGGACCATGTCGGTCGGTCGCTTCATGGCAGAGACGGCTGGTGCAGGATGAGCGCGGCGACCCGGTACAGGAGGCGCTTCAAGGCTGGCTGCCGAAGCGGCCTAAGGGCGCGCAGTGCCTCGTCCTCGTATTGCCGCAGCAACTGCCGGGTGCGTTCTTCCGCCGCCACCCACCGACGTTCATCCGCGCCCGCGGCGGGATCGCCTGGGCCGACCGGCGCGGCAGGTTGCTCGCGGGCCAGGGCCACCAGTACGGACGGTCGACTCTCCCCGGCGGACAACGCAACACGGTCGGCCGCGTGGTCGTCTAGGTCGTCGCGAATCTGGTAGGCGGTGCCCAGCGCGGTGCTGAATCCGGCCAGCACGGCGCGGGTCTCGCGGTCGGCGCCCGCGCCAATGGCGCCCAACTGCAAGGCCACCTCAAAGGCAGGCGCTGTCTTGCGGCGGAAGATCTCCAGCACGGCCGGGACCGTGACGCTGGCGGGCGCTCGCCGGAGCAGCAGTTCCTCGCCCTGCCCCAGGCAGAGCGTGCGATGCCCCTCCGCCGCCACCGCCATCATTTCCCGCACCTGCTCCGCCGGGGCCCCCGATTCCGCGATCAACCGGTAGCCGTCACCGATCAACAGGTCCCCCACGTTAAGTGCAACCGCGACGCCGTGCTGCCGGTGCAGCGTCTGCTCCCCGTAGCGCGTATCGTCCTCGTCCTCGATATCGTCGTGAATCAGCGACGCTTTGTGGAAACATTCGACCGCGATCGCCAGGCGCCTGAGGGTCTCGGGCGCGGCCCCTCCCGGTCCGGCCAGCGCACGGTAGACACCAACGGCCAGCAGCGGACGCCATCGCTTGCCGCCCTTGGCCATCCATTCCGTTGCGATCGTCTCGGTGGCCGTGCCGGACGGACACAGCAACGCCCGCAGGTAGGCCGGCTCGAAGCAGGCGCCTACTTCGCGGCGGAGCGCGGCGATGTCCGGACGGGCGTTCGGCAGCGTCGGGTCCCGAAGGCGAAGTGCTTCCCGAACCCACTCAAGATCGACCGCCGTGTCCACGCACCCGTTGCGCAGTAACGGGAGCGCCAGGCCCGGCACCGCGTGTGCCATCAACGGCCGGAACGAGCGCTCCAGGGCGTGCAGGCAGCTTACGCCGACGACCGCATCGGCATCGCCCCGGGCCAGCAAGGCCGCGACGGCCGTCGTGCCCTCGGCGACGAGAACAACATAACCCAGTTCCTCGGCCTCGCGTTGGATCGTGCCGATCGCGCACCGCCCGCACTCTTCGCACAGCAGTCCCAGCGCATCGAATTTCGCCCGGCACGCCGCGCTGGACTTTAGGCACTGCGGCAGCAATAGAATCCGCCGTTCGTACGGCGTGCCTGCCACGGCGCTGCGCCACACCTCGTTGCCCACCAGCACGGTGACGAACCCCCTGTGCTCCGGTTCCAGTGCGCTGTCCTTGAGGATACGGTCGGCATGGGCTTCCAGTTCTTCGAGGGACAGCGGCGGAATCAGCGTCTCGCGGTCGCAGTACGCTCGTACGCGCTGCCGTATCGCGTCCCGCGCCGGCTTGTCCGTGGGCGCTGCCAGGTCCTGACGTTCCACTGTCATCCGTAGGCTCCGAATCCGAAGAACCAGTATTTCTTGGCGAACCGAAAGGCCGCGCTCCGCTCCGGGATCTCGGCGGACGGCACATGATGACTCGTGTGCGCCTTCATGGCGGCCAGTTCCGCATACCCAGTGCCCCGCCCGCTGGAGTCGCGCGCACCCTGGGCCAGCAGGAAGGCCTTGAGCCGCTCGGGGTCCTCCATGATCACGCATCCCCGAGTCGTGGTCCGGGAGAAGTCACGGAAGGACTTGAGGAATGTAGAATCCCGGAACAGTTCGGCCAGCGGTCTTCCATCACGTACGTTATCCAGTGCGAACTGGATGGGCGGGCACGGCTCGACGTCGCCTCCAGGGCCAATGTGATGCGCCATACCCACGGCCGCCGGGCACAGGGCCCTGCCCTCGTGGTCCCAATAGGCATCGACGATCAGCAGCGGCGAGCGGCGGCGCGAGTCCACAATGAAGCGCCGCAGATCCACGATCTGCGCCGGATCCAACGCCAGTTCAGGCGTCGGCCGGGGCCCCACGGGCCGGTAGATGTAATACCAAAGGTAGTGCACGCCCCGCCCCGCCAGTTCGCGGACAAACGCGTCCGATGCCAGGTCCCGCACATTGGAGCGGCAAATGCTGGTGCAGGCACCGATGACCAAGCGGTTGCGGCGACAATGTTCCACCCCGGCCAGGGTTTGCTCATAGACGTTGCTGCCGCCGCGGCGCTCGTCGCTGACTTCGCGGTTGCCCTCGATGCTGATCAAGGGACTCACGTTGCCGAGTCGCCGCATCTCCCTGGCGATTGCATCCGTCAGCAACGTGCCGTTGGTAAAGAGCAGGAAATAGGCATCCGGGTGCCGCGCGAAGACGTCGAAGAGCCCCTTGTGGAGCAGCGGTTCGCCGCCCAGGATTCCAAAGAAATACGATCCTTTGGCTTTGCATTGCCGCACCAGGCTGTCGAGCGTCTCGACGTCAAGTTCACGGCACGGCGTGGACGGCGTGACCCAGCATCCCTGACAGGCGAGATTGCACCGGTCAGTCACGGAGATGAAAAGAAACGCCGGGAAGAAATCCTCGCCCCGGGCGATTCGTTTCTCGAAGCGACTGACGGCGCGCATTCCCTTCCAGCCGAAATTCCACGCGAACTTTGCCAGCACGCGCTTGTCCGGCTCGGTCAGCATCCGCCTGGCAAAGCTTGCGCTCATGTGCCGGCCTCCGGCTGCACGGCGGGCGCCCCAACTATCGGCTCGCGAGGACGCTCGCCCTCCATGGAAGCGCACGCCGCGCGCTCCGCCTCGGCCCGCTCCTGCGCCGATTTCAGCAGACGGCGGCCCCGGGCTTGGCGCTGGCGCTCGGCCAGCGCCGCGTAGGTATCGTCGCCGAGAAGCTCGTGCGCCTTGATCCGGGCCCGCGCCTTCAGGTCTTGCTCGTCGCCGATCTCGGCCCCGTTCAGCGGCGTTTCGGCGTCCGGCAGTTTCGGGAACATGATCGCCACTTCCGGGCAAATTCGGGCGCAGGCCGGACAATTATTCTTGCAGGACCGCGGATTGACCACGGCGGCCTTGCCGTCCGGTGTTACCGCATAAACGCCAAACAGGCAGAAGCTCACGCACTGCCGGCAGTGGCGACACCGCGCAGAGTCGATGACCGGGAACCAAGGGGGCCAGGCATCTGAAGTTTCCAGCGGCTTCGTGGTCGCACGCCCCGCGTCGCTCGGAACCCTCTCCAGAATTGCTGCGTCCGACATCGTCCGGAGGTCCAGGACCTGGAGGTGTTCCTCATCCGTGGCAAGTCCGGCCGCGCCGAGAAGCCCTCGCACGGCCCGTGGATGGCAGGCAATCACGGTGAGCGTGCCGGCGGACGCCGTCAGCGCCGCGAGGCCGGCATCGCGGTCGGCCGCCAGGCGGCATAGGTCCGCGACCTCGGTAAAGGCGACGCCCCGGCCCCGCAGGCCATCGAGCACAGCCTGTCTAACCGCCTCCGGGCCCACGCCGTGGGCTGAGCACTTGCAGTACAGGATGCGGTCTTCGTCGGGCATCGTTCGAGTCTTCCCTGAGATGCCAGCCGACGAACAGAACGCGACTGACAGGCGTTCATTATCGCCCATAGCCGCATCCTTCGTCAATCGGATGGGCGGCGGGTTCTTGCAGGCCTGGGACAGGCGGCTACGGCTTCACGGGGATCGTAAGCGGCAGTGTCACGCCACGATGGCTGGTTGATAGCCCCGTCGAAGGGCGCAGTCGATTCCCTTTGATGGAATCGTAGAGTGCGAGGTCCACCCGATACTCGCCCGGCTTGGCGTCGGCGGGAATCGCCACGGATCTGGATTCGGCGAAGATGCGGCCCTGCGACTGATTGCGGATCTCGTCGTCGGCCGTGTCGTTGAGCAGCGCCCGATGGTCGTCCCACCGGAAGCCGGTGCCCGCGAAACGCAACTGCGCGACAACGCGGTGCGCGTCGATTCCTGGCGGGCATTTCCAGTAGAATGTCAATCTGATGGCCTGGCCCGTGCGGACGCCCGGGGTCACCCCCAGCAGCTCGATTCCGTTGGCGAACCGCACGGCGGCCGGCACCTGCGGCACCGTGGCGTCGGCGAGCGCCTCGGCCAAGTGGCCGGCTTCATCCGCTACGCCGTCGGCCCTCAGCCGGTCGATCAGCGCGCGGGTTGCCTGCTGGTTTTGCGGGTCGAGGCGCACCGCCTCACGCAGGTCTGCAAGCGCATTCGTCGCGGCGTCCTGCCGTGCCAGCGCTCGCTCGCACAAAGCCTGGGACTTGCGCCGGGCGTATTTCCCGGGCCCGACGGCCATGCACCCCGCCTCGGTCCAATACAGGGTGGCGTAGCGCGCGCTGTCGTGGTCCGGGGCCGGCGCGGCAACCGCGAGCAGCACGTACGCCTCCAGGGGGGTCTCCTGCCAATGCAAACCGAGACGCTTGAGAACCGCGCGGCAACATGGGGCATCGCGGGTGTCGGCCAGGAATCCCGTGGCGTCCTTGAGCACGATTTCATGCGGTGTTCGCGGTTCCCGGACGGCCAGGTCATAGAGCGAGCGCCGCACGGCCAGGGGCGCGTCGATATCGATGTCGCCGCCCAGGCGGACCGACAGACGGCTCGCCAGCCAGCGCGGGGCATAGGCCTTGCGGACGTGGCTGGCGCGAAGGGCAGCTTCACACGCCGCCACGGCCGGCAGCGCCCCGGCCGGTCGGGCGCCCGCTTTCATGAACTGAATTTCACCCAGGTGGACGCGGCACGTCTGATTGCTTGAACTGAGGATAACCCGAACCCCCGAGACGCCGCCCTTCGGCGAGCTGAAGCGGAACTCCTGCCGATACTGTGGGCCATCGTAGAAGGCATAGGGACCCGACCAGAAGAAGAACGTGGCCACGGTCGGGGACAGCAACGGGACCCACTCGCCACTCGCCGCCGACCGGCCTTCGATGCGGATGCGGTCGGGTTCACGATCATCGGGGCTCAGGAAACGCACCCCCGCCAGGTCGACGGGGTCGGCGAAGGTCACCGTCAACACGGCCGGGTTCGTCGGGCCGGGCTGCGACCACCAGCCGGTATCAAGGTCGCCATCCCCGATGGCCGCCGCACACGACCGTCCCTGCTCGTCCTCGGCGGCCGCAAGCTCCGGCGCGACGACATACTGCCAGTCGTCGGACGGCGGCGCCAGGTCGTAGACGACCGTCACACCGGCAACGTTCGTGACTTGGAACGAACTGCGGGTATGCGCCGCGAAATCCGTTACCTGCCCGAAATCGTCAAGGTAGACGGGCCGTTCCGCGAGTTCGCCGCGCCGCGCGTTGGGCGCGTAGTACTCCTTGGGTGGGCAGGCTACGCAGATCCGTTCCCGCGAGGCAAAGTTCATCCAGTGCCAGCCCCAGTCGCCGATACAGACGCCGTCGCCCAGGCGTGGCATGGCCTCGGCCAGACGGCCGGCAATCTCCCAGTCGGGCCGCTCGGACGCAGCGCGCTTCGCCATAGACGGCAGGCCCAGCAGGCTCCCGGGCAACAGCAGAACGAAGACGATCCAGCCCACGGGCAGTCGGAACCGGGTGAGCAACGCGTCGCACACGACGCCGACCATCACCGCCAGGGCCGGCACCATGGGCAACAGATAGCGCTCTGTCGGTGGCAGGCAGTACCGCGACTTCGCGTAGAGGACACCCATGAATACGACCAGGAGCGCGGCGGCCAGCCGGCTCGGGAAAAGGGCGCGACTCCACGCCTCCCGCCGCGACCGGACCACAAGCCAGGCGAACGCCAGCAGGACGACGACCATCAGGCTCAGCCGGGCCACCCCCCAGGCGTTGTCCGGTCGCAACCCGATCAGTCGCCCGAACGCCACCCACAGGCTCCACAGTCCGCTGCGAAGGGATGCGTGCTCGAAGGAGGCGGCGAAATCGAAAGAACCCCACCGATGCGTGACATTCCAGACCCACCAGGGCAAGCCGGCGGCAAAAAATGCCACGCCCGCCGCCACAAAGCCGACCCGCAGAATTTTCAGCCCGTAGCCCAGCAGGATGACGACTCCCGCAACCATCAGGAAAGGGAAGATCAGTTGTTGTGACCACCACCCCAGGCCCGCCGCCGCCCCCAGCGCCACATACCCCCGCAGGGCCACGGGCTTCCCGGTCCGCTCGCTGCACGCCAAGCGCACGGCGAACCAGATGGTCAGGATGCCGCACACCATGAAAATAGAGTAGGCTCCGCACGCAAAAACGGTGTAACGCAGAAAGACGGCCGGCCCGGCCAGGCAGTACAGCATCGCCATCAGCCCCGCCCGGCGGCCCCCCGCGTCGCGGCCCCACAGGTAGACCAGCGGCAGGATCACGGCCCCGACCAGCGCCGTGCCGAGGAGGACCGCGAACTCCGATGTTCCCAGCAGTCGGCACAGCCCGGCGCTGACGATCTGCTCGAACGAACCGGAATACCAGACGCCATAACAGAACACGGGGAACTCGATCCCTTCGGCGATATGCTTGGCCATCAGGGCGACGGTGCCGAAGTCCGAATCCGGTGTGTAACGCGAGGACCACGCCTTGGCAATCCGTACGGCCAGGCCGGCCAGGAACACAACCGTCAGCCCCGCGCCCCACGCCAGCGACCGAACCCGGTCCCGCCTCTCATCAACTGTTGCCATGGCCGCACAGGGTAGCGAAGCCCTCTGGCCAAATCAATCGCCGCACCGAGACTTTTCCGGAATATCGTTGCCCGGCGGCGCTGCTTGTAGTACCAATCCGCACGACATACAGGCCCCGGGGGACGACCGAACGCATCATGACCGGGCTTGTGGCAGGGGCTAGAGCGCATGAAAGTGGCAATCTTGGGAGCGGGTGTTTCCGGACTGAGTTCCGCCCGCTTCCTGCTTCAGAACCAGATCCGCGACGTGCACGTCTTCGAGGCCGAGAACCGCGTCGGCGGCATGGCCCGAAGCTTCGAATGGCACGGTTTCAACTGCGACCTGGCGCCCCATCGTTTCTTCACCGAGAACGCCGAAACGCTCAAGGAAATCACCAGCCTGGTCCCGATGCGCCGGGTGCGCCGGCAGAGTTCCATTTTTGTGGGCGGTCGCTGGATCCAGGACCCGGTCAATGCGGCCGAAGTCGTGGTGAAGTTCTTCCCGGGCCGCAGCTTCTCGATTGTCTGGCATTACCTCTTTCGCCGCCAGCGCCCCGAGGACAACTTTGAGCAGATGGTTTTGAACAAGTTCGGGAAGGGTCTGCACGAATTCTTCTTCCGGCCCTATTCCGAAAAACTGTTCGGCATTCCCGCCGACCAAATCTCCCCGGTCTGGGGCCGCAAGAAGATCCGCGTCGGCGGCCTGCGCGACATGATCATGCGCAAGACGCGCCTCTATTTCCGGGAGTTCTATTATCCCCGCAAGGGCGGCTACGGTTCGATCTGCGACCGGCTTTACGAGGACGTGCGGGACAATGTCCGGCTCAACACCCGCATTGTCAACGTCAGGCCCGACCCCGCCACCGGAGGCTATGTCTGCCGCTTTGAACACGGGGGCACGACATCGGAAGAAACTTTTGACGTGATCGTGTCGTCCCTGCCCATAACCCAGATGGCGACCTACCTTGGGGTCCCGCTCACGCTGAAGTTCCGGCCGGCAAAAATCGTGTACCTGCTGATCGATCGCGAACGTGTCACCGAGAACCATTGGTTCTACTTCGCGGACGACCACATCAGCATCAACCGCGTGGCCGAATTCCGGCACTTCGCCGGCGCCAGCCTGCCTGCGGGCCGCACGGTGATCTGCTGCGAGATCACGCAAACCGAGCGTTTCTCGATCGAGCGCACGATCAACGAACTGGCCACGGCCGGGGTCATCCGGAAGGATGAGGTGCTGGATTCGCGCGTCGAAGAGATGCCATTCGCCTACCCCGTCTACCATCTCGACTACGAGGAGCAGATGCAGAAGGTTCGCGAGATGGAAGCCCTGCACCCGCGTATCCACCACGTCGGCCGCAACGCGCGGTTTGTGCATCGCGACTTGGACGAGTTATACGAGGATGCCCGGCAGGCGGTCCAGCGCATCATCGCGCCGGCGCAGGAGCCAGCCAGCGCCGCAGATCCACGATGAAATAGTCGCGACCCCGGTAGACCACGGCCTCAGGCGGCACATGGTTGAAGGCGAACTGGTCCGGCGCCGGTTTCGACCACATGACGTAGGCCTGATCGCCGAACGGCTCGAACATCCAGGGCGGCCGCCCTTCGTGCGTCAGCATTTGTCGTGAGATCAGCGCGTGCGTCAACCCGTATTTCAGTGTCACCTCGCGGATCACCGTCAGATTGGTGGCCAGGACAAACCGCATGCTGTCCATGAGGCGTTCGCTGACCCGCGCGTAGTGGGTCTTGTAGAGCGGCGCGGCATTCTCTTCGTCCACGAACGTCTCGCGCTGCGTCATGAGCGGGATACTGTCCATGTCGCCCGGCCACCCGCCGAATAGAACGCCCGGGGGGAGCGCCCGGATGGCTTCCCACTCCGGCCGCAGGTCGCTCGCGTCCGTCAGATCCTCGAAGCCCCCTCCCAGCCCGTACGGTGTAAGTACGAAAAGCGCGGCGCACGCGACTGTTCCCGCGGCCCGCCACATGCCGCCCCAGCACGCCGATAACCGCCGCGCCGCGCCCCACGCCAGCGGCAGGAGCAGGATCGTCGCAACGGGCAGCGTGTAGACGACATAGCGGTCCGGCGGTCCCAGGCGAAAGGCGATATGTCGCGCCACCTGGAGCATCACCAGCGAACTACCGACCGTTGCCAGCCACCACCAAGGACGCGGTTTCAGGAATAACGCCGCGCCGAACAGGACGAACCAGCCGATCGTCATGGCATCCGGCTGTTGGTCGGCCCACTCCACCCAGGAGGGAGCGATCGCGCGTTCCCAAGGGTTCGCTTTCAGTCCGGCCCTCACGGTCCGCCGGATGAGTTCAGTTCGCGTATCCAATGGGAACGCGGCCAGGCGCCCATCCTTGCGATTCCACTCCGGCATGTTCTGCGCTTCCTTCTTCGTGAAGGGGCGCCCGAAGGAGGGCGGCTTGTGCTCGAAGACCACCATGAGAGCCGCACAGGCCAGGCTCACGGCCGCAAAGGCAACGAGGACCGCGCGCCGCTCGCGCAGCAGGCTTCGCGCTTGAGGCGCGAGCCAGAAAGCAAAGGCCAGCCAGCACACGAGAAAGACCGGGGGATAGAATAGTGCGGCCAGGCCCAACGCGGTCAACGCAAGGCCGTGATTGCGGCGCACCACACCGAGAAGAAACGTCAGGACCACCGGGAAAGCGAAAGACCGGAACAATCCGCTAAAAGTTGACGTCTCGATGATGCCGGCATGAACAACCAACATCAGGGTCAGGGAGCCCGCGACCGGCCCGGCGAGCCGCCACCCCAACGCCAGGCCCGCCAGATAGGTCCACACGAGCAAGCCCATCCCGAGCATCTTGCAGCCGAACAAGGGATCCCCGAACCACCCCAGCACGCGCGTCAAACCCTGGTAAGCGACGGGTACGTAATGGCGAGCGTAGTCGAGCAGGAATCCCTCGCGAAACTGGTCCGGGTGCAGGGCCGCATACACCGGCAACAGGTGCTGTCGGTGGTCATCGTCAAACACGTAGGGTGAGGTGAGGTAGGGTTTGTAGGCCGCCAGCGTGAGCACGGCATAGGTCACGGCTGCGAGCCCCACGGCCCAGGGAAGCAACCGGAGCATAAATGCAACTCGTGACGGCGAAGTCAGTGTGGGGGCGTCTGCCATGGATACGGTCCTATTTCACTCCTTGATGGGGGCGAACCCTAGTATCGGCGCGCGTGACCGGTCAAGGGCAATCCCGCGGTTGCATGCCTAGCATTTTCAGGACCTCTTCGGTATAGTGCCACGAACAAGACCGGCCCGGGGAGAGAACGATCATGAGACTCGTCGTACAGATTCCGGCATTGAACGAGGAGCGAACCATTGCCGAGGTGATCCGGGCGATTCCGGCACAGATCGAAGGCGTGGACGAGATCCGTGTGCTGGTGGTGGATGACGGCTCGTCCGACCGTACGGCGGAATTGGCCCGGGCGGCTGGCGCCACCGTGGTCCGGCATGCCGTGAGCCGCGGCGTCGGGGCGGCGTTTCGGTCGGGCCTGGGCAGGGCCGACGAAATGGGCGCCGACATCATTCTGACCATTGATGCGGACGGTCAATTCGATGCCGGCGATATCCCGGCCCTGATCCGGCCCATCCTGCAAGGCGAGGCGGACTTCGTCACCGCCTCGCGCTTCGCGGATCCCGCGCTCGTCCCGCAAATGCCCAAGGCCAAGCGCTGGGGCAACGACATCATCGCCCGCTGGCTGAGCTCCCTCGTGGGGCAGCGTTTTCACGACGTGTCGTGCGGGTTCCGGGCCTATTCGAAGGAAGCCTATTTCCGGCTCGTGCTGCTCGGGGAATTCACCTATACGCACGAGACGTTCCTCAATCTCGCATTCAGCGGGATGCGCATCCAGGAAGTGCCGGTGCGCGTGCGGGGCCAGCGCGAGTTCGGCAAGTCCCGCGTGGCGTCCAGCCTGTTCGGCTACGGCTGGCGCGCTGCAAGCATCATTCTCAAGACCTACCGTGACTATCGGCCGCTCCGCTTCTTCGGCTTCGTGGCGGGCGCGAACCTGGTCGTGGCCGGGTGCTTCTTCGCTTTCCTGCTCTCGTACCGGCTGCAACACGGGATGTTCACGCCGTTCAAATGGACGGGCGTCACCGGACTTGTCCTGAGCGGAATCGCCGTGTCGATCTTCCTCATGGGTGTGGTGGCCGAAATGCTGGACCGCGTGCGGGCCTCGCAAAGCGAGTTGCTGTATCGTCTCCGCCGCCTGGAGCGGGCTGTCGCAGGTCAGGCGGGGCGCGGCGCTTCTTCTTGAAAACCCGGTGGAACGGTGTAAACGTTCCGCCCCATGAATGTCACCCTCACTGGCGCCGCCGGTCGCGTAGGCTCGGCGGTTTGTCGTCATCTGGTCACGGCGGGTCATACGGTCAAAGCCGTGGACCGGACCTACCGCAAGGACCTGCCCGTTGCCGTGAAGCTCCTCGACCTGCTGCGTCGCGAGGACGCCTATGAGGCGCTCGAAGGCGCGGAATTCCTGGTCCATCTCGCCAACCACCCGGTGTCCCAGCCTCGCGAAAGCCAGCGAATTCTGAACGAGAACGTGGCTATGAACATGAATGTATTCCAGGCCGCGGCCGAGATGGGGATACGGCGGATCGTTTTCGCAAGCTCCGTACAGGCCTTCGCGCACTCGCAACCTCTGCGTCAGCCGAACTGCACCCTGCCCCCGTACCTGCCGCTGGACGGCTATGTACCCGACAACCCGGGCAATCCCTACGCGCTCAGCAAAGTGCTGACCGAACGCATGCTGCAATACTTTGCCGCTGAGTACGCCGACATGAGTTGCGTCGCGCTCCGGCTGCCCCACATGCTCTCAGCCGACTGGTCCCCGGCCCAGCGGACCCAGTTTGCGAACCGCGGAGCCGTGCACGAGGGGTTCACGTTCCTTGACACGAACGACGCCGGGGCACTGATGGTAGCCCTAGCCGCGGCGAAACTCGAGTCCGGCTACCGCTGCTATTTCCCCGCGGCCCGGCTCCCGGCGAACGGCAGGCCCATCGCCGACCTGCTGCGCGAGTTCTATCCGCAGGTGCCGTTGCGCAAGCCGGCCGACCGGATGGACAGCCTCGTCGACCTGAGCGAACTCGAGCGGGACACGGGGTGGGCGCCGGCGATTAATACAGTCGGGTGAAGCCAATCCCGAAAGGTAGGGCGTGGGCCTCCGGCCCCGCCGTGCCAGAAAGGCGCCTGTCGCGGCGCGGCGGGGACCCGCCACGGCGGGCCGGCAGCCGTCGCCCTACCCAGGAAACGAACAGGCTCCACGGAGCATCCGGCTACTTCGTGGCCGCCAGGCGCTTCGCGATTCCGGCCACGTGCTGCCCTTGGAACCGGGCGATCGCGAGTTCGTTTTCCGTCGGCTGACGCGACCCGTCGCCGCCAGCCAGCGTGCTCGCGCCATACGGCGACCCGCCCGTTATCTCCTTCATATTGAGCAGGCGCTGCTCGGAGTACGGGACGCCCACGATGATCATGCCGTGGTGCAGGAGCGTGGAGTGAAAACTGGTGATCGTCGTTTCCTGCCCGCCGTGCTGCGTGGCCGTGCTCGTGAACACGCTTCCGATCTTGCCGACCAGCGAGCCCTTCATCCAGAGCCCGCCGGTGCGATCGAGGAAGCTGCGCATCTGCCCGCACATGTTGCCGAAACGCGTGGGCGTGCCGAAAATAATCGCGTCCGCCTCGGCCAGGCCGTCGGAATCCGCGACCGGCACCTTCGCAAAGGCCGCCCTGGCCTGCGTGGCGCCCATCTTCGCCAGCACCTCGTCGGGAAGGGTTTCCGGCACCTGCTTCAAGGTAACCTCCGCGCCCGCGACGCTCCGGGCCCCTTCCGCAACGGCCTCCGCCAAGCGGTAGACGTGCCCGTACATGCTATAGAAAACAACCTGGATTTTGGCTCCCATGACTCGAATCCCTCCGTATTGTCAAACTCCGGCCGGCACATTGCCCGCCGTTCCGGCAAGACTGCCAGATAGAAAGGCCGCCACCCAGCCAATTATGCTGTCTAGGGCATTTGGATGTGCCATCTAAGAGCCCATCCGAAACCTAACTGCCGCTTGTGGGAGCGGCGCGGCTTCCCGCGCCGGCCTGCCCTGAGCGCCATCGAAAGGCCGGAGCCGGAAGCGGCTCCGCTCCTTCACCGTCTATTCCCCTCTTGACCTTCCCCGTGGGACGGCAATACTCATGCGCATGTCAGAGAACATCTTCCATACGAACTGCTGGCGCGCGATCGCGATCATACTGGCCTTGCTGGCCGCCGGGTGCGGTCCTCGCGACCAATCGGACAAACCCGAGGTGCAGGCAGGCTTGGGCGCCGCGGCCCAATGGCTCGCCGCGGTGGACGCCGGCAACTACACCGGCAGTTGGGCCTCGGCCGCCGCTTACTTCCGCGCGGCCGTCCCGCAGGACCAGTGGCTATCCTCGCTCAATGCCTTCCGCGCCCCCATGGGCGACCAAGTCTCGCGCAGGGTCAAGGCGGCCCGCTTCGAGACCACCTTGCCCGGCGCGCCGGATGGGCAGTACGTGCTGATCGAATACGAATCTGTGTTCGCCAAGAAGAAAGCCGCTGTCGAGACCGCCACCGTCATGCTGGAAACCGGCGGCGTCTGGCGCGTTTCCGGTTACTTCATCCGTTGACGCCAGGAGTTCTGTGAAACCGTTGTCTCCTCATGCCTGCGCCCGTTTGATGTTGACCGCCCTGCTCTTCGGCGCCCTGGCCACCGGCTGCCGCCAGGCCGAACGCCCTGCCCCATCTACCGCGCCTGGCTCGCTGCGTGTCGTATCGCTCGCGCCCAGCGTCACCGAAATCGTCTGCGCCGTGGGGGCGGGCGATAACCTCGTCGGCCGTTCCTCCGCCTGCGATTACCCGCCCGACATCATCAAGCGAGTGCCGGTGGTCGGCGGTTTCGGCGTGCCGTCGCTGGAGCGCCTGTTAGACGTGCATCCTGACCTGGTGCTCTATGCCGACATGGCCGATGACACGTTCGCGCGGCGACTCGAGCGCGCCGAACTGCACAATGCCCGGGTGCGTTGCACCCGGCTTGACGAAATCCTGCCGGCCATCCGCCTGGTGGGGATCCTGCTGCATCACGACGCACCCGCCAAAGCCCTTGCCGGCGACCTGGAGCGGGCCTTCCGCGAGGCCCGGGCCAAGGTTCCGCCGCCCGACAAACGGCCGTCCTGCCTGGTCGTGATCTGGCATGACCCGCTGACCGCGGCCGGCCGCAATTCGTTCCTCGCGGACCTGGTTACGCTCGCCGGCGGCCGCAATATCGGCGACGAGATCGACCGCGATTACTTTCAGGTCTCCGGCGAGTGGGTGCTGGCCCGCGACCCCGATTTCATCCTGTGCTTCGTCATGGCCGGCAACACGCCCGTGCGCGACCTGCTCACGCGCCAACCCGGATGGGACCGCCTCAAGGCCGTACGCGCCGGCCGCGTGTACTCCGGCTACGACAATAACGTCATGCTGCGGCCCGGCCCACGCGTGCTCGAGGCCCTGGCCATTCTGAGACAAAGCCTGGCCGGCACGCCGCCCGTCCTGGCGCCCGCGGCGGCCAAGCCATGAAGCCCACCACGCCAGTCCCGCGGCAGACCCGCCAAGCCCGGATGTTCTGGCTCGTGCTCGGGCTGACTCCCGTGATCCTTGGCCTGTGCGTGCTCATGGGCGCTGCCGGGATCGGCCTACCCGATTGGACGACGCAGCCGGTCATCCTGCGGCTCCGCCTGACGCGGGTGCTGGCCGGCTTCCTCATCGGCGCCGCCCTTTCGTGCGCGGGTGTCGTGCTGCAAGCCATCCTGCGCAACCCGCTCGCCGAGCCGTACGTCCTCGGCGTGAGCAGCGGCGCCGGGCTCGGCGCGGCCGTGGCCATCCTCACCGGCTTCAGCGCGCTGGGCGCGTTCTCTGTGCCCCTGTGTTCATTCATTCTCGCCGTCCTGACGCTGCTCACGGTCTATCGGCTGGCCGGCCCGGGCGGCAGCCGCCCTTCCGTGTTCGGTCTGATCCTGAGCGGCGTCATGGTCAGTTCCGTCTGCTCCAGCCTGCTCATGTTTCTCGTGTCCGTCGCGCCGATCGAGGGCATGCACAGCGTCATCTGGTGGACGCTGGGCAACTTGGAGGTCACGTCGGAGTCACTCCTGGCGGTCGGCGGCGGCCTCTCCGCGGCGGGCTGCCTCGCGATCTGGGCGCTCTCGCCCGAACTCAACGCCATCACCCTGGGCCACGAGATGGCGCATCACCTCGGCGTGCGGGTAAAGGTCATGGTCGCCGTGGCGCTCGGGCTGGCCACCTTGATCACGGCGGCCTCCGTGGCCGTGGCTGGCCTGATCGGGTTCGTGGGCCTTCTGGTGCCCCACGTGATGCGCACCTTGGTAGGTCCCGATCACCGGCGGCTCGTCCCGGCCGCGGCACTCGGCGGCGGCGCTTTTCTCGCCATCTGCGATGCCGTGGCCCGCACCGCCCTCAACGTCGAAATCCCGGTCGGCGTGGTCACGGCCTTTATCGGCGGCCCATTCTTCCTCTTCCTGCTCCACCGACGACGCAAGGCGGGAGGCATGGAATGAACTCCGCCCTCCGCCTCGAGGCCGTTTCGGCCGGCTACCGCGACCGCACGGTGCTGGACAACTTCTCGCTGGATGTGGAGAAAGGGACCATGCTCGGCATTCTTGGCCCGAACGGCGCGGGCAAGACCACCCTCTTCAAGGTTCTCTCCGGACTGCTCGTGCCGCGCTCGGGTTCGGTCAGTTTGTTCGGTCAGCCCGTGGCCCGCCTGGCGCCGGCCGAACGGGCGCGCCTGGTCGCGGTCGTGCCCCAGGAACTCGACATCCCCGTGGCCTATACCGTGCAGGACGTGGTCATGATGGGCCGGACAACCTCGCTGAGCCGCTGGGGCCAACCTTCCGCCGGCGACCGGCAGATCGTGGAGCGCGCCATGGTCTACACGGATGTCGCCGATATTCGCGACCGCCCCATCACCGAGCTGAGCGGCGGCGAACGCCAGCGCGCAATCGTCGCCCTGGCCCTGGCCCAGGAGCCGCGCATGATCCTCATGGACGAGGCCACGTCGCACCTCGATCTCAATCACCGGTTGGAGATCATGCAACTTGTCGAGCGGCTGAACCAGGAAAACGGCGTTACCGTGCTGCTCATCAGCCACGATCTGCAACTCGCCTCGGAGTTCTGCCGTCGCCTGGTGCTGCTGGATGGCGGGCGGATCGTGGCTGACGGCCGGCCCAACAGCGTGCTGACCGAGGAGAACCTGCGCCGGGTCTACCGCTGCGCCGTGCGGGTGCACGAGGATGCGGAAACCGGTGGGCTCAGCATCCTGCCTGCCCCGCGCCTGCCCGCGGCCCGCGTTGGCCACGGCATCGGGGTCCACGTGGTGGCGGGCGGCGGCTGCGGCGAGGACGTGCTGCGCCGCCTGACCCTGTGCGGCTATACCGTTACATGCGGCGTCCTCAATCGCGGCGATCTGGACGCCGAAGTGGCGGCGGCCCTGGGACTTGAAACCGCGCTTGAACAACCGTTTTCCCCAGTAGGCGAGTCGGCCCGCGAGGCCGCGCGCCAACTAGCGGCCAAGGCCGACGCCATCGTGCTCACCTCGGTTCCATTCGGCCCGGGCAATATGGCCAACCTCGATCTGCTCGAAGCGATGCGGGCGGCCGGCAAGCCTGTGCTGATCATGCAAGGCATCGAGACCCGCGACTACACGCCCGACCGGGCGGCCGTACGGCGCGTGGCCGAACTCATCACACGCGGCGCCACCCCCTGGCGCGACCTGGCCGACCTCCTGGCCCGCCTGCCGGCTGCGGCATCGCACCCCGCGGCAGTACTGCAAGAACCGAAACGGAGACAACTCCAGTGTTTCCCCAAGAGCAGAACATCAGGAACGTGCCCCCACCAAGCATAGATCGCGCCCCATCTCGCGCAGCGGCGACCTTCGGTATTGCCGGCGTGATTCTTTTCTATCTGCCGATCCTTTCGGGAAGAGGAATCGACCTTGGCAATCCAAACGTAGTATCGGCAACGGGGCTCTTCTTATGCGCTCCTGCCGCCTTTATATCTGGAATAGTCGGGCTTTGCCTCAAGGGAAGGAAGCGACGTGCCGTGATCGGGATTCTTGCAGGTCTGGCGGTATGGATTCCGTTGATTTTGTTACTCTTGGGTGCCTGCTTCCAATAGTGTGCATAATGTAAATGTGATAGTGCGGAACCGGAGGGTCCACGCGACGGGAGGACCCGCGCCTGACCCTCGCCGTTCGGCACCACGGAAGAAACGGCTTGCCTATTTGGTACCTGTACGCGATACTGTCCATATGAAGACCATAACCTATACCGCAGCCAGGGAGAGCCTTGCCGATACCATGCAGCGCGTCTGCGAAGATCATGCCCCCGTGGTCATTACTCGACGCCGGGACCAAGCTGTGGTCATGATGGCACTCGACGACTACGAAGCGCTTGAGGAAACGGCCTACCTGCTTCGCAGTCCCAGGAATGCCAAGCGGCTGCGCGAGGCCGTTGGCCAACTTCGGCAGGGGAAGGGAATAGAACGAAAGCTTCCGGTGATCTGATGAAGATCGTATTTGCAGATCGCGGCTGGGAGGACTTCACTTATTGGGTCGAAACCGATCGCAAGATCGCGGCACGGATCGTTCGTTTGATCAAGGACATTGAGCACGAGCCGTTTGATGGACTGGGCAAACCGGAGCCCTTGCGGCACGACCTGACCGGTTTCTGGTCCAGACGCATCACGGATGAGCACCGCCTGGTTTACTCGGCTGACAAAGAGCGGGTGCTCATCGCTCAGGCGCGGTACCATTATTAGCCGAACCCGTCTGGTGCGTAATCTCACTCCGTTCGATCTCACAGACTGAGCGTTGGCATCTCAATTTTGGAATCTGCACTGCAAATGGAGTGAGGGTTCCGGTGACACCTGCTGCTGGCCTTCTACGCGTAGCGTGGCCGAGGCAGGAGAACTGCTAGTGTGGTTTGTAAGGAGCACGTAGCCTTCCGTATGACCTTGTCGGGAAAGACGGTGTCCGTCCATGACACGAGTGGACTTGATCAGGTCAGGAAACGGCTGAAGCTGGACCCCGGCATCATCCGCCAGGTACGCGCCGCGTTGCTCCGGTCATTCTTGGGCGAGGCCAAAGCCTTGCAGTCGGTTCCCTTCGACGTACGTCACGGGTTTGCAGCGGCGGTGCGGCTTCATGAACTCACCCCCGTGGAGCGCCGGGATTCCCGGACGGATGGCGCGACGAAACTGGTATATCGGACCTCGGATGGCCACAGGATCGAAAGCGTGATCCTTCGGATTCAAAGCGGACGCTCCTCCCTCTGTGTATCGTCGCAGACCGGTTGTCCCGGGGGGTGTCGATTCTGTGCGACGGGCCGGATCAAAGGCGGGCGCAATCTGACAAGCGCCGAAGTGCTTGACCAGGTTGTGCAGGCGGGCGGAATCCTGGCCGCCGAAGGGCGCAGGCTTCGGAATGTGGTGCTGATGGGCATGGGGGAGCCTCTCCTGAACGAGGACGCCGTGTACTCAGCGCTGGCGGCGTTGCAGGGCAAGGACGGGTTCAACCTATCCGGTCGCCACCTTCTGGTATCGACGCTGGGGATTCCCGATGCCATACGCCGCCTGACTGCGCAGTTCCCGCAAGTGGGCCTCGCGATAAGCCTCCACAGCGCCCGGCAGACCGTCAGGGATGATCTGATGCCCCTGGCCCGGCGCTGGCCGCTGGGCGAACTCCGCCAAGCCATTCTGGAGGCCAATACCTGCCAGGACAGAGAAGTGATGATCGAAATCCTGATGCTCGCCGGGGTGACGGATACGGAGGCCGACCAGACAGCTTTGGTCGGCTGGCTGACTGGCTTGCGGGTTCACGTAAACCTGATCCCTTACAATTCGGTCGGGGACATTGTGTTTAAGGACGCTCCGCTGCGAGGTTCGCCCAACGTTCGAATCCAGGCGATGCAGGAGGCGCTAAAGGCGGCCGCGTTCAAGGTGACACGCCGCCGATCGCTGGGTTCCGACATTGGAGCCGCATGCGGCCAGTTGGGAGGGAACGAAAATTGAAAGCCCGCTGGCTGGTCCTGGCGCTCGCCGTGCCGAGTCTCGTCCCCGCTTCGCGCGGGGCTGCCCCGCGCGAAGCCGATGCGGCGGCTGTCGCAGCCCACAACGACGTGATCTATCTCGCACCCGCCAAAGAAGGCTGGGCGGGGGTGCCGCTGGGCAACGGCAACCTGGGGGCGCAAGTGTGGCATGCGGATGCAGGCCTGACGCTTCAGCTTAATACGGCCTGGTCCGGGGTCTACGACGGTTCGCTGGCGCGCCTTTGTGTGCAGACGACGCCCGATATGCTCAAGGGGGTGAGCCGCTATGATCAGCGCCTCCGCCTGGCCGACGCCACGCTGGTCACACAGATTGACGGCCCGGGGGGCACGTTGCACACGACCACCTTCATCGACGCGGACCGGAACGTCCTGGTGCTGCGCGTGCAAGACGACCGCGCGGACCACGGCGCTTGTGCCGTAACACTGGAGACCTGGCGCAAGAGTGCGACACACCGCCTGGACGACGGTCGACTGATCGTCACGGATGCGTTGCACATTAGTGGGGAGCCGGATTACCGCTATGCTCTGGCCGTTGCGGTGGAGGGCACGGCCGCAACGGGCCTGCCTGTGGGCGACGATAGGGTCACGCTCACCGCCACGGGCCGGACGTTCACCGTGTATCTGGCGCTGGCCGAGACACGCGACACGAATACCGACGTCACGGCTGACGTGCTCGCCCGCCTGGCCGAAGCCCGCTCACGCGGGCCGGAGGCGTTGCATCAGGAGCACGCCGCGTGGTGGCGGGATTTCTGGTCCAAGTCATTTATCCAGCTTGCCTCGCGCGATGACCGGGCCACGGCCGACTACATAGCCAACCTATGGTACATGCATCTCTATGCCATGGCCGCCGGCTCGCGCGGGCCGGTGCCGCCGAAATTCAACGGCGGGCTCTGGCTCTGCGATCGCGACACGCGCGAATGGGGCCCCTCCTACTGGCACTGGAACACCCAGGAGACCTACTGGCCGGTATTTGCCGCCAACCATTTGGAACTGCATAAGCCCTACGAGAGCATGTACTGGGACATGCTGCCGGAGGTCAAGAAATGGACCACAAACTTTTGGGAAACCACCGGAGCCCAGTACCAGGAGACGATCCCTTTTAACGGACGGCTTGGGAACTGGGACAAAGACCGGTCGGTGCGGCCGCGCTTGCCCGTACCGGCCCTCGACGGATATACCAGCCTCATCCTGTCCTCTTCTGCCGAGATCGCGATGCAGTTCTGGTGGGCCTACAGTTACACCGGCGATGAAGCATTCCTGCGCACGCGCGCGTACCCGTTAATGAAAGCGGTAGGCGCTTTCTACGTGAACTACCTGGAGAAGGATGCGTCGGGCACGTATCAAGACTGGCCGTCCAATGCGCACGAGACGTATTGGACCGTGCTCAACCCCCTGCCCGACCTGACGGCCATGCGCTGGCTGTTTCCCCGGCTGATCCAAGCCAGCGAACACCTCAACTGCGATGCCGATCTTCGCCCGGTCTGGCGCGATCGCCTTGAGCATCTGGCGTCGTATCCGCGCGATTCCGAAACCGGCGCGTTGTTGCCGTACCAGGCGCGGCCCAATGAACAGCGCCAAAGCCGCAATGGCGAGAATCCGGAACTGCATGGCGTGGGCGTATTCCCGTTGATGATCCTGGGATCAGACGAATACGACCTGGGATTGCGCACATTCCTGGCGCGACGCTTTGTGTGCGCGAACGGCTGGAATACGGATGCCATCTGCGCGGCACGACTGGGGCTGCGCGGCGATGCCGACAGCAGGAGCGAAGGAGCTGACCAGCAGCACGGGCTGGAATGGCTGCTCAGGCAACACGCTGAGCGCTACCAGAATCAGCCGAGCGGGTTGTGCGATTACGCGGGACGGGCCCGCCCGCCGCACGCGTATCTCGAAGCAAGCGGCACGTTGGCGACCGCGGTTGGGGAGATGCTGCTGCAGAGCTTCGACGGCGTGATCCGCATCTGCCCCGCGCTTCCGGCCGGGTGGGACGCGACCTTCAAACTGCTGGCACACGGCGGCTTCCTCATCTCCGCGCACGCGGAGCAGGGCAAGCTCCGCTGCGCGTGGATTCTCGCGCAGCGCGATGGCGCGGCGGCGATCGCCAACCCGTTCGGCCGGGAGGCCACGGTGCGCCTGGATGGGCGCGTCGTGCTTTCTTCGGCGGACCCGGTGCTGCGCTTTGAGGCGCGGAATGGGCGGACGTACGTGCTGTGTCCCGCGGGCACGGAATCGCCGGAGCTGTCCGTGACGGCCGAGACGAACTCAGCGCCGAAGCGACTTGGCTCCGGCAGCGCGCGCTGGATCGGCCTGCCCACGCCGGAGGTGGCCGCACAGGCGCGCTCAGCCCCGCGCCCGCCCGAACCCCCGCCGCCATCGGCCCAGTCAGCGGCCGCGACGCCGCAGGAGGCCGCGAGGCCGGCGCCGGGGAAGGTCACGAACCCGGATCTTGCGGGCCACTGGACCTTTGGCGAACTCGACGGGCCATGGGTCCCCGATATGTCCGGTCACGATAATGCCGGCCGCGTCATCGGCGCGGTGCGTCTCGTCGAGGGGCGAAAAGGCAAAGCGCTTGAATTCACGGGCGGGTACGTCAGTGTGGCCCCGGCTGCCGGCCCGCATCGTACTGCCCCGGACATTGGCCAAGACAGCGGGGGGCCGGACGCCGACCTCGAGGGCGTGACGGCGGCGAATGACCTGAACGGGGGCGGTGCATTCACCGTGGCGTTGTGGGTCCAACCCACCGCGCCTGGGGCGGGTCGCCTGGTGGACAAAGGACACGCCGGGCGCGATGACGGTTACATGCTGGACGTTTACCCGCGCGGACGTCTGCGCGTGATGACCGGCGTGACCACCTTCAGCAACGCGGGCCAGATTCCAATGTTGGAATGGACTCACCTGGCGGTTACGTACGGCGATCGAACCATGCGCGTGTTCGTCAACGGCAAGCTGACGGCCGAGCACAAGGGCTTGAGGGACAGGATCGCACCGACGTCCG
This sequence comes from uncultured bacterium, assembly GCA_903895695.1. Classification (GTDB taxonomy): domain Bacteria; phylum Verrucomicrobiota; class Kiritimatiellia; order CAIKKV01; family CAITUY01; genus CAITUY01. The sequence goes on from CAITUY010000210.1 coordinate 50,963, forward strand.
TGCCGCTGCGGATCGGCGGCGGCGCCGAATCGTTTACGGGCAAGATTGAGGACGTGCGGTTCTATCGCATCGCGCTGACCGCCGAACAGATCGCCGAACTGGCGCGGTAACCGTTCTCCATGAAGAGTTATGGGGCAAGGGCTGACACTAAAGGAGGAATGATGTTCATCGATGCACACCTGCACATGGTCCTTCGCAAGGGCTTGCCGAACAACGCGGCGGGATCAAATTTCGCGACGCCCGAGGAACTGATCCTCATTATGGACCGAACCGGCGTGGACAAGGGCATTCTTTTGCCGCTTACCGGCCCGGAATGCAGTCACCAGTTGGGATCCACAGAGGATGTCCTCGAAGTCTGCAGGACGTATCCCGACCGCTTCTATCCCTTCTGCAATGTGGATCCCCGCGCCGGCACGAACTCGCCGGACGCCGACCTCTCGTTCCATTTGAACTACTACAAGGGACGCGGCTGCCTGGGCGTGGGTGAGATCACGGCCAACCTCGAATTCAACGATCCGCTCGTGCAAAACCTGTTCCGGCACTGCGAACGCTGTGAACTGCCGGTACTCTTTCACGTCGCGCCCCAACGCTATGGCTGTTACGGGCTGATTGACGCGGTCGGGCTGCCCGGCCTGGAAGCGTCACTGGCGGCTTTTCCGCGACTCAACTTCATCGGGCATTCCCAGCCCTTCTGGGCTGAGATCAGCGCTGATGTGACCGTTGCGAACCGCAATACGTATCCCGCGGGACCTGTTGTTCCGGGCGGCGCGGTGCCCAGACTGATGCAGGCATATCCGAACCTGTATTGCGGCTGGGACGCGGGCAGCGGCTACAACGCGCTCACCCGCGATCCAGAATTCGGCTGGTCATTCATGAAGCGTTTCAGCGAACGCATCCTGTTTGGCACGGATATCTGCGAACCGTCGAATAACCACCGGCACGCGGAGTACTTGCGCACATCGCGGGCAGATGGCCGTATCTCGGATACCGCCTTTGAGAACATCTCTTGGCGTACAGCAAACCGGCTGTTCGGCCTTGGAATTGAGGCCTAACAACCCGTTGAAGAACATGGGGGCCAAGTCGGAGAATCAACGCTTGCCGGATCCCGGGAAAAGATAGTCGAGAAACCGCTTGGCCACCTCCTCGCCTTCGGGCGGCGAGATCGCCAGGTCCGGGCTCAATTCGATGATGTGGAAGCGACCGGACTTCGGATCAACCAGGAAGTCGATGCCGACCACCGGCAGGTTCAAGGCCCGGACTGCCCGCCCGGCGGCCCGCACCAGGCGGCGGTCTATGGTGTCCGTCGTGATATCGATGCTGCCACCGGTGTGATAGTTGGAGGTTAGCCGGACTTGCACGGCTTGCCCGGCCGGCGGGACCGTCTCCCACCCCACACCGAGCGCCTTCAGGTTCCGCCCGGTTTCGGCGTCCACCGGAATGCGGTGACTGGGGTCGATCCGCCGTTGTTCGCGATTCCGCCGCTGGATCAACGCCCGGATGGTGTCGCGGCCGTTGCCGACCACACGGGCGGGATTGCGCTGGATGGACGCGACAAACCGGAAATCCACAAAGATCAAGCGCTCATCAACCCCCTGCACGCGCTGCTCCAGAATGATATCCTCCTCGAACCGGCGGGCGAGGCGCACGGCCCGCACGAGCTCTGCCGGCGTTCGCACGTCGACTGACACGCCGCGCCCGCCCCACTGGGTGCACGGCTTGACCACGATGGACCGATGCCGTCCCAGGAACGCCTGCGCCGCCGCCGGAGTCGTGTAGGGGATCTGGTCAGGGACTGGGAACCCGCGGTCGGCCAGAAAACGGTTGGCGAGACGCTTGTTCTGGGCCAGATGAAACGTCACCGCGCCGACCCGGTCGGTCAGGGCATTGTAGCATCGCACGGAGCGGCCGCCCTGCCGGAGCACGAAGATCGGCGTGGCAGGATCGATAACCTCGATGCGGATGCCGCGTCGCCGGGCCTCAGTCGTGATCGTGGTCGTATAGATGGAATTCACGGATGCCATGCTAACCATAGAACGGCTGGTGTCAGCTCTTTTCTGCACCGCTTGTTGCCGTACACGGCCTTGGCGCGCCTCGATGCCGTGTTGTGTGTCATGCGTGGTTCTGGCAAAATATCCGTGAGCGGCTACTTAAGGATCCCATCGCCATGGACGACAAAGACAACCTGGACATCCTCAGATTGGTATTCGATGCCCTGCCCTCGTTGCTGTTCGTTGTCGATGAGGATGTGCGGATCCAGGACTACAATGCTGCCGCGTCGGCGCTCCTGGCGGCCGATCGACCGACCGTCATCAAACGCCGGGCCGGCGAAGTGCTGCACTGCATGCATTCGCGCGACGTCCCCGAGGGCTGCGGCCGGGCGCCCTACTGCATCAACTGCGTTGTCCGGAATTCCGTAAAGGAAGCCTTCCAGGGGCATCGCGTGATCCGCCGCCGCACGAGGCTCGAGCTGATTCGCGATGGGACGCTCGTGGAGATCTATGCGCTCATCACCAGCTCGCCATTCGCCTACCAAGGCAGGTCGCTCGCCTTGCTGGTAATTGAGGACATCAGTGAACTGGCGGAGATTCAGCGCATTATACCCGTCTGCTCTGTCTGCAGAAAAGTCCGCGACGACAAAGAATCATGGATGCGGGTCGAAGCCTACTTCAAGGACCATTGGGACGTCGACTTCTCCCATGGCTTGTGCCCGGAATGCTACAAGGCCGAGATGGGGAAGCTGGACGCAACCGACGCCAAGGCGAAGGAGTAACCTTCGCCGGCGCCGCAACGCGTCAGGTCTTCTTCCGGGCTGTCCCGCCGCTCTCGTTGGGGAACTTGATGCGCGGGGAGTGACGCTGGTATTCCTGAATGCTGCAGACCTCGATGCGCTTCGATTCGTTCATCGCTTCGAGACCCATGATCGCCGCCCGCAAGCCGTGCACGGTGGTCGTGATCGGAATGCCCCGGATGACGGCGTGCGACCGCATCTTCACCTCGTCGATCCGCGGCGTGGGCCCGCTCTCGGGCGTGTTGACGATCCACTGGACCTGCTTTTCCTCGATCATGTCAATCACGTTGGGACGCCCATCCGCAATGCGGAACATCGAGAGGCTTCGGATCCCGTTGTTACGCAGCAGCGTGCTGGTGCCGACCGTTGAGTAGATCGTGAAGCCCAGCTCGACGAGCTTCCGCGCGAGCGGCAGCAGGGCTTCCTTGTCCTCGTCGCGCACGCTCAGGAACACGTTCCCCGACAAAGGCAGCGGGTTGCCCGCCGCAATCTGGCTCTTCAGAAAGGCCATGCCGGCGATGGCGTCGATGCCCATGACTTCGCCGGTCGACTTCATCTCGGGCGAAAGGATCACGTCCACACCCGGGAAACGGGAAAAGGGGAATACGGCTTCCTTGACTGAATAGTGCTTCGGGATGAACTCCTTGGTGAAGCCCATATCCTTCAGCTTGTGGCCCGCCATCACGAGCGCCGCGAGTTTGGCCAACGGCACGCCGATCGCCTTGCTCACGTACGGCACGGTCCGCGACGCCCGGGGATTGACCTCCAGGACGAACACCTCGCCGTCCTTGATCGCGTACTGCACGTTCATCAGCCCGGAGACGTTAAGCTCCTTGGCGAGCAACAACGTGCAGCGGCGGATCTCCTTCTTCACGGGTTCGGAAAGCGTCGGCGCGGGGATCGTGCAGGCGCTGTCGCCCGAGTGAATGCCGGCCAGTTCCACGTGCTCCATGATCGCACCGATTACCGACGTGTCGCCGTCGGAGATACAATCGACGTCCACTTCCACGGCGTTTTCCAGGTACCGGTCGATCAGGATCGGCCGGTCCTCGGAGACGAACACGGCCTCGGCCATGTATTTGCGCAGCATTTCCCGGTTGTAGACGATCACCATGGCCCGACCGCCCAGCACGAACGACGGCCGCATGAGCACGGGATACCCGAGCCGTTCGGCGATGGCCTCGGCCTGTTCGCTGTTCGTGGCGATGCCGTTCGGGGGCTGCTTGATACCCAGGCGCGTCACGAGTGCGGAGAACAGGTCGCGGTCCTCGGCCACCTCGATACTGCCGGGCTTGGTGCCGATGATATTGACGCCGTTGGCCTCAAGATCCTTGGCCAGGTTGAGCGGGGTCTGCCCGCCGAACTGCACGATCACGCCCCAGCACTGCTCACGCCGGTAGATGTGCAACACGTCCTCGAGCGTCAGGGGTTCAAAATAGAGGCGGTCGCTGGTGTCGTAGTCGGTCGACACCGTTTCCGGGTTGCTGTTGACCATGATGGTCTCGAATCCGGCGTCGTGCAGCGCAAATGCGGCATGCACGCAGCAATAGTCGAACTCGATCCCCTGCCCGATGCGGTTGGGGCCGCCGCCCAGGATCATGACCTTCTTCTTCGTGCCCGGCCGGCTTTCGTCGATGTCGCCGTAGGTCGAGTAGAAATACGGCGTATAGGCGGTGAACTCAGCCGCACAGGTGTCGACCAGGCCGTAAACCGGCAGCAGCTTGATCTCCTCGCGCGCCTGCCGCACCTCGGCTTCCTTGGTTCCCAGGAGAAACGCAAGTTGCCGGTCGGAGTAGCCCAGTTCCTTGGCTTGCCGGAACAGCGCCACATCCTTGCGCATGCCGGCCAGCGACCCCGCCGACTTGATCTCGTCCTCGTACGCCGCCAGTTCCTCGAACTGCCGCAGGAACCAGGGATCCATCCCGGTCAGCTCCTGCAGCTTCTCCACGGTCCAGCCGCGCTTGAACGCCGCCCGGATGACGAAGATGCGCAGGGCATTCGGCCGCTTGATCTCGGCGGCCATCTTCTCGTCGCTCATGCCCTCGTAGGCCGCGTCCTTGCCGTCGGCGCCGAATCCGAAGCGTCCGATCTCGAGCGAACGGCAGGCCTTCTGGAAGGACTGCTTGAAGGTCTTGCCGATGCTCATCGCTTCGCCGACGGACTTCATCTGTGTGCCCAGCGTGCTGTCGACACCCGGGAACTTCTCGAAGGCAAAGCGCGGGACCTTGGTCACCACGTAGTCGATCGCAGGTTCGAAACAGGCCGGCGTCTCGCGCGTGATGTCGTTGCGCAGCTCATCGAGCGTGTAGCCGACGGCTAGCTTGGCGGCAATCTTGGCAATCGGGAACCCGGTGGCCTTGGAGGCCAATGCGCTGGATCGCGACACGCGCGGGTTCATTTCGATGATGACCATGCGGCCGTTCTCGGGGTTCAAGGCCCACTGGACGTTCGAGCCGCCCGTATCCACGCCGATTTCCCGCATCACCGCAATGGAACAATCCCGCATGCGCTGGTACTCGCGGTCGGTCAGCGTCTGGGCCGGCGCCACCGTGATGCTGTCGCCGGTATGCACGCCCATCGGGTCGACGTTCTCGATGGAACAGACAATGACGCAGTTATCCTTGTTGTCCCGCATGACCTCGAGTTCGAATTCTTTCCACCCGAGCACCGATTCCTCGATCAACACCTCGGAGGTGGGGCTGTAGAACAGGCCGCGCTTGGCAATCTCCTCGAACTCCTGCTCGTTAAAGGCAATGCCGCCGCCCGTGCCGCCCAGTGTGAAGCCGGGGCGGATCACGACCGGGTAGCGGCCGATCATCTCGCGCACCTTGCGCGCCTCCTCGATGGTGTGGGCCGAGCCGCTCACGGGCAGGTCCAGCCCGATCTTGAGCATGGCTTCTTTGAACAACTGCCGGTCCTCAGCCTTGCGGATCACGTCCGCCCGGGCGCCGATCATCTCCACGCCATAGCGCTTGAGGATGCCCTTGTCATGCAGCGCCACCCCAAGGTTGAGCGCCGTCTGGCCGCCCAGCGTCGGGAGCAGGGCGTCCGGACGTTCGCGGCGGATGATTTCCGTCAGCACCTCGACCGTCAGTGGCTCGATGTAGGTGCGATCGGCGAACTCCGGGTCGGTCATGATCGTCGCCGGGTTGCTGTTGACCAGTACGACCTCGTATCCCTCTTCCCGGAGCGACTTGCACGCCTGAACGCCGGAATAGTCGAACTCACAGGCCTGGCCGATGACGATCGGACCGGACCCAATGAGCATTATCTTCTTGATGTCGGTGCGTTTCGGCATGCGTACGGCCCCGTTCTATCAGGCGTTGCCCGTGCTTCCCTGGTCCCGCTGCTTGACGGCCGCGGCTACGAAGTCGCGGAACAGCGGATGCGCCCGAAGAGGCGTCGATTGGAATTCAGGATGGAACTGGCATCCTACAAACCAGGGATGATCCTTCAATTCGACGATCTCGACCAGGTCGCGCGAGGGGCAGATGCCGGACAGGATCAGGCCCTGCTTGCCCAACGTATCGCGGAACAGGTTGTTGAACTCGTAGCGATGGCGGTGCCGCTCCTGGATTTCGGCGGCGCCATAGGCGGCACGCGCCCGGGTGCCCGCCTCGATCCGGCAAGGATAGGCCCCAAGCCGCATGGTGGCGCCTTTTTCCGTCACCGTCTTCTGTTCGGCCATCAGGTCGATCACGGGGTACTCGGTGTCCGCGTTGAATTCCGTGCTATTGGCGCCCTTCAGGCCGCACCGGTTGCGCGCGAACTCGATAGTGGCGCACTGCATGCCCAGGCAGATGCCGAAGAACGGAATACGCTGCGTTCGGGCATATTCGACCGTCTGGATCTTGCCTTCAATCCCGCGGTCGCCGAATCCGCCCGGCACGAGTATCCCCGCCACCCCGTCCAGCAGCTTGGCCGCCCCTTCCTTCTCCACATCCTCCGATTCCACCATGCGGTAGACGACCTTGACGCCGTTGGCGATCCCGCCGTGCGTCAGCGACTCGTAGATGCTCTTGTAGGCGTCGCGCAGGCCGATGTACTTGCCCACGACGCCGATTTCCACAGTCCCCTTGGGCGGCGCGATCAACGTCGCCACCATCGCCTTCCAGTCGTCCATCTTCACTGCGGTGACGTGCAGGTGCAGCAGTTCCAGGATGAAGACGTCCACGTCCTGCCGCGACAATTCGAGCGGCACCTCGTAGATTGAATGCTCGACGTCCCGTTCCTCAATAACCTTGTTCAAGTCGACGTCGCAAAACAGCGACAGCTTCGACTTGTGCTCCGCGGTCATCGCGTGCTCGCAGCGACAGATCAGGATGTCCGGGATGATGCCAATGGTGCGGAGAATGCCGACCGACTGCTGCGACGGCTTTGTCTTGAGTTCGCCCGCGGCCTTCAGGTACGGCACCAGGGTCAGGTGGATGAAGATTCCGTTCTGCCGGCCGATTTCGTGCCGGAACTGCCGGATGGCTTCCAGGTAGGGCAGCGACTCGATGTCGCCTGCGGTGCCGCCGATCTCCGTGATGGCGATATCCACGTCTTCACCGTCCAGGGAGCGGATAGCCGCTTTGATTTCATCGGTCACGTGCGGGATAACCTGCACGGTCTTCCCCAGGTAGCCACCCTCGCGTTCGCGCTGGATGACCGAACGATAGATGCTTCCTGACGTGAAGTTGCTGTTACGCGTGCAGGTAGTACCCGTGAAGCGCTCGTAGTGCCCAAGATCCAGGTCGGTCTCAGCCCCGTCCACCGTCACGTAAACTTCGCCATGCTGGTAAGGCGACATCGTCCCCGGATCGACGTTCAGGTACGGGTCCAGCTTCTGCATCTTGACGCGGTACCCGCGGCGCTCCAGCAGCAGCGCCAGGGAAGCTGCAGTGAGTCCCTTGCCCAGCGACGAGACAACGCCGCCGGTGATGAAAATATGTCGAGTCGGTCCATTTGTCTTCGCCATGGTCGAGGTTCCTGCCCGGTTGCGTCGCCTCTAGTGGTGCGGCTTGGGTTCGAGGTTGAGGAGCATGGGTTCCATCGCGTCCTTGCCGGTCATCCGGCTCACATCCAAGGGATAGCGGCCCGAGAAACAAGCGGTGCAGTAGTCGCGGGACTCCTCGCCGAACGGCGATAGCAGCCCCTCGATGCTCATGTATCCCAACGTGTCGGCTCCCACGTACTCGCAGACCTCGGCGACGCTCTTGCCGGCCGCAATCAGTTCCTCGCGCGTGGCGAAATCGATGCCGAAGAAGCACGGGTGCATAGTCGGCGGACACGAGATGCGCAGGTGGATCTCGCTGGCGCCGGCATCGCGCAGGGCCGAGACGCGCCGCCGCGCCGTCGTGCCGCGGATGATCGAATCGTCGACCACCACCACCCGCTTCCCGCGCACGACATCGGCCACCACGGCCAGCTTCATGTCCACGCTGCGGGCGCGCTGGTCCGCCTCGGGCATGATGAACGTGCGGCCCACGTAATGGTTACGCATGAACCCGAAGTCGAGCGGGATGCCGCTCTCCAGCGCGAAGCCCAGCGCCGCCGAACTCCCGCTGTCGGGAACGGCGATCACGACGTCGGCCTCCGCCGGCTGTTCCCGGGCGAGGCGCCGTCCCAGCTTCACGCGCACGGTATGGACGTTATGGCCGAAGACCTGGCTGTCCGGCCGTGCAAAATAGACGTGCTCGAAGACGCAGTGCGCCTGGCTGCAGGACCGTTCATCCTCGGCAAACCGGCTGCTGTGCATCCCCGTGGAGTCGATGATGACCAGTTCGCCGGGCTCCACGTCGCGCAGGTAGTCCGCGCCGACCTGCACCAGGGCGCAGGTTTCGCTCGCCACCACGTAGCCGCCGCCCAGGCGCCCGATGGATAGCGGCTTGAACCCGAGCGGGTCGCGCGCCGCCATCACGCAGTCCTTGGTCATCAGAAGGAACGAGAACGCGCCCTTCAACTCGGCCAGGGCCCGCGCCACGCGCCGGGGCCGCGAGCGGAACATGGGGTCGGACAGCAGGTGCACGAGCACTTCGCTGTCCGTGCTCGTCTGGAAGATAGCGCCCGACTCCTGGTACATCAGCCGGAGCGCCCGGGCGTTCACGAGATTGCCGTTATGGGCGATGGCCCAGATACCGTCGCTGCACTCCACCACCAAAGGCTGGACGTTCTGGACGCGGGGCGCGCCCGTGGTGGAATAGCGCACGTGGCCGATGCCAAGGTGCCCGCTCAGATCCACCAGTGTGTTGGGATCGAAGACGTCGCTGACCAATCCAAGCCCCTTGGTCGAACGCACCTGGGTGCCATCGGAGACCACAATCCCGGCCCCCTCCTGCCCGCGGTGCTGCAGCGAAAAAAGTCCCGAATAAATCAACGCGGACGCCCCGGGAATACCGAAGACGCCGACAATACCACACGCTTCACGAGGTCGATCGATGCTGAGGTCAGAATTCACGGCTATGCCCTCAAACGGCGCTTCGCTTCAATTAGCGGTCGACGCCAAGAATTGCAAGCCCTATCTCAGTAGCGTCGCCGGCCCCCCGCCAGACAACGTCCTGTCCTGAAAAAGGCGATCCACAGAACCCACCCGTCGGCGGCCACGGCCGCCCCCTGAAAAATGATGCGGGGATGCTCTCCCCGCGGCCTCAGGCCTTGCCCTGGGGCTTCCGGTCAGCCAGGTACGCGGCAATTCCTTCGGCCGCTTTGCGGCCGTCCGCGATGGCCCGCACGACGAGCGAAGCGCCGTGCGTCATGTCCCCGGCCACGAAGATGCCCGGCACACTGGTCATGTTGCGGGCATCGCGCCCGATGTTCCCGTTGGGCTCGCGACGGATCTTCAGGTCGTCCACGATCGCGTTGCGCCCCGGCCCGGTAAAGCCCATGGCCAGCAGGACAAGGTCGGCCTCCAGATGAAACTCCGTGCCGGCCTTCTCCTTCATGACCGGCCGCCCGCCGCCTTCCGGCGCGACCCACTCGACCTCGGCGCAACGGAGTCCCGTCACCCGGCCATCCTTGCCCAGGAAGGTCTGCGTGGCCACGCTCCAGCGCCGCTCGCATCCTTCCTTGTGGCTGCTCGACACGCGGAGCATGTTGGGCCAGAGCGGCCAGGGCGTGGCCGGGGAGCGGGAGTCCGGCGGCCGGGGCAGGATTTCAATCTGCGTGACCGAAGTCGCGCCCTGCCGGATCGACGTGCCGACGCAGTCCGCGCCCGTGTCGCCGCCGCCGACGACCACGACGCGCTTCCCGCCGGCCAGGATCTCACGGGCAGAGTCCACCGGCTCGCCGCCGAGGCGCATGTTCTGCTGGATCAGAAAATCCATGGCATAGTGAATGCCGCCCAACTCGCGGCCGGGCACCTTCAGGTCGCGCGGCTCGCGCGCGCCGGCCGAAAAACAAATGGCGTCAAACCGGCTCTGGAGGTAGCGGTACGACACATCTTCGCCCACCCGCGTCTTGCACTCGAAGACAACGCCCTCTTCCTCCATCAGCTTGACCCGGCGGTCGACAACCGCCTTCTCCAGCTTGAACTCGGGGATTCCGTAACGCAGGATGCCGCCCGGCTTGGCTGCGTCGTCATAGACCACCACCCAGTAGCCCGCGCGGTTCAGGCTGTCGGCCGCGGCCAGTCCCGCCGGACCGGAGCCGATCACGGCCACGCGCTGCTCGAAGCGAACTTTGGGCGGGCGGGGCCGCACATACCCGAGTTCGAAGCCCTTCTCGATAATGGCCAGCTCAATCTGCCGGATGGCCACGGGTTCCTTGTTGATGCCCAACACGCACGAGCCTTCGCACAATGCCGGGCAGATGCGCCCGGTAAACTCCGGGAAATTGTCCGTGGCCAGCAGCAGGTCGAGCGCCTCCTGCCACTTGCCGCGGTAGACCAGGTCGTTCCATTCCGGGACGATATTATTCAGCGGGCAGCCGCACCCGTGACAGAACGGGGTGCCGCAATCCATGCAGCGGGCCGCCTGTTCCACGAGTTCCTCGGCCGTCAAACGCAACTCCACGGCCTTGAAGTCGTGAGTGCGCTCGCCCACGGGGCGATACCCCGGGTCCTTGCGACCATAGTCCATAAAGCCGGTCAGCTTACCCATGCACAACCTCAGCTCTCTCGGTCTCTTCGTCTTCGCGCATCATCTGGCCGAGCACGCGGCGGTACTCCATCGGGAACACCTTCACGAAGAACGGCAGGCAGTCATCCCAGTTGCCGAGTACCCACTTGGCCTTGTGACTCCCGGTCAGTGCCACGTGCCGTTCGAGCAGGCCCCGCAGTTCGGCGACGTCCCGCCGGCTGACCACCAGTTCCAGGTCCACCATGTCCAGGTTGCAGCGGCTGTCGAAAATCCGGTCCTGGTCGAGGACGTAGGCGAGCCCGCCGCTCATGCCGGCGCCGAAATTCACGCCGGTGCGGCCGAGCACGACCACGCGGCCGCCCGTCATGTACTCGCACCCGTGGTCGCCCACTCCCTCGACGACCGCGGTGGCGCCGCTGTTGCGGATCGCGAAGCGTTCGCCGACCCGGCCGTTGATGAAGACTTCGCCGCACGTGGCCCCGTACAGCAGCACGTTCCCCGCCATGATATTGTTCTCGGCTTCATAGGCGGCGCCGCGGAACGGCTTTACCACGATCCGGCCGCCCGAGAGCCCCTTCCCGAGGTAATCGTTAGCCTCGCCCTCCAGCGTCAGAGTAATGCCCCGCGCGCACCAGGCGCCGAAACTCTGGCCCGCCGAGCCCCGGAACGTCAGGTTGATCGTATTATCCGGCAGGCCGGCGTGCCCATAACGGCGCGCCACCAGGCCGGAAATCATCGTCCCGACCGTCCGGTTGACGTTGCGGATGGGGAACTCCAGCGTCACGGGCGTCCGGGTGTCAATGGCTGACTTGACCTTGGGAATAATCTGCAAGTCCAGGGCCTGGTCCAACTCGTGGTCCTGCTCATGCATGCGGCGCCGGGGCGCCTTCGTCTCGGGCCGGTACAGGATCTTCGACAGGTCGAGTCCCTTCGCCTTCCAAAACGTGATGGCGTCGTTCATTTCAAGCAGATCCGAACGGCCGACCAGGTCGTCCAGGGTCCGCACGCCAAGCTGCGCCAGGTATTCGCGAACCTCCCCGGCGATGAACCGGAAGAAATTCTGGAGGTACTCGGGCCGGCCCGAAAACAACTTGCGCAAGTTCGGGTCCTGGGTCGCCACCCCCACCGGGCACGTGTTGTTGTGGCACTTGCGCATCATCACGCAGCCCAGCACGACCAGCGCCGTTGTGGCAAACCCGTACTCCTCCGCCCCGAGCATGGCGGCGATGACGACGTCGCGCCCGGTCTTGATCTGCCCGTCGGTCTGCAGCCGTACGAAGCCGCGCAGGTCGTTGAGCACGAGCGTCTGCTGGGCTTCGGCCAGGCCCAGCTCCCAGGGGGCGCCGGCGTGCCGGATGGAGGAAAGCGGCGAAGCGCCGGTGCCGCCGTCGTACCCGCTGATGAGCACCATGTCGGCCTTGGCCTTGGCCACGCCGGCCGCGATCGTGCCCACCCCGAGCTCGGAGACCAGCTTCACGGATATGCGGGCGTCGGTGTTGATGTTTTTGAGGTCGTAGATGAGCTGCTTGATGTCCTCGATCGAGTAAATGTCATGGTGCGGCGGCGGGGAAATCAGCGTGACGCCGGGCGTGGAATGGCGGGTCTTCGCGATCTCCTCGTTCACCTTGTGGCCGGGCAACTGCCCCCCCTCGCCGGGCTTGGCGCCCTGCGCGATCTTGATCTGCAGCTCGCGCGCATTGACGCAGTATTCCGCGGTCACGCCGAAGCGGCCGCTCGCGATCTGCTTCACGGCGCTGGAGCGGCTGTCGCCGTTCGGCAGCGGCTGGTAACGCGCGGGGTCCTCGCCGCCCTCACCGCTGTTGCTCATGGCGCCGAGGCGGTTCATGGCGATCGCCATGGTCTCGTGAGCCTCGCGGCTGATCGAGCCGAACGACATGGCGCCGGTCACGAAACGTTTCATGATGGATTCCACCGGCTCGACCTGCTCGACCGGGATGGCGGTCGTCGGTTTGAACCGGAACGTGCCGCGCAGCGTGAACTGTTTCGCGGACTGGTCGTTGATGAGCTTCGCGTACTCGCGGTAGGCCTTCACGTCGTTCTGGCGCGTGGCCTGCTGCAGCTTGGCGATCGAGTCCGTGGTCCACAGGTGCCGCTCGCCGTCGTGCCGCCAGCGGTAGAACCCACCGCTTGGCAGAATGCAGGACGACGCCTGTGACGACGCGACGGCCGCCCGGTAACGGGCGCCGGTCTCGGCCGCGATGACGTCCAGCCCCACCCCCTCGACGCGCGAAATCGTCCCCTCGAAATACCGGTCGGTCACGCTGGCGTTCAAGCCCACGGCCTCGAACACCTGGGCGCTGCGGTAACTGCGCAAGGTCGAGATGCCCATCTTGGACATGATCTTGCGCAGGCCCTCGCACAGCGCACCCACGTAGTTTTCCAGCGCCTTCGCCACGCCGATGTCCACGCTGAGATCCTTGCGGAGAGCGAGGTCGGCGATCGATTCGAACGCCAGGTAGGGGTGGATGGCCGTGGCCCCGTACCCGAGCAGCAGGGCCATGTGCATGACTTCGCGCGGCTCGCCCGACTCCACAATCAAGCCCACGCTGGTTCTCACGCCCGCGCGGATCAGGTGCCGGTGCACGGCCGCGACGGCCAGCAGGCTCGGGATCGGCGCCTGGTCGGCAGGCAACTGCCGGTCGCTCAGCACGATGATGTTGTTGCCGGCCTTGACGGCGGCCTCCGCCTGGGCGCACAGGTGCTCCAGGGCCGCCTGCAGCACGTCGCCACCGCCCTGCCCCGCAAAACCGGTGGCCAGCGTGCACGTCCCGAAATCCTTTAGCCGCAGCCCGCGGATGCGTTCCACGTCCTCATTCGACAGGAACGGGTGGCGCAGCTTGATCAGGCGCGCATGGTGGGGAACCTCGCTCAGGATGTTCGGCGGATTGCCGATGAAAGTCATCAACGACATCACGAGTTCCTCGCGGATCGGGTCGATCGGCGGGTTCGTGACCTGGGCGAAGAGTTGTTTGAAATAGGCGAAAAGCAGTTGCGGCTTCTCGGAAAACACGGCCAGCGGCACGTCGGTGCCCATGGAGCCGACCGGCTCATGCGCCTTGGCGGCCATCGGCTCGAGCACGACCTGCAGGTCCTCGCGCGAGTAACCGAACAGCGTCTGCCGGCCCGGCAGCGTCGCCGCGTCGGGGGTGACCGGCGCGATGGCCTCGGACAGCCCCTGCACGGTGACCTTGTTCTCCTCGACCCACCGGCGGTACGGCTGGCGGCGCGCCACCTGCCCCTTGACCGCGCCATCCTTCAGCACGCGCTGCCGGTCGAGTTCCACGAGCAGCATCTGGCCGGGCCGCAGCGCGCCCTTCTCGGCCACGCGTTCGGGCGGGATGTCCAGCACGCCGGCCTCGGAAGCCATCACGATGAAGTTGTCCTTTGTGATCGTGTACCGCGCCGGGCGCAAGCCGTTCCGGTCCAGGAGCGTGCCGACCACATTGCCGTCCGTGAAGGCCACGGTCGCCGGCCCGTCCCAGGGCTCCATCAGGCCCGAGTGATACTCGAAGAACCCGCGCTGGTCCGGCCCCATCGGGTACTTGGGACCCCAGGCTTCCGGGATGAGCATCATCATTGCGTGCGGCAGCGTGCGGCCGCCGAGCGTGAGCAGTTCCAGGGCATTGTCGAGGCAGGCGGAATCGCTTCCGTTCGGGTCGATGATCGGGATCAGCTTGGCCAGATCGTCGCCGAACAACGGCGATTCCAGCCGAGTCTCGCGGGATGCCATCTGGTTGACGTTGCCGCGCAATGTGTTGATTTCGCCGTTGTGCGCAAGATAGCGGAAGGGCTGCGAAAGCTCCCAGGAGGGGAACGTATTGGTGCTATAGCGCTGGTGCAGCACGGCCACGGCGCTCGCCAGCCCGGGGTCGTTCAAATCCGCGTAGAAGCCCGACACCTGGCCGCCCATGAGCATGCCCTTGTAGGTAATGGTGCGGCAGGAAAGGCTCGCGATATAGAAGCGGTCGTTGGGGCCAAGTACCTCGCCCGCGCGGCGCATGACCTGCTTGCGAACCGCGTAGAGCTTTCGATCCAAGTCCGCGCCCTTGAGTCCCTTGCCGTGCACAAAGCCCTGCATGACGAGCGGCTCATCCTTGCGCGCTTTTTCGCCGAGAATGCTGCCGTGGGTCGGCACCTCGCGCCACCCCAGGAAGGCCAGCCCTTCTTCCGCCGTGACGGCCTCGAATGCCGCCTGGCAGCTCCGGCGCCCGGCGCTCCGCGGCATGAACGCCATCGCCACGCCATACTCGCGCTCGGGCGGCAGTGTGAACTTCAGCGCCTCGCATTCGCGGCGGAAGAAAGCGTCGGGAACCTGGATGAGGATGCCGGCGCCATCGCCGGTCGTCAGGTCGCCCCCAACCGCGCCGCGGTGGAGCAGATTCTTCAGCACCTCCACGGCGTCGGAAACGATCTTGTGCGAGGCCACGCCGTCGATATTGGCGAGGAACCCCACCCCGCAACTGTCATGCTCCTGGGCAGGATCGTACAAGCCCTGGGCTACCGGGAGGCCGCTCTTCGTCGTCTGGGTATGCTGTTCCATAACGGGGGTAGGATTATACGGAGGTCAGGCGGTCACCGCAATCGAAATGGTCGCCCTCGGGCCGGGTTCTCATGATTACAACGCGGTTCCGGCTGCGGTCGATGCACGCCCGCAGCAGTTCCGCCCTCCTGCAAAACAGCCCCCGCCGTAGGTCCGGCGGGGGCTGCATCAGTCTTGCGTAGCTCCGATTAGCGGGAGAAGAGCATGTCGGCGTAAGTCGGCAGCGGCCAGCGATCGACGCCGATCACCGGCTCGATCCCGTCAGACACCTTGCGTAGCGCCGCCATGGCGGGAACCACCAGGTCGCGGTAAGCCGCGGCCCTCTCGGGCATGTGCCCCTCGGAGGCGGCCTTGGCCATCGCGTCCGTGAGCGCGTCCATGGCCTGGCTCATCCCGGCGGCCGCGCCATTGACTGTCTTCAGGAGCTTCACCTGGGCCTCAGGGGCGACACCTGCCGCCTTGACCGCGCCAATGCCGTCCGCCAGGTCCGCCGCATAGCCCATGACCGCCGGCAGAATCTCGCGACCGGCCAGGTACAGCATCGTCCTGGCTTCGATGTTGATGGTCTTGACGTAGTTATCGAGCAGGATCTCGTGCCGGGCCGTGATCTCGCCTTTCGGCAGCGTGCCGTGCTTGATCAGGACCTTGACGTTCTCCTCGTCCATCATCGTGTTGATGCTGTCAACGCTGTTCCGGATGTTCGGCAACCCGCGCTTGGCGGCCTCCTTGGCCCACGCCTCGGTGTAGTTGTCGCCGTTGTACAGGATCGCTTCGTGTTCCTTGGCGTACTTCTGCAACAAGGCCTGCACCTTGGCGTTCACGTCCTTGGCGCCTTCCAGGTGGTCGGCGATCTCGGACAACGTCTCGGCCACGATCGTGTTCAGCACGAAGTTCGGCCCGGACAGGGACTGCGACGAGCCGACCATGCGGAACTCGAACTTGTTGCCCGTGAAGGCGAACGGCGAGGTCCGGTTGCGGTCCGTGGTATCCTTGGGGATTTCGGGCAGGTGCGTCACGCCGAGTTTCAACACGCCGCCCTGCTTCGAGCGACTGGCCGCGCCCTTCTTGAGCTGGTTGTAGATATCCGTGAGCTGCTCGCCCAGGAAGATCGACACAATCGCCGGTGGCGCTTCGTTGGCGCCAAGGCGGTGGTCGTTGCCCGGGGTCGCCACGGTCGCGCGCAGCAGCGTGGAGTACTTGTGCACCGCGCGGATCACGGCGAACAGGAACACCAGGAACTGCATGTTGTCGTGCGGCGTGTTGCCGGGGTTCAACAGGTTGACGCCGTCGTCGGTGCCGATGGCCCAGTTGTTGTGTTTGCCGGAGCCGTTGACGCCCGCGAAGGGCTTCTCGTGCAGCAGGCACACAAAGTCGTGCTTGCGCGCCACGCGCTGCATCAGTTCCATGGTCAACTGGTTGTGGTCGACGCCGATGTTGACCGTGGCGTAAACCGGCGCGATTTCGTGCTGGGCCGGGGCCACCTCGTTATGCTGCGTCTTGGCCAGCACGCCGAGTTTCCACAGTTCTTCGTTGAGGCTGGCCATGAATGAAGCCACGCGTTCGTGCAGGGAGCCGAAATACTGATCTTCCAGTTCCTGGCCCTTGGGCGGCGGCGCCCCGAAAAGCGTGCGCCCGGTGAACCGCAGATCGGCCCGCTTTTCGACAAACTGCCGGTCGATCAGGAAGTATTCCTGCTCGCCGCCCAGCGTCGCGGTGACGCGCTTGCTGTGATGATTGCCCAGCACGCGCAATACCCGCACGGCTTCCTTGTTCAGGGCCTGCATCGACCGCAGCAGCGGCGTCTTTTTGTCCAGCGCCTCGCCCGTGTAGGAAGCGAAGGTCGTGGGGATGAAGAGCGTCGTGTTGCAGCCGTCGGTCTTGATAAAGACCGGCGAGGTGCAATCCCAGACCGTGTAACCACGGGCTTCAAACGTGGCACGAATGCCGCCGGACGGAAACGATGAGGCATCGGGCTCGCCCTGCGTCAGCTCTTTGCCGCTGAATTCCATCATGATGCGGCCGTCGTTGGTCGGCGAAATGAACGCATCGTGCTTCTCGGCCGTAATCCCCGTCATCGGCTGGAACCAGTGACAGTAGTGCGTCGCGCCCTTCTCCAACGCCCAGTCTTTCATGGCATTGGCGACCACGTCGGCGATGGAAGGATCCAGCTCCTTGCACTCGTCGATCGTCGCGCGCAGCTTCTTGTAGACGTTCTTCGGAAGACGGGCGCGCATTACGCCGTCGTTGAACACGTTCGACGCAAACATTTCCGGTATGCTCTGCATGGTCTCCTCTTCAGTGCAACAGTTCATTCCCACTCCTTAGCCTTGTTTTGAGCCACTCGTTCAATCCACTCATCGCCGGCTTCAGTCCGCAGCCCCCCCCAGATCGCCGCTCCCTCCAGTGACTGGGCGCGTCTTCAGCATCAGGCGTGCCACCGATTTGGAGGCCAATGACAACCGGTTTATAACCAACACGTTATAATCGCCATCTTTTCGATCCACCTCGATGGCCGAAACATAAACGTCAAACCAACGCACCCCGCCTTTCAAAAATGTAGGTCGTCCGGGCGACCCTCACCCACCCCAACTCGATGGTGCAGCGCAGTGTAGCCGGCTCGTGGGCAACGGCAAGGACAAAGACGGCCTGGCCGCCACTTTCAAGGCGCCTTGTTCGTCTGTACCGGCTCGGCCTCAGGCATCGCGGCGGGAACGATTTCGACGCGGTGCGGCTTGATCACCAGGGTGGCCTTGACCGCGTCCTCCTGCTTGCGCAGCCCTTCGGCCTGCTTCGAAATAGCCTGTTCGCGCTCGGCCTCGATCTGGGCCAGCATGTTGGTCCGATTCTCGACAAAATCGGGAATAGCGGTGCTGGCCAGCACGAGGCCCCGGAATATTCTGTCATGGAAGTATTGGTTCTTGGCACGCACGGCGCCGGCAATCGCCCTGACCTGGTCGGCAACGGGGCCCTTGGCCAGCGCGGGTTCCGCCAGGTTGACGCCTTCGGCCAGCGCCGTGTCGGCATACTGGGCAATCGGCTTCCCGCCAAGCACCACGTCGTATTTGCCCGGCTTCAACCCCGTCACTTTGAGCAGGTACCTGTTCATGTCGTCAATCATGGGCGTCCAATTGAGGATCGACGCCGCTTGCTCAGGGAAGTACGGCAGCGCCGCGTCCTGGCGCGTAAAGACGATCCCGCCGTTCGTCCCGCTGCCGAGCTCGGCGATCTGGCAGTGGTCCGCCTTCGTGACGACGAGCTTCCCGGCATCGATCTCGGCCGCGGAAACCAATGACGGGAAACCAAGCCCCTTGAGGATCGATGATGCCATGAGCGCCTGGCCGGGAGGTCCGGGATGGACGACGTCTCCGCCCATGACCCGGTTGGTGGGACTATTGGCCCTGACCTTGTTTAAGATGTCGAGATAAGGGTGGAACTGGTCCGCAAAAGCGCCCGCATTCGTCTCCGCGATCGCTTTCACACCCGCGGAGTACTTTTCCAGTGTCGCGGCGTAGCCTTCAAGGGCCGGCCCGTCCTCCTTCTTGTCCACGGGTTGCGGCGTCACCCAGGCGACACGGATGTTGTTGCTGCGCGCCTGGTCGGCGATTCCCTGCAATCCGGCCATGTAGGTCTTGAAGCGGCTTTCGTTGAACGGGCCGTAGGCACCATCGTTCATGCCGAAATCGACCGTCAGCGCCGTGGCATTGCCGGACAGGACGTCCCGCTTGAACCGGTTATTGCCGCCCGGCGCGATGTCGCCGTTGATGCCGACATTACGGAAAGTAATCGTCCAGGAGAGGAAACGCGTCACGACCCACGTTTCGAGATAGCCACTGTAGAGAAGCTGCTCCGTGATGCTGTCGCCCATGATCGCGACCCTGTCGCCATCCTTGAAGAAGAACCCGGAGCCGGCGACGGGCTTCGCGGCGTCCATCGCGGCGCACGCGCACGTCGCGCACAAAGCAACGAAAACGCCACCTCTTGACGGCGTCAACTTCATGGCAGTGGCTCCCGGTACGTTGTTGACAAATCCGCGGAATAGCCGCGCAACGGGAGCATGCCAACTATCCGTCGCCTCGGCAAGCGCGTCACATCAGCTCCCGGCGGCCAGGGCAGCGAGGACGTGCTCCGCCGCCCGCATGCCGTCGAGCGCAGAACTGACGATGCCGCCCGCATAGCCGGCGCCTTCGCCCGCCGGATACAGGCCGCGCGTTCCGGCCGAGGCGCCATCCGGCTCGCGCACCATCCACACGGGGCTGGAACTCCGCGTTTCCGGGGCATAGAGAACGGCGTTATCGAGCCGTACCCCGTTCAACTCCTTCAGCATGGGCGCGAGGACGCGCTCCAGCGTGTGGGTTACGGGTTCCGGCAGCAGGTCCCGGAACTCGACCGGCACAACCGGACTGCAGGAGCAATCCGCCGGCAGTTCGGCGGAACAGCGGCGGGCCAGGAAGTCGACGAGGCGGACCGCGGGAACGGCATAGCGCCCCCCCGCCGCGGCAAAAGCTTTGCACTCCAGCACGCGCTGAAAAGCCACGCCCGCCAGGGCCGACACCGGGTGTGCGGGAT
The DNA here is from genome assembly GCA_903895695.1 of uncultured bacterium. Classification (GTDB taxonomy): domain Bacteria; phylum Verrucomicrobiota; class Kiritimatiellia; order CAIKKV01; family CAITUY01; genus CAITUY01. The sequence goes on from CAITUY010000210.1 coordinate 70,935, forward strand.
AGTCCGCGAGATCCACAGGGACCAAAAAGGCGGCATTGCCCTTGGGCAGTGACCGCTTCGAGTAGCTCATGCCGTTCGTCGTGAACAGGCCGGGTTCCGAAGCGCAGGCGATCACCGTGCCGCCGGGGCACATGCAGAAGCTGTAGCAGGCGCGAACGCCGGGTTCCGCCCGCCGGGTCAGCCGGAAACTGGCCGCGCCGAGCAGGGGATTCCCGGCAAACCGGCCGTACTGGGCCCGGTCGATGGCGGCTTGAGGCAGCTCTAGTCGCACGCCGACGGCGAATGGCTTGGCCGACAGCGCAACCCCTGCCGCGGCCAACGCCTCGTAAACATCGCGGGCACTATGGCCGACAGCCAGGATGCAGTGCTCGCAGGCTAGTTCCTGGCCGTTCACCACCACGGCCTGCAGGCGTCCGTCCCGGATGATCACCGTTTCAAGGCGCGACAGGAAACGCACCTCGCCACCGGCCTCCACGATGCGTTCCCGCAGGCGCGGAACAACCGTGAGCAGCCGGTCGCTGCCCACGTGCGGTTCGGCATCGATCAGTACGCTCTCATCCGCCCCGCAGCCGTGGAGCAACCGCATGAACTCCCGGATCCGCCCCCGTTCCTTGCTGCGAGCGGTAAGCTTGCCATCCGAGAACAGGCCGGCGCCCCCCTCGCCATAAAGCACGTTGCTCTCCGGGTCGAGCGCGCCGTCCCGCCAGAATCGGGCCACCTTTGGGGCGCGGCTGCAGGCATCCTCGCCGCGCTCAATAAGAATCGGTCGCGCCCCGGCCAGGGCCAGCGTGTGAGCGGCCAGCAGCCCGGCGGGCCCCGCACCCACAACAATCGGCCGCGGCTCGCCGGCATGCGGCAGAACCTGCCGTTCCTCGGGTACGCCGCCGCCCTCGGGCAGGCATTCGATGCCCGGCTGGCGGGCGTTTTGCGGCAGGGCATCCAGAGCCAGGTCAGCCTCCGCGGTCACGACATAGACCGGGGCCGGGTTACGGGGACGCGCATCCAGCGACCGCCGGACAACAGTCACATTCGAGATCTGCGACGGCAGACACGCGACGCGGTCGCTGACCCGCTGCTGCAGGGCGGCCGTATCATAGCCGAGTGGAACGCTGACTTGCTGAACCTGTATGCGCATGACAACCCCGGCGATCCACGGCCTCTGCAGCGGACGCCGGGCGGGGAGTGTAACCGTCGGCGACGCCAAAGACAATCGCGTTGGCGTCTGCCGTTTTCAGTTGTGACCGCCGCACCGTCATGCCTATCATACGGGCAGTTTCGTGCGCCACACCGGCGCGCAGGGAGGGCACCATGACAATTCGCAAATCAATCGTTCGCGTGGGAATGACAGTTCTGGGAATCGGTTTTATCCTGGCGTCGGGATGCTCGGCGTTCCGTTCGTCGGTCGCGCCGGTCGATGTGGCCACGGCCAAACCCATGGACACCGGCTACGATTTCGGCGACCTCCGCTGGCTCGGCAATAGCGTGGGCGATGATATCGTTTCATCGGAGTTGATCAAGAAGGAGGCCAACAAGCCGATCCTCGTGGTCATGGGCATTCAGAACCGGACCAGCACCCATATCGACACTAAGGCCATCACCGATACGATGCGCACGGTCATCATCAACTCGGGCAAGGCCAACTTCGTGAACGAAGCCCAACGCGATACCCTCCTCAAGGAACAAGGATACCAGTTGGCGAACTGCACGCCCGAAACCCGCGTGGCGATCGGCAAGCAGCTGGGGGCTAAGTACATGTTGACGGGCTCGTTGGTCGAAATCCGCAAGGAATCGCCCCGCCAGGTGCGACTGTCCAAGCAGGAGGAAGTCTACTACCAGCTCACCATGGAACTCACCGACCTGGAAACCGGCTTGATTGCCTGGACGACGCAGAAGGAACGCGCGCGCGGCGGAAGCAAGCCGATTATCGGCTGGTAACCCTGCGGTTTGCCGCCTCCGCGGCGGGAACTCGAGCATGCGCCACGCCGTCGTCAGATCGGTTCTCTGCGGCCTTGCGCTGGGCCTGCTGGGGGTCGGGTGCGCCACGCCGCCGCTCGACCAGGCGCGGCGCCAGTTCTATGGCGGCGAACTCGCAGCGGCCGATACCAGCCTCGCCTCCATTCCCGAGGACAAGGACTTGGTCCTCTACCTCATGGAGCGCGGCATGGTGCGCCATCTGCGCCACGACTACGACGGCAGCGCGCACGACTGGCTGCAGGCCGCCAAGGCCGAGGAGAAACTCGAAACCCACAGCGTAAGCAAGGCCGGCGCCAGCCTCGTCGTCAACGACAACGTGCTGGCCTTTCGGGGCTATCCCTACGAACGCGCGCTGCTTCGCATCTTTAATGCCCGCAACTACCTTGCGCGCGGACTGTGGGATGATGCCGCCGTGGAGGCCCTGAATGCCCTGCGCGTGCTGGAGAACCTGGACGGGTTCCCGGATGACCCTTACAGCCGGTACATGGTCGGACTGTGCCTCGAACTCAGCGGCGATGCCGGGGGCGCCGAATTCCAGTACCGGATGGCCGCGCAATTGGATCCGACCCTGGGCCTCAATCCCGCAACCGGCCGCTTCGGGTCTCCCACCGGGGCCGCGGCCGCCAGTCCGGCCGCGATTCTCGGCCCGCCGTGCGAACTCGTCTGCCTGGTGGATATCGACGGCATGGCCTGGGCCCCGACGGCCGACTATGCCGAAATCGTCTGCGACGGCCGGGTGCTCGGCGTGAGCCGGACACTCGGGCACGTGGAACAGCTCAAGTGGGAAAGCGATCAACGCACCGCGGCCAGGCGCACGGCGAAGACGGTGGCGCGGGTCGCCGTCAAGGGAGCACTCGCCGTTGTGGCCGAAAAGCAGGATTCGGGCCTTGGCATGCTGGCGGCGATGCTGCTGTTCGGCTTGGAGGCGCCGGATACGCGCCGCTGGCAAACGCTGCCCTCGCGCCTTGCGGTCGCCCGCGTTCCCTGCCCGGCCAACTTGGTGAGCTTCGACGTCCTGTTCAAGAACGGCATGGGAACGACGCTGAAAGAAGTCAGGGGCATGCGTCCCATGGCGCGCAAGGACCGCCTGTCTTTCGCCTTTTGCCGGGACACGCCGTAAGGCCGCGCCGGCCTCCAACGCCGGTTAGAACAACAGGCTGATCACGCCGTACAGCAGCACGGCCGCGATAATGACCATGAGGATGGCCTTGTTGCGCTGGAGCCGCCGTTCGGTGCGCAGGGGCCGGACGGACTGAAGGCTGCCGGTGACAAAGTAGCTGGCGAATCGCCGGTCGCGCGCGATCTTGGGAAGGCCGGCCTCCAATTCCTCCGCCGTCGGCGGTTCGTCGCGGACCGGGGCCGCCTGGGACGGCGATGGCTTCGGGGGTGCGGCTTCGCGCGGCGGCGCCGTCAGTTCCCGCAAGCGGGCCACGGCCGACTCGCGGTCGGGAGTCTGGACGGCATGATCGAGTTCCTCGATTGTGCCCTCCACCCGGGCGAGTTCACGCTGCAAGGCCGCAATGCGTTCCTGCAGTTTCGCGTTCTTGGGCGGGACTCGCTTCATGGATCGATCCGGGCCCGGGTGGATCAGCGCCCCGACCCTCGTACGTAGAGAACAACCAGCATTACCACGAGCGCGACGATCAGCGGAAGACTGACCGCCAGCCCGATCTTGATCCATTCTCCGAACGTTCGCGTTCCGGACGCTTCGAGATCGTCCTGGAAGGAGGCCCGGGGGCGCGTTTCGTCAAACAGCGCCGCGGGGCCGCCCACGGCTTCGACGGCCGCCTGGGCCTTGACGAATTCCTTGCGGGCGCCGTCGATTTGAACAACGGCCTTGTTCAGCTCCTCGCGGAAGATCTCGTCGGTCCAGCCGGAGTCGTCGAGCCGCTGGAGTTCTTCCAGAAGCTGCGCGAACCGGTTGCGATTCGCCGAGTAGATTTCCGTCTGCCGCGAGGCATGCTCCTCAAGTTTCTGCAGGGACATGATGCTCTCGGAGAGCTTGTCGATCAGTTCCTGCTTGCCGCGTTCGTACTGGCCCTGCTTCTCGAGCAAGTCCTCCATGACTTGCTTCTCGCGTTCGAGATCGCCCTGCTTGCGGCGGAGGCGCTCGATCTCCACCTTGGCCGTGGCGACCTGGGTGTTGACTTCTTCGCGGTGCCGCGCCATGCGCGTCAGGTTCAGATCGGCCAAGGGCCGGGTCGAGAAATCGTCATGTTTGGTGGCGCTGCCGGTTTCGGTCGCGCCAGGAGTGATCGTGGCGTTCTTGATCGTCCCACGCCGTTGCGACAGGTCGTTGTCGAAGAAATCTGTTCCGCCCATAACCACCTCCGATTCCTGAACCCACCCGGAACTCCACCGTACCCGCCGGGGGGCTTGTAGGCCGCAAACGCTAGCACCCGGCAAGACCTAGTTCAAGCATATCCTCGCCCACCGCCGCATCCCCGGTTGTTCAACATCCCCGCGACCTTGCGTCGCGGGACGCCGAAATGGGCCGCTGCCCGCTACGGCAGCACGAGCAACTGGCCGGGGCGCACGTCGTCCTTGTTGCGAAGCACGTTGCGATTCGCATCCAGGATGGCTTTCCACCGCGAACCGTCGCCGTAGATCCGCGACGCCAGTTTGATCAGCGTATCGCCCTTCTCCACCAACACCGTGCGGACGACCGGCCGGATGCCCGCGGGTGGCGGGTGCACGCCCTCGATCGCCTCACGCTCTGCAGCTTCGATCGCGGTGGCCTGGGCCCGCAGCTTTTCGACGATCGCCTTCTGGTACTGGACCTGGGCCGCGAGATTCGAACCCCTGACCTTAAGCAGCTCGTTCTCGCGCTCCTCGATGAGCAAACGCTCGGACAGGTTGGAAACGCTTGGAAACACCGTGCTGATCAGTTGGACCTTGGCCTGACGGATGCGCGCCCCCAGCATTTCGCCCTTCTCCGAATCCGGCCGCAGTTCGAGGTAGCGCTGGTAGTGATAGATGGCACAAGCCGGGTCCCGTCCCGGCTTGTCCATCAGGAATGCCAGGGCCAGGTGCGGGCGGGCCATATCGGGGTTTTGCGCGGTCAGCGACTTGTAGATGCTGATGGCGGCGGCCTCATCGCCGCTGCGCTCCTTTTCCTGGGCAGCCTTCATCATCGGGTGCTCGCGTTCGACGTCATCGGCCGACTGCGTCCGCTCCGTGCAACCGACGGCCCCCCAGCCCACGGCGAGGCCCAGCGCCAGCAGCCGGCCCCACCGTGCCAGCGCCCGCCATTGTTTGGATTCCTGGTTTCCCATGTCGATTTCCCGTATAGAAACAATCCGCGGCATCAAGGCGTCCCCGCGCCTCCCGCCACTCGATTCTCCAGCATCGCCCCGGCGGCCTCCAGCACTCGGTCGACGGTCAACTTATCCAGGCAATGCGGCGTCACGTGGACACACTCCCGGCGATGACACGGTCGGCATCCCTCGCCGCCGACTACCACCCGGTGGCGGTCGCCATAAGGGCCGGTCCGGCGAGGGTCGGTTGGTCCGAAAATGGCCAGCACCGGCACGCCCAGCGCAGCCGCGACGTGGATCGGCCCGGAATCGTTGCCGATCACCAAGTCCATGCCTCCCAGCAGGCCGGCCATGTCCACCAGGCTTGTACGCCCCGCGAGATCGGTCACCGGCGGCCCTCCGCTGTCCGTGTTGACCGCCCGCACGATCTCGTCGCAAACGGCCTGGTCCGCCTTCCCACCCAGGCAGAAGACCTGCGCGCCGCGCTCGCGCCGCAGCCACCGCACCACCTCCATGAAGCGTTCTTCCGGCCAATTCTTGTTCGCGTGGCGCGAGATCGGCAATACCGCCACCCGCGGGTGCGCGGCCAGTCCGGCCGGCTTCGTCACGCGCAGCGGAAACGCCGCGGGCAGGACGTCAAGCCCGAGAAACCGGACGACGTCCAGATTCTCCTCCACCGCGTGCCGCTCCTTGTTTCGCGGCCCGGCCACCGCGTGATAAAGCAGGCCCGTTCCTTCGCGCCGGAATGACGGTCCCAGGATACGCCGCGCCCTGGCGAGCCCGCAGATCAGGGCACTCTTCAACAGGCCCTGGAAATCGATCACAAGATCATACCGCCGCAGCCGCAGCCGGCGCACGAACTCCACGCCTTTCGCAAACGGCTCGCGGCGCGGGAACGGGATCACGTTGGCAACATCCTCGAAGCAGCGCGCCAGGTCGACGTATTCCGGCTGCGTCACCCAGTCGACTTCCGCCGACAACCCCACCTTCAGGTTGTGGACGGCCGGCAGGGCGTGCATGAGGTCGCCGAGGGAACTGAGTTTGACTACCAGGATGCGCATGCCGGCGATCGTCTCCCGTGGCTAAGCGCCCCTCACCTTGCGCCGCTCGTCCTCGTCCCGTGACTGGATGCGAAGGATCGCGGTGCGCTTCTCTTCCACGAGCTTCGCCGTTTTCTCGGCATCATTGCCCGCCCGGGCCTCGACCAGTTTCTTCTCGAAAAGGATTTCCACCTCGGCGATCTTGGCCTGGGTCTGGCGACCGATCTCGGCCAGCGCCTCCTTCTTCTCGGGGCTGAGCGAGGCGATACCCTCGCCGCGTTGCGCCATGCGCTCCATGGCCAGATCGAACGAACTCTTGAGCCCTGCCTGCTTTGTCTCCGCCATTGCCCTGCCCTCCCGCATTGCGGACGCCCGTAGAAACGCCCTGAGACCAGACACTACACGCGACCCGCCCCTGAATCAAGCGACAGGTCCGACGCGCACCGTTGCCGGCAGATCTCATAGAAGAAGATGGAGGCAGCGACCGCGGCATTCAGCGAGCCGATCCGGCCGCTCTGGGGAATCGTCACGGTCGCGTGACACGCCGCCAGCAGGGCGGGCCGGATTCCAACGCCTTCGTTGCCGATCACGACCGCGACCGGGCCCCTGAAGTCGCAGGCCGTCAACGGATCGTCAGCCTTCTCGCTGGCCGCCACGAGCCGCACGCCCTGTTTCGCCAGACGGGCGGCCAGTTCTTCCAGGACTGGCACGCGAACGATGGGAACCCGGTTGACGGCCCCTGCCGAACTGCGCGCCACCATGCTCGTGACGCCAACCTGACCGTGTTCGCCGATGAACACGCCGTTCAGCCCGAACACTTCGGCCGATCGCACCATGGCGCCGAAGTTGAAGGGATCCTGCACGCCGGCGAGGATCGCAAACGCCGCGGCGGGTCCCGCCTCGCGCAGCACGACCGCTTCAGTCGCATAGGGGTATTCCGCCATGCGCGCCAGGTAGCCCTGGTGTTCGGCGGAATGGCAATGCCGCACCAGTTCCTCGGGCGGCTCTACGCGGGCAACCAACCCTGCCTGCCGGGCCAGGGCTGTGGCGCTCTCGAGCGCCGCAGGCGGGAGCGCCGAGGAAAGGTGGAGATCAAGAACGGACCAGCGCCCGGCGGCGAGGCATTCAAGGACTGCATTGCGCCCCCAGACCCAGCATTTCTGGTGGTTCCCGAGAAGCGCCTGCTTCCCCTTGCCTCGCCGGTGCCGTTCCATGCCAACGACTTCCGCGGGCGGGCCTGCGTTACTTGGCCCCGGCCGCGGCTGCCCGCGCTGAGGGCGGTGTAAACGCCGGGTCGATGAGCGGGAGATCCTTGGTAAACAAAGCTTTGCTCGCTTCCACGACGTCGCTCGTGATGTCGACCTTGGCGACGTTCGCGTACAGCACGCTCGGCCCGGTGATCACGATGTCGGCCCGGCGCTTCTGGGCGATTTTGGCGATGAACGGCTGCACGCGACGGCGAAAGGTCGCGATGGCGTTCTGCTCGTGGGCCTGAAGGGCCGACTGGATCGGAGCCAGGTTCTGCTGGAACATCTCGTTGGCTTGCTTCATCTGGGCCTGGATCTTGTCTTTTTCCGACGGGGTCTTGGCCTCATCGAGCTTCGGCTTAAGCGTCGCCATGCGGCTGTTGTAGGCCGCTACCATGGCCTGGCCGCGGGTATAAACCTCGAGCTTTTTGCGGTCGGCCTCGATGCGTTCGACCAATCCGACTTCCTTGACAACCCTGTCGACGTCGAGGACCACGACCTTATGCGGGTTCATGTAGAACACGCTCATGACCAGCAGCGCGAGCAGCACGACCACATAAACCAGTTCGTACCAACGAATTTGCCTTCTCTCTCCGACTTCCATAGCTCACCTCGCTCCGATCTAGGGGTCTTTCGATTCGCTGACGTCACTCGCCGTCCGGGAACAAACGGACAAGAAAGTCCCATGTTCACCGGGCCTTGTCAACCGTAGCCTCACCGAAATCGGCGAGTGTTATGGCTGATTCTTTTGGCAGGAATGAGAGAGGATGAGTGGGAAGGAAAGCGGGAGCGGCGGGTTGCGGGGAGTTTTGAGGCGGTGTTACGGAGTGCGGCGGGGTGGAGTTGGGGCTGGAATGGCAGCCGGAGACAG